>CACZYY010000105.1 GCA_902785455.1 uncultured Spirochaetaceae bacterium
AACAAGACATAAAAAAAGCCGAAGAAGCTCTTTAGCTCCTTCGGCCGCCTGATGGTTATTAATCAGCCACTATGATATGAACGAAAAGGAGAATGACTGATTTTCACTACCTTATCCCCATCCATATTGTATATTACAAACGAACTTTTGTCAGCAAAAAAATTTAATATTTTTTACTTTTTTCTGGAAAAATATTATCGGCATGTTTCATGTGAAACAACAGCAAAATTTATATATCTGTATAATTTTACTTTTTTCTCTACCTAACGATAGTGTAATTTCTTATTTATATATTGACCGCTATCCATAGCGTAAATTCTTTATAAATTTATCAAATTCACACTAAGTCATAATATGTTTTACATGAAAAAATCCGTGCATCAAATTAAATGTAAAGCAAAAGATATAATCTTAAAGACAAAAAAAAACGCCGTGCATCTAAACTGACACACGGCTTCATATTTTCTCGGTGAAGATTATGATTAAACCATCAGGAAAACTTTTTATAAAAAAGTGTTTTCTTCCTTTTTTAAAGTTTTCAACAAGCAAGCCCTACAGGATGTAGGGTTAAAGCTGTGAATCAGAAAATCCACGGATGGATTTTCTGTTCGAATTAGTCCTTCTCTTGGGCTACGCTGTCGAAACCTACTACATAGTCCGGGGAATCGATGTTGATTACTCTTGTTCCGGAAGCTCCTCGCCCCTGCTTTGAAACATCGGCAGCTTTGATTCGGAGGGTTTTGCCCTGGCCAGTCATACAGATAACTTCGGCATCTTCAGAGACTGCGATAGCTCCGATAATCTCGCCTTTATTGTCCGTGTTTCCAAAAATCTTCTGACCGCCGGTTCCTCGTCCGTGCTGACCGAATTCCTCAAAGTCAACTCGCTTTCCAATGCCCTTTTCTGTGATAACGAGAGCGTCTTTTCCTTCTTCGACACAAATTGCAGCTGCAAGTTCGTCTCCCTGTGAAAGACGGATGCCTGTAACACCGGCACTTGCACGACCCATAGGTCTTACATCTTCTTCATTTATGCGGAGGGCTTGACCTCTACGTGTGACTAGCATAACTTCTTTATTTCCGCTAGTCAAAATAGAAGATACAAGTTTGTCGCCGTCCTTGAGTTTGATTGCGATTACGCCACGTGTTTTTGCATTTGCAAACTCTGTTGTCTGACATTTTTTGACTACACCGTTTGCAGTTGCCATGAAGATGAACTGAGAATCGGTGTAATCCTTCATGGTGACGATTGTTGTGATTTCTTCGTCCGCAGAAAGCTGGAGCAAAGATTTTACGCTTGAACCACGGCTGCTTCGGCTCGACTCAGGAATCTCGTGAACTTTAATCCAGTAAGCCTTTCCTTCGTCAGTCATGAAGGTGATGTATGATTTTGTTGTGGCAATGAAAATCTGATTGATGTAATCGTCTTCGATGAGGTTGGCACTTAAGCTGCCCTTCCCTCCCCTACTCTGCGCTTTGTAAAGTGTAAGAGGAACTCTCTTGATGTAACCCATCTTTGAAATCATCACGACGACTTCTTCTTCTTTAATCATGTCCTCTGTGTTGATTTCTTCGACTTCATCTGCAACGATGTCAGTCTTTCGGTCATCACCATATTTGTCTGCAAGTTCGTTTGTCTCGTCCTTGATGATTCCGAGGATTTTTTCGTGGTGAGCGAGCAAATCTTCAAGATGATCAATCAACGCCTGGAGTTCTTTAATTTCTTTCTGCAAATCCTCAATCTGCAAGTGAGTGAGGCGTTTGAGCTGCATATCGACAATTGCCTGTGCCTGCTCGTCATCAAAATTGAATCTTTCTTCCAAGCGGAGCTTTGCCTGCTCAGTGGTGTCGCTTCCGCGGATAATCTTGATTACTTCGTCGATGTTATTGATTGCCGTAATCAAAGCCTGCAAGATGTGCATTCGGTGCTTTGCGACTTTGAGATCATAAATCGTGCGGCGTGTGATAACTTCGTCACGGTGATTTACGAAATGCTGGATAAGCTGTTTGAGTGTAAGAATCTGCGGCTTAAGGTAAGTTGGCTTAAGGGTGAGAAGACCAGACTCGTCGTATCTCGGCTCGCCTTCCTTTTCCTGAGGAACGAGGGCAAGGTTGATTACGCCGAAATTTGCCTGCAATTCAGTCTTTGAGAAAAGCTGGTTCAGGATGATTTTTGTAACAGCATTCTTTTTAAGCTCGACGACAAGGCGCATACCAACGCGGTCACTCGTTTCGTCGTTTGCATCAGCAATTCCTTCGATGATTTTGTCATCTTTGAGCTGATTGATTTTTTTGATGATATTAGTCGTGTTCACGCCGTAAGGTACTTCGGTGAAAACGATTTTTTCATGACCACGCTTGTCAGTTTCGATAGTGAACTTTGAGCGGATTGTGATTTTGCCGCGGCCAGTTCTGTAGGCCTTTTTGATTCCTTCCCGGCCATAAATTGTACCGCCGGTCGGAAAATCCGGGCCTTTTATGTATTTCATGAGTTCATCGATAGAAATTTCTGGATTATCGATGTAAGCAGAAATTGCAGCGGCTACTTCACGCAAGTTATGGGTCGGCATGTTAGTCGCCATACCAACGGCGATACCTGTCGTACCGTTACAAAGAAGGAAAGGAAATTTTCCAGGAAGGACAGCAGGCTCTTTTGTGGTGTCGTCAAAGTTTGACACCATATCGACCGTGTTCTTGCTGATGTCAGAAACCATCTCTTCGGTGATTTTTGACATTTTGGCCTCAGTGTATCGATAAGCCGCAGCAGGGTCGCCCGCAATCGTACCGAAGTTACCCTGTGGAGTTACAGTCGTATATCGCTGAGAAAAATCCTGACCCAAGCGTACAAGGGCATCATAAACAGAAGCGTCACCATGCGGATGATAGTGACCCAAAACTTCACCGACAATCGTAGCACATTTTTTAGTTTTTCCGCCCGAAGCCAGATGAAGGGTGTCCATCGCATACATGATTCGCCGGTGAACAGGTTTGAGACCATCACGAACATCAGGCAAAGCACGCTGAACAATAACCGACATCGAATAGTCGATGTAAGCCTGTTTGACCTCATCCTCAATCGGAATCTTTATGACCGTTCCACCTTCCGGGGTTTTTTCTTCTTCTAACATTTATATTTCCTTAATCAGTTTTTTCTAATTATTGATGAAAACTCAAGCTTTAACTAAATATCCAGATTAGCGTAGCTTGAGTTGCTTTCGATGAATTCTCGGCGTGGCTCTACTTCCTCACCCATACAGACGCTGAAAATCTTGTCTGCGGCCTCGGCGTCGGGGATTGTTACTACCCGCATCTTTCGGTGAGCGGGATCCATTGTTGTTTCCCAAAGCTGCTCACCGTCCATCTCACCAAGACCTTTGTATCGCTGAACGTCAGCCTTTTCTCGCTGGTCACCCAAAGCGGCAAGAGCGTCGTCTCGTTCCTGATCAGAGTAGCAGTAAACAGGCTCTTTTTTGCCAAGCTGAACTTTGAAAAGAGGCGGCATTGCGAGATAGACATATCCGTGCTCAATCAGCTGCGGCATATAGCGGAAGAAGAATGTGAGCAGAAGTGTGCGGATGTGGCTTCCGTCGACATCGGCATCGGCCATAATGATGATTTTATGATAGCGGAGTTTTTCGATGTTGAAGTCTTTTCCGAATCCTGTTCCAAGTGTTTTGATAACCGGGTCAAGCTTGTCGTTGCCCATAACCTTTTCAGGGCTGACCTTTTCGACATTGAGCATCTTTCCCCAAAGAGGAAGAATTGCCTGAGTTTTTGAGTCCCGGCCTTTCTTTGCAGAACCACCAGCCGAATCACCCTCGACTATGTAGACTTCGCAGATTTCCGGGTTGTCTTTGATTGAACAATCAGAAAGTTTTTCGGGCTTCTGGAAACCGGCACCCACAGTCTTTTTGCGGGTGGCTTCCTTTGCCTTTCGGGCGGCAACTCGTGCAGCGGCCTCACCCACGGCCTTTTCAAGAACACGGTCAAGCACTGTCGGATTCAACTCAAAGAAAATAGTGAGCTTTTCTTTTACGAGGGAATCAACGATTGTTCGGACTTCTGTGTTTCCAAGTTTGTCTTTTGTCTGACCAACGAATTCAGGCTCAGGAACTTTCATTGAAAGAACGGCGGCTAATCCTGCGCGGACATCTTCACCAGTGAGTTTTTCTTTTTTGTCCTCGCCCGGTTCAAATTTGCCGTCACGATCAGGCATCTTCTTTTTCATCTTTTCGTTGCCGTCAAGAGCTTTGTTCAAGACCCAGAGAAGCGCAGTTCTGAATCCGTCAAGATGAGTACCACCATCGCGTGTGTTGATGTCGTTTACGTAAGTGTGAATGTCTTCTGAATAAGAATCGTTGTACTGGAAAGCAAGCTCAGTGATTACGTTGTCCTTTTCGCCAGTGATGTAAATAGGTTCTTCCGGATAATAGAACTTGCTTTTTTTGTTGGCGTTTATTTCCTTTACATAATGAACGATACCGCCCTCATATTTGAGAACATCTTCTTTTGGAGTTTCAAGACGCTCGTCACGGAAAGTAATCACGATTCCGCTGTTCAAGAAAGCAAGCTCTTTGAGTCGCTGCAAAAGAACATCAAAATCATAAGTCGTAGTCTCAGTGAAAATAGTTTTGTCGGCCTTCCATCGGATTGTAGTTCCGTGAGCCTGAGTGTCGCCGATGACTTCTACCTTTGTAACAGGAATTCCGCGCTCGTACTTCTGACGATAGATGTGACCGTCACGGCAGACAGTAGCTTCAAGCCAGTCAGAAAGAGCATTTACGCAGGAAACACCTACACCATGCAAACCGCCTGAAACTTTATAAGCATTTTTATCGAATTTACCGCCCGCATGAAGACGAGTCAAAACAAGTTCTAGGGCAGAGATTTTCTCTGTAGGATGAATATCGACAGGAATTCCTCGTCCGTTATCTTCAACGCGAACAATATCGTCCTTTTCAAGTGCAACCACGATATTATCACAATAGCCTGCCATAGCTTCATCGATACAGTTGTCTACAGTCTCATAAACAAGATGATGCAAGCCTTTCGGACCAGTTGAACCAATATACATACCAGGTCGTTTGCGAACAGCCTCAAGACCCTTTAAAACCTGAATACTACCCGCCGAATAATTAGCAGCCATTTTTATTTCCTTGTAAATTAAAGATTTATGATTTTAGATAAAAGACATGAAAAGACTTTTAGAGAAGAATATTATAGTAGAATTTTTAAAAAGAAACAAGGATAAGGGAAAATTAGGAATCAGGAATGAGCAATTAGAAATTGGGGGCTACCTGCCTGCCGGCAGGTCGGGTATAGGGTCTCCTACCGCGCCGAAATCACAGATTTCGTCGAGACTCGACTAAAAAGTCGTCTCACGACTTTTTTCGCCTACGGCGACCGTCTCACTACCTAGCCCAAAATTAAAATTTCATTTTCTTTGTTGCAATTACTTTGTAATATAATCCGAAGCAATATGTAACAATCAAAAGTAAAAGTAAAATAATCAAGCCAAATCCAATTGCATATTCATTTCCAGTTGCAAAAAGAGCACCTGCAATAAGACATGCAAAAATATAAACTACACAACAAATTACTTTTAATAAAAGCGAATCTTCATCAGGCAAATATTTTCCGAAAATCTTTTTCCAAAAAATATATAAAAAAATGCCTGCAACTAAACCAAGAATTGCACCAACAGCATATTGCATAAAAAACTCCATAAAAAAGCGGATTCATTTTTAATCAGAATCCGCCGTATAAAAATTTTATTTTTCTTTTGAGAAACAAATTACAGCTTTATAACGAGCAAAAATCAAACAACAACGACCAATAATTGATTCAAATTGTTCGAATTTCCAGCCCTCAGCAGCCATTTTGTTGATTTTAGCTTCGATTGCAGCTCCACGAAGTGTGCCTGTGCAAAGACCAGCGTTTACTTCAACTACTCTCAACAATCTTCCGTCAGCAGCAGTTGAAACAATGTCACTTGTTGTTTCAGAATAATTGCCTTCTTCAAACTCTTTATCTGATTTGTATTTGATTATAGAAACTTTTGTCGCAGCATATGCAATTGCAAAATAAATTACATAAAAAGGTAAATTATAAATAAAATAAGTAATTCTATTAAAAGTATAAGATTTAAATAAAGGTACTATAAATTTTATATTTATAAGTATTATAGGATTTAATTGTTTTCCAAAAAATAAAAAATTCGGTAATAAGTGAACATGAAAAAAGAAACCTATTAACCAATTTATTAATACAATCCCTAAAATTCCCATACTTATATTTCCACAAACCTGTTTATATTTTTTGGGAAGGAAGAATGTTACAATAGCAAGCCAGAGAGCAATAGTCACCATTTTTTAATAACTCCTTTAAAAAACGGCAGATTTTAAATCCGCCGTATGGATTTTAAATTTACTTAGAAAAACAAATTACAGCCTTGTAACGTGGGAAAATCAAACAGCATCGACCAACGATTGTCTCATACTGCTCAAATTTCCAGCCTTCAGCAGCCATCTTATTGATTTTAGCCTCAATTGCAGCTCCACGAAGTGTGCCTGTGCAAAGACCTGCGTTTACTTCTTCTACTTTGTAAGTCATAACCTACTCCTTTTTGTAAATTTATTTTTAATGCCAGAGGCACTAAATAGCTTTTTCAGCGTGTTCTTTCATTACTTTTGCGAGCAATTTTTCTTTTGCCCTTTCAACACGCAAATTTCTGCCATTGCATTTTTTACATAATGCATAATATTCTTTGGAAAATCCATTCGAAATCAACAAATCCCGGATAATAAGCCTAAAACATGGTTCATGCATTTCACATTCGAAATATTCATCTTTATAACCACGAGTTTTTAAACGGTACAAACTAATTTTGTAATAACGGTATTTGTAATGGGTAGAAAAAAGGATTCGGAAAAATTGACCAATAACAGGAAGTGAACCCACTACAAAAATCAAAGATATAAGATTTTTTGGAAACAGAAATGATTTATAAACAAAAAAAGCAGTTCCTAAAAGAATTATAATTCCTAGAAGGCATAAATATCCGAAAAGAAAATATTTTAATAGCAAATTCTTTAAAAACCGAAGTCTCATTTTTTGTAATACTTTTTAATATCATTGAGTATTGTCATTCATAAAATGAAAATACTCTTTATTTTTTAACATTATATATCAAAACTCATTTTATTCAAGTGAAAAAATATCTTTTGTCATATTTTTAGATTTATGAATTTCTGGAAAAAAGTAGATGAGGAACTTTGCTTTTTAGGGAAAACTCGAAAAGAACTTGCAAATGCTATAGGTTTTGATGTCACGAATATCAGCTTTGGAATCAAGAGGAATAGTGTTCCAGCTGCCGACACAGCCCTCAAAGTC
>CACZYY010000106.1 GCA_902785455.1 uncultured Spirochaetaceae bacterium
CAAAGTCACTCTCCATCACAATTATTTCTACAATTGTGCTTCACGCTTGCCGATGGTTCGTCTTTCTTGGATTCATTCTTACAACAATTATTTTGATGCTGACTCTTCTGCACCTTACGGAAACTCTTACGCTCTTGGCGTCCGCTACAATTCTCTGATTAATTCTGAAAACAACTATTACGGTTCAGGAATCAAAAATTCTTACGCCGGACATTCAAGCAAATACGGCACGGTTTATTCTTCTGGGGAAGCCGACAATTCAAAAAGCGGTAAAAAATCCAGTGAATTCAAAGTGTCGGACGATCCTTTGTTTGAAATCTCGTATAAATATGAAAAGATTCCTGCTGAGCAGGTGCCTGACTTCGTTAAGGCAAATGCTGGAGCAGGAAAAATTTCTATTAAATAATTATAAATTCGGGAAGTGATATGTAACGCCGAGCGAAAGGTTTGTGACTTTTTTGCTCAGCTCTGTTTTATATGAAGCTCCGCCGGCAGAAAGATAATAGTCAGTGTTGAAGTATTTTGCGAACAAGCCTGAAACAGTGACTGTAATCTGCTCTGTCGGATAGACTTCAACGCCTGTTCCCACGCAGAAACTGTCCAAAACAGGGTTGAACGTGCTGTTAGAGTCGTCTTTTGTGCCCTGTTTTCCGTATTGTAAGCCGAGGCTGTATGAAGCCCATTTGCAGAATTTCCAGTCAGCACCAACGGCAACTTCCCAGGAATTTGCATAGTCTGTTTCTCCAAGAATTGAATCTTGATCTGCGAAATAATTGAAATAATAATTGAAGCTTGTGCTGAGGTAAAGATTTTCCAAAGCCTGCCAGCCTGCGCCTAAATTGAGGGCTGCCGGGAGATCAGTGTGGAAGGTTGTGTCGTCTGTGATTCCGAATTCTGAAGCAAGGTTTCCTTCAACATCTTTTACCTTGTATTTTACAGAAGATTTTGACTGATACTGAACGGCAAGGTCTACGACTTCGATTGGCCGCCAGTGAATTCCAAAAACTCCGCTGACTGTGTATCCATTTGCTTTGTAAGAAATTGTGTTCCCGCCGTTTCCGAGCAGAGAAAATGCGCTGGATTCGATTTCCATCTGCTGTGTTCCGTGAACATAACGCAATCCTGCCGCGAAGGAAAGATTGTCCATGAAAAGGTAGCTCATGCCGAGCTGACCACCGTAAGTTATTGACGTGACGTTGAGTTTATGATTTTTTGCGGCGAACGCTAATGCATTTGCGGCATTTTCTAGCTCTAGTTTTTTTGAACTTGCTTCTGCTGGCAATAACTTCGCCTGCCCCAAATAGCTTGCTGCTTTTCCGCCAAAAAGCATTGTCGTTGCGCTTGTTCCCTCGCTGTATTCAAGAGAGCCGCCGCCCGCATAAACACCGAAATTTCCAAAGATAGAATAATTGTTGTGCTTGTAAACAAAATCCGCATCAGGATAGAACCAGACTGTTGTCTCATCATTTGAGTAATAGTCATTAATTACGAGTGGGGTAGAGGCAAGAACGTTGCCTGTTTTCATTTCGTTTCCGTATTCTTTAAAAACAAACTGGTTTCCTGCTTCGATGTACAAACCGTCTGCCATAAAAGCAGTTCCGGCAACATTGTAGTAAGAAGCTTCTGGCCTTTTTGCTTCGGTGTTACGGCTTGGATTACGAAGATAACCCGTGCTCATATTGGTTTTGTTCTCTACTCCGCTTGCGAAAACTGCTGCTGCACCTGAAATAAGAATAACAGCTGTGGCAAATCTTTTCATTTGTCTTGTACTCCTTAGAAAACTCCGCGTTAGCGGCGTTGCATGGAAGCAACGAATGCCTCCTTAATAAGATTGACATATCTTAAAAAAATGTCAGAATGACATATTAGAAATATTTGTCATGTATGTCAATTTGAATTTTATGACACTTCTGACAATAAACTTGACTTTCCAAACCTTCCAACCTAAAATTAAATAATTAAAAAGTAAAAAAATGAAGTCAAAAACAAAAATCAGCCTGGTAATTTCAGTCTGTGTGCTCTTTTTCGCTATTCTTTCAACTTTTCTCGCAATTATTTTCATTCAATTTGGAAGCACAAAATCTGAAAAAAACACCAGCCGTCTAATTCTTGGATTTTCTCAGATTGGTTCGGAAAGTGCGTGGCGAACGCGTAACACTCAGTCGATTTTTGAGGCTGCAGAAGCAAATGGAATCCAGATTCTTTTTGATGACGCGCAGCAAAAACAGGAAAATCAGCTCAAGGCAATCCGTTCGTTCATCGTGTACCAGGTTGACGTGATTGCTTTTGTACCGATTGTCGAGGACGGCTGGGATAATGTTCTTCGTGAGGCAAAAAATGCGGGAATTCCTGTGATAATCGTGGACAGGCAGATTAATGCGCCGGAGTATCTTTATTCGGGATTTTTGGGCGAGAATTCTCTTGAAGAAGGACACAAAGCGGCCCAATATCTTTTGAAAAAATGTGCAGGAAAGTCTTCGCCAGTCAATATTCTTGAGATTTCTGGAACTGAAAATTCTTCGATTGTGAAGGGGCGCGCCAACGGATTTAGGGAAGGAATTGCGGAAGATTCAAAATTCAATATCATTCATTCGGAAAACGGGGACTTTTTGCGCTCGCGAGGCAAGGAAATAGCTGAAAATCTGATTCAAAAGTCGCGTGATTCCGACAACTTCAAAAATGACGTGCTTTATTTTGATGAAAAGAAAATCGACGTGATTTTTTCACATAATGACTCGATGACGCTGGGCCTCTTGGATTCTTTTACGAATTACGGCATAAATCCGGCGGACACAATCATCATCAGTTTTGATGCCGAACAAAAATCAATTGATGCGCTTGTCGGAAAAAAATTGAACTGCGTGGTGGAATGTAACCCGAATCTTGGTGAAATGCTCATGCAGCTTGTAAAGCAGGTTGCGGCGGGCAAGTCAATTCCGAGAATCACTTACAACGAAGAAAAAATTTTCACAGAATACGATGATTTTTCAAAATACGAGCCAAGAGGTTACTGATGAAAAACAGGAGCCTCCGAAAGACCGTAAAAGTCACGTACATCATCTTGCTTTCAATCACGCTGATTCCTTCAATTTTCTCCATCGTCGTTTCGCAAATTCACACTCAGCGTTACAACAAAATCATTTCGAACGTCTCTAACGCGAACAGAATCAACATCATCGCCAAAAATGACATTCCCGAAGAGCTTTGGAACATAATCTGCGGCAAAAAAGAAATCAAAGAAGGCCGGCAGTATGAGATGATGAATGAAATCACCTTCGGGCTGGAAGAAATGCTCAGAACCACCAAAAGTGATAAAAGCCGTGACAAGCTTGAGGTTGCGACTCGTGCCAGCGCAACGCTTCTTCGCAACATTCACATTCTTGTCGAGCAGATGGGATTTGGCAGCACGGTTACGCAGAACGAGGAAAGCCTTGACGAAATCCGAACCATTGCCGAGCTTTTTTCGGACATCATGCAGGATTTTATCGTTGCAGAAAGTGAATCAGCTTCCGAGACAAATCTTTCGATTAAAAATGCTTCTATTATATTGACCGTGATTCAATTCTTGATTACGGTCGTCGCACTTTTATTTTCGGCGAACAGTTTCCTTACGGTTTCGGGCGCGATTCTGGAGGAGCAGAAGAATTTCCAGAAGGCTGAGATGAAGGCTTTGCAGGCTCAGATTACACCTCACTTCCTCTACAACACTTTTGACACAATCGTCTGGCTTGCCGAGGAAGAAAAAACTGATGAAGTCGTGCGGATTACGAAGGCCTTTTCGGACTTTTTGCGGATTTCTCTGAGCCGGGGGCATGAATGGATTACAATCGGGCAGGAACTTGAGCATATCAAAAATTACCTGACGATTCAAAAAATTCGTTACGCTGACATTCTGAATTATAAAATCGAGGCTGATGAAAATTTGCTCGGACTAAAGATGATAAAGCTTGTGCTTCAACCGCTCGTGGAGAATGCGATTTATCACGGAATCAAGAATAAGCGGGGCAGGGGAGAACTCTCTGTTTCAGTAAAATATGCCGATGATGCCAAAACAAAAATTCGTTTTTCGGTAAAGGACAACGGAGCGGGATTTACTGAGGCACGGCTTTCGGAAGTGCGGCTGGAGCTTTCTCTGATGGTTTCGGAAAAACTCAATTCGGTTTATGGACTTTACAATGTGAACAAAAAGCTTAAACTTTATTATGGTGAGCAGACCGAAGGCCTTGTGATTGATTCCGAACCTGGCAAGGGGAGTGAAATTTCTTTTGTGATTCCAAGCGAATGTGAAGGAGCGGGTGGAAATGTATAGCGTATTTGTTGTTGATGATGAGCCGATTGTTCTCGAGGGAATCCGTTCCAAAATTGACTGGGAGTCGAGCGGCTTTATCTTTGCTGGAGAAGCTGGCGACGGAGAGATTGCGCTTTCGATGCTGCACGAGGTCAAGCCCGACATTCTGATTACTGACATAAAAATGCCTTTCATGGACGGTCTTGAGCTTGCGGCGGCGGTCAAAAGAATTCAGCCGTGGATTAAAATCATAATTCTTTCAGGGCATGATGAATTTGACTATGCGAAAAAGGCGATTTCAATCGGAATCGAAGACTATCTTTTAAAGCCTTTTACGCCCGACGAGCTTTTAAAAAGCCTTCAGAAAACAGCAAGCCAAATCGACAAGGAGCGCAAACAGCTTTCGGACATTTCGCGGCTCAAAGAAGAATTAAAATCGACCGAGGCTCTCAAAAAGAAAGAATTTTTGAACAATCTCGTGCATGGCGCGGAAAACATGAGCGATGTGATGCAAAAATCACAAGAACTGCACATGAATCTGATTTCGCGTTTTTACAAAGTCTTAATCAGCCGAATTAAAAGCCGAACCGACAATATCCAGAATCAGGAAGAGTCGTGCTCGCTTCTCAATTCGTACTCGGCGAGCTGGGAAAGCGCGGAATGTTTTTTCCATCATTCAAATCTTCTGGTCTGTATTTTCAAGGGAAGCACTCGTGAGGAACTTGACGAAAGCATTTTCCATGCGGCAGAAGCAATTGCCCACATCGCCACCAAAAATGACGACTGCACGGTGCTTACTGCAATCGGAAAGACGGTGGAACATCTTTCTCAGCTGGGGCTTTCTTATGCGGACGCAAAAAAAATTCTTTCGATGGGCGGAAAAGAAGAAAAAAACAGGATTATCAGCTCCGAGGATTTGGAAGAAGGACTTGATTCGGATTCAAATTCGGCGGCAACAGGAATTCTTGACCTTAAAGAAAATGACCCGCTCGTGGACAGGCTCAAATATGCGGGCAAAAATGATATTTCTGCGATTATCGACGAGTCAATGGAATTAATTCGCAACAATCCCGGCCAGTTCAGTGTGTTCGCGTCCTATCTTCTGGTCGATTTGATTTTTGCGGTGTCAAAGCTCGTTGAAAAACTTGGCGGGGATATAAAGGAATTGAAGCCCGAAATCTTGCAGCGGAAATTCATTGATGATGCCGTGGGCGACGAAAAAGATTTCCGTAGCAAAGTTGAGCAGGTTCTTTCATTTGCGTTGGAATATCGTGACTCAAAAATGACAGGAAAGTACGGGGATGTGATTTTAAAGGCCAAACGCTACATTGAAGAACATTACGCCGATCAGAATACTACGCTCACCCAGGTCGCAGAGGCCGTAGCCCTTAGCCCCAACCACTTCAGCACGATTTTTTCTCAGGAGTGCAAGACGACTTTCATCGAATATCTCACGAACGTGCGGCTGGAGAATGCCAAACGTCTCATGCGCGAGACTGAAATGAAAGGCTACGATATTGCCTACGAATGCGGATTTTCTGACCCGCATTATTTCAGCTATATTTTTAAGAAGAACACCGGGCTTTCACCGCGGGAGTACAAGCTTAGTTTTTAAAGGCAATTTTGGTCGCTGCATTTGAATATGGAAATTAGATTGCCCGCTTTGCTTTTTTTACCACCAGAGAATACATAAAAGTCATTGTTATTAAAAGAACGGTTAGATAAAGCGGAAGAAGAGAAATTGAAATGTACTTAGAAATCAAACCGAACAATGGTGGCATAAAAGTGGTTCCGATGTAGGCACTTGCCATCTGAACGCCAACAATTGCCTGTGATTTGTCTTCGCCAAAAGTTGCAGGCGTTGAATGGATGACACAAGGATAAATCGGAGCGCAGCCCAGACCGATAATTATGAATCCGGCAAGTGCAAGAATATCTGAACCAGGAATAAGCAGCATAAGAATGCCACTTGCGATAATTCCTTGTCCTATGCGGATTAAGGCTTTGTCAGAAAATTTCATCGTGATAAAACCGTTTATCGCTCGCCCGACCGTAATTCCTGTATAAAAAAGACTTGCAAAGAAAGATGCTGTCTCTGCTTCAATTCCCTTAAAAATATTCAGGTAACTTGCTGCCCAAAGCCCGGTCGTCTGCTCAACCGCGCAATAGCAGAAAAAGCAAAGCATAATCGGCTTCGCGCCTTTGATAGACAAAATTTCTTTTAAACTAAGGACTTTTGAAGGCTGTTTGCTTTCAGCTGATTCAGAAACTTGATTTTCATTTTTGCGGGTTTTCCAGATTGGAAGGCTTACAAAAAGAATTGCCGTGAGGACAACCTGGAAAATTCCTACATAGCGGTAGCCCATATTCCAGCTGTTTTGGCGTGAAAGGGCAAATCCCATAAGATAAGGGCCGCCAGCCGCTCCAACTCCCCACATACAATGAAGCCAGCTCATGTGACGGCTTTTATAATGCAGCGCAACATAATTGTTCAAAGCGGCATCAACAGAACCGCCGCCAAGTCCATAAGGAATCGCAATCAGGCAGAGAAGCCAGAAACTATGGCTGACAGAAAATCCAAAAAGAGAAAGGCAGGTTATGGCAACGCTTACAGCAGTAACAAGCCCGGCCCCGAATTTTTTTGTGAGACGATCGCTGTTCAGGCTCGAAATTACCGTGCTGAAAGCAATAATCATGGAAATTATTCCAGCATAAGAGACAGGAACGTTTAATTCATGATGAAGGACAGGCCAAGCTGAGCCGAGAAGAGAATCTGGAAGCCCCAGACTGATAAAAGCCAGATAAATGATTGGTAAAAGTAATGTTGCCATTTTGAATCTCGATGAATGGTC
>CACZYY010000107.1 GCA_902785455.1 uncultured Spirochaetaceae bacterium
CTAGGGAACGACGGCGTAGCCGGCAAAATGCTCCGGTGGAGCATTTTGAGTGAGTCTCCGAGCAGCTATGCTGCGAAGGCCAGCTAGCATGCTACACGCGTTTTGTGCTTGTAACTATATACGTTTGCCGCTTGCGCGGCAGCACAAAACGAGTGTTTTCGTAAGCCGTTTCGCTTCTTCACGCCGTTTTTTGCATCTTCTTACAATTTAAAAAGGGGCGTTACGGGGATTTCCCCGTAGAGAGGGGGGTGACACAACGAAGTGTGGCACAGGGGAGAGACTTCTCCCCTCTATCATCTTTCCGTTTTCCACTTTCCGTTTTTAAAAACTTGGCACGGAATATGCTATATCTTTAGTGTCAGAACAAAATCTGACGGGGAAGCAAAAAACTTCCACAACTTAAATTACATACAATACCTGGCTCAGCCAGGAAGGAGATTTTTATGAACGCACTTTCACTTTTTAACGACTGGCTCAACAACGATTTTTATGGAACTGAGGGACTTTGCAACAGCTCTAATGTTCCGGATGTTGACGTAACTGAGAACAAAGATTCTTACGTTCTCGATATGGATTTGCCTGGCAGAACTGAGAATGATGTAAGCCTTGAGCTTAACGAAGGCGTACTTACAATCTCTTCTGAAAAAAATGAGACAAAACAGATTGAGGACAAGAGCGACAAGCACGATAAACACGAAGAAAAAGAGGAAAAACCACAGTATCTTCTTCGTGAGCGCCGCCGCACTTCATTCCGCCGAAGCTTCACATTGCCGAAAGACATCGATGCTGAGGGCGTAACAGCCGGATTCAAAAACGGTGTCTTGACCGTTAAGATTCCACGCAAAGCTGAAGTTGCACCACGCAAGATTCAGATTAACATCGCTTAAACAGCTAAAATTCAATCGAAAAGCCTGCACCATGGGGAACCATGTTGCGGGCTTTTATTTTTGCGTTTAAGGCATTGCACAACGTTTGGGCGATTGCCAGGCCCAGGCCGGAACCTGAAATCTTTCTCGCGTGCGATTCGTCGGCCCGGTAAAACCGTTCGAAAATATATGGAAGAGATTCTTTGGAAATTCCAGGCCCATCGTCGGATTCCTCTATAACAATGAGGCTGCCTTTTTTAAAAGCCAACAAGTTTATGACACATGATTCACCAGCGTATTTAAGGCTGTTTGAAATCAGTATCGTTAAAATCTGATGCAGCATTTCTTCATCTGTGCTGAGCACAATTTCATTCGGCGTAGAGCAGATTTTTGCTTTGGGCGCAATTTCGCTGAATTCTTCGGTGAGCCAGCTGAACATATCGGCCAGCGATACACGTGAAACCTGAGGCTTGATTCTTCCGCTTTCGATTCGGGAAATTTGCAAAAGATTTGCGATGATTGACTGCATCGTCTTGGATTCAGTTTTAATTGCTTTCAGTGATTTTTCGAGCTGCTCAGGATTATTCTTGCCCCAGCGAAGAAGAAGATTTGTCTGCCCGGAAATTACCGTAAGTGGCGTGTTCAGCTCATGCGAAACATCACTTGAAAACTGGCGTTCCCGGTTAAAATCCTGTTTAAGACGCAAAAAAAGAGAATTAAAGGTCTCAGAAAGTTCATCAATCTCATCATCATTGCCAGAAACCGGCAGCAAATCAGAAAGATTTTCGCTTGTAATCGATCTGGCAGCCCTTGTAATCTTAACAACAGGATTAATTGTTTTTTTGGTAATGAAAAGCGAAATCAAAAATGAAAGAATAAGAATCGGAATAGCAAAAAACAACAGTGCGAACGGCAAGTTTGAGAACATCTTCGCCATCATGTTGAAGTCCATGTTTATTGCGACAGCGACTATAATTTCATTTTTGGACTCGGAATGACATTTTGCATAATAAATGATGTTCAAATCGCCGTCAAAAAAGTAATTCTTTTCAAAATAGTACTTTACCTTGCCATGCGAATCTTCGAGATACGGCAGGAACGGATCGTTTGTAGCAAGAAGAGTGAAATCCTTCGCGTTGTAAACAATATAAGTTATGTAATACGGAAGACCTTGGATAGAACCCAAAGATTCACCGAATTTTGAACCGAATTCATTTGCAGCCCGAGTTTCTTCTAATTTTTGAAAAACAACGTCTTCTGAAACCTTCAGCTCCATCTCCTGATTCTTATTTACGAGAGAGCGTACAAAAAAAAGAAAAGCAACAGAAAGAAGAACTACCGCCCCAGTCATGACGAACATAAATCTGAGCGAGAGTCGTACTGAAAATGAGTTAAAAAACTTGGATTTCATCAGAATTGACTACGACTACTCCATGAGATAGCCGACTCCGCGCACGGTCTTAATAAATTCTTCTTCTGAGTATTCAGAAATTTTTGAGCGGATATAGCCGACGTAAACATCAACTGTGTTTTCATCAATGCAGTGTCCTTTGCCCCAGATCGCATCAATGATATCGGTGCGGGAAAGAACATTTCCCTGATTTTCAATGAAGCATTTTAGCATGAGGAATTCGGTTTTGGAAAGAACGATTTCATGCCCTCCAATTGAACAGCTCATTCTGCTTACATTCAGCGACAGCCCGCGCACAGAAAACTTTTCCTCAACAGGTTTGAACGAATTGATTCTTCGGAAAAGAGCGTTGATTCGGGCAAGCAGCTCTTCGATTTCAAAAGGCTTTGAAATATAGTCATCGGCACCGGCATTGAGGCCTGTAATTTTATCGATTGTTTCTCCGCGCGCAGTTTCAAGAATAACAGGAACATTTGAAATAGCACGAATTCGACGAAGGACTTCAAAACCGCTAAGTTCTGGAAGCATCACATCAAGAAGAATTAAATCTGGTTTTTCTGATTCAAATTTCTCGAGTGCCTGTCGCCCATTCTCTGCAAGACAAACTTCAAAGCCTTCGTATTGCAACTCAGGAATAATAAAATCAGAAATTCCCTTGTCATCCTCTACGACCAAAACTTTGATGCCTGCATTTTTTTCGCTATTCATTTTTGCCCCCGGCTTTCTTTAGATTTTTTATCGTACTCCCCGCATATATTTCTTTTAGCTCGACTGGATTAATTTTTTTGCCGCCAAATGACTCGACATTTTGAACCAGAAGAGAAAAACTTTTATTTTCAAACGGAACGGAAATCTTTAAAGTATCGCCTTTTTTATTGAAAGATAATTTGGTTTCGTTACAAATATTTTCACCATTAAGGATAATTGATTCGTCTTTAAAACTCAATGGATTTACGCTTTGATTAAAACGAATCTCTAATGTTAACATTGCATCGTCTGAAAGGTTACTTTTTATACTTTGGAGGGAGAATTCTTTTTGGCTTGCGGCAGTTCTTGTTCCGCGATAATTCATTATTTTGCCTTCGGGTAAATTAACTGGCGCTGAATGTCCAGCAGAATGTGCGCCACCAGCAGAAGGCGGTGAAACATGACCGACAAAACCGCCTTCGTGAGCCGAGGTGATTCCCGCAATAGCAGGCCCCCTTGATGGAGCATGTCCACCGCTGCCACCATGACCAGAAGGGCCTCTAGAAAAGCCACCAGCAGAACCAGCGACCCCGCCAGCCCTACCAGAACCAACAGAAGGATCTGCAAAAACAGATACTGACAAGAATGGTATCAACAAAAAAATGATAAAACTTTTCAAAACTCTCTACCTGCTAACTTTTTAATTTTACATTAAATAAGTATAACACAGATTTTCTGCAAATCAATTTGAGAGCATTGTTTCTTAGTGTTTTCTTAATTAATTAAAATTATATGCCAGAAAGTTCAAAAATAAAATAAAAAAAATCAGTGAGGATAAAATAATCCTTTTCTTAAATTCGTCTTAGTGCATATTCAAGATTTTAACGGGAAAACGCAATAGACTCATAATCACGAACGAGGAGACAGGTTATGAAAAAGGCAAAACTCTTTTTAAAGATTCTTATGGCAGTGGCTGTCGCTTTTTTGATTGGATGCGCAGAGTCTGATGAAGAAAACTCAACTTCTTCATCAAACCAGACTGTAACAACAACTGGAGGAACGACTGTTCAGGATGCAACTTCATCGGCAGAAACTTATATCTGCGAGGATTATGCCGAAGCCAGTGCTGTAATTCAGGCTGATTTGTACGAAAATTTCGTGGCTGACGGCACTGTTTATGTCAATTTTGATGGAACGACTGTTACGGCTTGCATCGGCGAGAATTCCTCAAATGCTGTGACGGCAACTAGCGAAGAACAGTCGCTTGGAAAAATTTCCGACACAAAGGTGACGATGATTCTTTCGTCAAACACACCCGAAGATGAGGCGAACGGAATTGACGAGGCTTCAAACGGCGTGATTCTCCAATACAAGGGAAGCGGCAAGATCAAATATGTTTTGAGCGGCTCTTACACAGGCACGGTCTTCATCAAGAATAAAAAGGCTGATTCTGCAGTTGTGTTAAACAATGCAAATCTCACCAGCGATTCTGGCTATGGTCCTGCCCTCAGATTCTCTTCACAAAACAGAACATTTATCGTAATTCCGGCTGGAACAGAAAGCACAATTACTGACACGCGCGTTTTGAATCAGATCGGAACAATGTACGATGACAAAAAAGGCTCAGTCTACGCAAAGGGTGTGCTGATTTTTACAGGCGAAAGCTCCACGAGCGAAGGCGGCACTTTGTCAGTCGTGAACAAAGGCTACAAGCACGCGATTTATTCAAAAGATTATATAAGAATCGCAAATATTACCTTGAATTCAACTGTTGCTGGAACAACAGGACGAGACTGCTTGCGAAGTCTGAACGGAGTTGTCATCGACGGAGGAACAATTAACCTCACAGGCAAGGGGACAATCACCGACGACGAAAGCGTTGGCATCAAAGTTGAGGGTGAGGACGAAGATGAGGACACTCAGACCGTCCAGTGGAACCGAGGCTGTGGCTTTGTAATCATAAACGACGGTAAAATCACGATTAACACTGTTGCAAAGGGAATCACAGCGCATTGGAAATCAAGCGAAACTTACATCGGAACTTATGCCGATGACGAGGATTCTAACACTTCTCTGCTATTAAGCACATTCCTTAGCGAGACCAGCGCGACAAGACCAAATCCATACATCGAAATAAACGGCGGCACAATCGACATCACTACAACTGGAACTCCTTACGAAAACACACGCACCGGCGAAAAATGTTCTCCAGAAGGAATTGAGGCAAAGGGCGACCTCACAATAAATGGCGGAACAATCACTTTGAAATGCACGGACGATGCGATAAACGCAGGCGGCTCAATTTACATCAACGGTGGCGCAATCTATGCTTGCAGCTCTCAGAATGACGCTATTGATGCGAACGGCTCGAACGGAATAAAAATCACTGGCGGAACAATCGTCGCAATCGGCGTGGCAACCCCGGAATGTGCTTTTGACTGCGACAGCTATCCTTTCTCAATTACTGGTGGCCTTCTCGTAGGATTAGGAACGAACAATTACACCCCCCCAAAAAATTGCTCTCAAAGTACCGTAGTTCTTTCAAACGGCTATTATGGAAGTGCAAACACAACTATGGCAATTACCGATTCGAGCGGAAATGTAGTTTTCGCCTATAAATTGCCTTCAAGCGTCGGCTCGATTATGGTTCTTTCTTCGCCAGAAATCAAAACTGGCACGACTTACACTGTCAAAAGCGGAGTGACTGTAAGCGGCGGTACTGCATTCCACAATTTGTACACAACTTTGCCTGAAATCTCAGGCGGAACAAGCAGCACTTCATTCAGCACATCGACTTCAAACTATGTGTACACTGCTTCAAATGCAGGGCAGAACATGGGACCACAGGAAGGCGGAAGACCTCAGGGACCAGGACGCTAAATCTGCTCGCGCATTGAATAGTCACGGTCTTCATCAATCATTCGTAGCATGATGTTTGCGATGTCCGGGTCAAAATAAGTGCCACGGCATCGCGCTATCTCTGCCCGCACCTCAGCCTGCGGGCGTATTTCGGAATAAGCACGTTTGCTCGTCATGGCATCATAAACGTCGGCAACAGCAATAATTCGGGCTACTTCTGGAATTTGATAGCCTTTGAGCCCGTCTGGATAGCCTGAGCCGTCAAAATGTTCGTGATGATATTTTGCACCAAGCGGAAGATTTGGAAGAACGGTGATTGTTTTGAGGATTTCGTAGCCGGCCATCGGATGTTCTTTTACTTCTTCAAATTCATCTTCAGTGAGGCGGGCGTTTTTACGGATTATGCTTCCTGCGACTCCAATTTTGCCTATGTCATGAAGCAAGCCCATGTAATAGATCTCTTCCTGCTCTTTGGGAGACTTCCCCATGCGCCGGGCAATTTCCGCAGAATATTTTGCTACGCGCTGAGAATGGCCCCGCGTGTAATGATCCTTTGCATCGACTGTTTTTGCCAGAGCTTCGGTAATTTCTCGCGTAAGAACTTTGATTTGCAGAGTCTGCCTGTTTACTTCGTCCTGCAGCCGTTTTTGAAGCAGTGTGAGCGCAAGCGTATTTTTGACACGCTGAAGAAGGACGCCAGGAACCAGCGGATTTTTTGAAATGAAGTCCACGGCTCCATCATGAAGACTTTGAATTTCAGTTTCGTTATGCTCATCCCCGGTAAGAAAAATCACAGGAATTAAATTGGTATTTGGGTCAGTTTTTAAGCGGTGAAGTGTCTCCAGGCCATCAATTCCTTTCATGTGAAAATCAAGGAGAATAAGGTCGGGCGTATGAGATTGCACGAATTCGAGACATTCTTCGCCAGAAGCAACAGTATGCACGCTGTAATTTTTATCAAGAATCCGGCGCATCAAAGAAAGAATCATACTGGAATCATCAACAACAAGGATTTCTGCCCGAGTACCAAAAGAAGCATTTTCCATGAAGTTAAGGCTATATTAAATAAAAAAATATGTCAATTTGAAGAATTATCAGGGGCTCCGCATTATAACCGATTTTATATTGAAAATGGCGCAAGGGAGCGAAACGGCTTACGGAAACACTCGTTTTGTGCTGCCGCGTGAGCGGCAAACGTATATAGTTACAAGCACA
>CACZYY010000108.1 GCA_902785455.1 uncultured Spirochaetaceae bacterium
GTTCTCCTTGTTTGCTCTGATACTTTGACTTTAGCACGAAAATAAAAATCTACAATGGACAAATATGATATTGATTATGTCAAATTTGATGTGAAAGTTAAAAATATTTGTTTTTTTACGAATTTTAGCTTAGAATATTGATATGAATGAATTCAAGCATGAGAACATCCTTCACAAACGGCATTTTGACCTTCAGTTTTCGATTCGCTTTGAGGTCGTTGAGGATGTAAATTTTTATTCGCCCTTTCACTGGCACAATCATATTGAGATTCTTTATGTTCTTGAAGGAAAAATTGACTTTAAAGTCGAGCAGAGAAAATATCTTCTGACAGAAGGTGACATGATAATCATTAATTCTGAAATCATTCACTCATCAAAATTGTGTGGCCATGCACGCTATATTCTTCTGCAAGTTCCATTGAGCGCTTTTGAAGGAGTTTATGATGAAATTGAAAATGTTGTTTTAAAAGAAAAGCCGACGAATGAGGAATCTGAAAAGCTCTTTTCGTATCTTTCGCTCATGCTCAAGTCTGTTGATGATCAAAGGCAGGAAAACAAAATTAAATTCATTTCTCTGCTGTACGATTTTTTTTATCTTCTGCTCACATCCTATAAAGTTGAGCAAAAAAAATCTGGTATGTCTTCGTATTACGGAATCAATAGAATTTCTCCGATTATGGCTTATGTCGAAAAAGAATTCCGAAACAAAATCACGCTGAGTGAAGTGGCTGAAATATTGAACGTAACGCCCGAACACATGTGTCGTCTTTTCAAAAAATATACGGACATGACTTTCAATGAATATCTGATGTCGCTGCGAATTTCTGCCTTTTATCAGATGCTTCAAAATACAAACCAGAAAATTTCAGTGATTTTGGAAGAATGTGGGATTACAAATTACAAGGTGTTCATCCGTGAATTCAAAAAAACTTTCGGAAAAACACCCGAAATGATTCGAAATGAAATGCAAAACTCGTAGAAAATTGAGAATCCCTGCGAGTTTTGCAAAAATATGATTTTTATCGAACGATTTTTATGTCTTTGATCATGAATCCGCTTTTTGAGGCATTCGCTCCCTTGTCAAAAACAAGTGCGTCGATAAAGTTCCAGCTGAATTTGTTCTCGCCGTTCTTCCAGCCGTCTGCGTTTGTCCATCCGCCGATGTCAGAAAAATCTTTGAGCAAAAGAGTGACTTTGTGCCATTCCCCGTCAGCTTTGAAAACTTTTGAATTGATAGAATATGCAGCACGCCATGGGAAAATCTTTGATTCCATATCCCTGAAATAAACGGAGAGTTCGAGGGCCTTGTCCTTGCTTTTTATGAGAAATTCCAATTGTGCGCCAGAATCTTTCAGCTCAGAAAAATCACATGCCTCGCCAAAACTAAAGCACAACTGACCGTATGGAGCTATGCTTTCAAGGGAAATTACTTCTTCAGAATCAATTTTTTTCGTGAGGCTTCCTTCTGCACTGTATGCGTTTGCCTTTAAAAGCCCGATACTGCCGTTTTTGTAAATAGTCCAGTCGCCGCTTTCTTTTGCCTTGCTGAACCATGTGACGCTTTTTCCTTCCGGGGCGGTAAATCCCATTGCTTTTACAAGCGGTGCGTTCAAATCTTCCGGGAAGCGTGATTCATTCGGAGAGTTGAAAACACCGAATTCCTGAGTATAATCCCAGCTTACCCGGATGATATTGCGTTCTGCCATCCAGCCGCATTTGATTCTGTACCAGTTGACGCGCTCCTGAGGCTCAGCATAGTTCATGTAGACGCCGAATTCATTGCACATGAGCGAGGCATTTCGTTTGTTCGCAAATTCAACGGCTTTGTCCAGTGGTGCGACCAAAACTTCCTCAGATGAATTCTTTTCGTAATTTTTGTATTCACGTTTTTCGTCCTGAGTAGCATTTTTGGGAAGTGGCGGCATCTTTTCTTTTACGTAAGGAAAAGGAATGTTTGTGAGCCGTTTTGTGTAAGTCCATGTCGCGCCCTGATGAGTGAACAGAAACGGCGTATAATCATGAAAATTGTAAATCAAATTGTCATCGCCGTAATCGGGGAGGGCCAGCATTGAGTCCAGAGAATTCCAGTCACCGCCGCCGACGATAATCGTATGAGTTTTGTCGATTTCGCGGATTGCCTTTAATACGTTGCCCTGAATCTTTCCCCATTTTGTGATGTCGGATTTGATGTTTCCGCTTGAAAAATGAGGCTCGTTCATAACTTCGTAAACGATGTGGCTGCCCCTGTCCTTGTAACGTCCGGCGATTTGCGGCCAGATTTTAAGGAGAATTTTTTCAATCTTTGGATTTATTTTTGACGAGCCGTTACAGTCATTGTGAAAATCGATGATGATGTAAAGCCCCAGCTCTTTAGCCCAGTCAACGGCCTTGTCAATCATATCGAAACATTCCGGCTCAACTTTATATTCTGATGAGCCGTCATTCCAGACTTCAAACCAGACAGGTACTCGCACAATCTCAACGCCCATGCTTTTAAGATTCTCAAAATCTTGTTTGCCGTAACGGAGCGTATTGAGCCGGTTATATTCAAGCCAGCCCGGAAGATTAATGCCCTTAGAAAAAGGAAGCGACTTCTGAACGCTTTGCGCAAAGAGTCCGAATCCACTGAAAATGCTAAAAATCAAAAACAAGGAAAAGATTTTTTTCATGATGAAATATTGTAAATGACAAAGCCCCAAATGACAAGTTAAAACATACTTCCCAAAAAAACGCAATTTCGATATAGTATATAGCGTCAAAGGCGACATCGTTCAAAGGGGGGCGGTGTCGCTTTTTTTTTGTGTTCAGGCGAGGTTAGAAATGCCACTTAATAAAAATATCCATAAAGTTATGATTATTGGTTCCGGCCCGATTGTAATTGGTCAGGCAGCGGAATTTGATTATGCGGGAAACCAGGCTTGTAAGGCCTTAAAGTCGCTTGGTCTTGAAGTCTGCCTTGTGAATTCAAACCCTGCCACATTGATGACAGACCATTTTATGGCGGATGAGATTTATCTTGAGCCGCTCACGCTAGAATCTTTGCAGCGGATTATCGAAAAAGAAAAGCCCGATTCGCTTCTTTCGACTCTGGGCGGACAGACAGGCCTCACTTTAAGCATGGAGCTTGCAAAATCAGGATTTTTGGAGAGCCACAACGTCAAGCTTTTGGGAGCTCGTCCTGCTACAATCGACAAGGCCGAAGACCGCCAGCTTTTTAAGGACACGATGGAAGCGATCGGCGAGCCTTGCATTCCAAGTAAAGTCGTTACGACCTACGAAGATGCCGTGGATTTTGTTCACAACGTGATTGGTTTTCCTGCAATTATCCGGCCGGCCTTTACTCTGGGCGGAACAGGCGGCGGAATCGTAAACAATGACCGCGAGCTTGATGAGATTGCCCACAACGGCCTTCATCGTTCGCCGATTCATCAGATTCTTGTAGAAAAATGTATCAGCGGATGGAAGGAAGTTGAATTTGAGGTAATGCGGGATTCAAGCGGCAACGTAATCACTGTCTGTTCAATGGAAAACTTCGACCCGGTAGGCGTCCATACAGGAGACTCAATCGTAATCGCCCCCACAGTAACTCTTGCCGACAAGGAATATCAGATGCTCCGAAGCGCGGCTCTGAACATAATTTCAGCCCTTGAGATTGAAGGTGGCTGTAACTGCCAGTTCGCGCTTAATCCTGACTCTTTTGAATATGCCGTAATCGAAGTTAATCCGCGTGTAAGCCGTTCGAGTGCCCTGGCTTCTAAGGCAACAGGCTATCCGATTGCGAAAGTCGCGGCTCTGATTGCGGTTGGTTTTACCCTCGATGAAATCCCCAACTTCGTCACCAAAAAGACAAAGGCATGCTTTGAGCCGGTTCTGGATTATGTCGTAGTAAAAATGCCAAAATTCCCCTTTGACAAATTCGTTTATGCGGCGCGAAAGCTCGGCACTCAGATGAAAGCGACAGGCGAGGTTATGGCAATCGGCCAGAACTTTGAGGAAGCGATTTTGAAGGCAGCACGCGGGCTTGAAGTCGGTGTAAAAGATTTGAATTTCCCGGCCTTTGAAAAAGAAACTGACGAGAAAATCCGCGAGCGGGTTACAAAATGCACTGACCAGAGAATCTTCGCGATTTATCAGGCTTTGAAGCGAAAATTGCTCTCAGTTGAAGAAATCCACGAAATCACAAAAATTGACGAATGGTTTTTGTGGAAACTGGAAAATATCTGTAAAGCCGAAAAAGAGTTGCCACACAGATTCGATTTTGCTGACGCAAAATCAGGAGATATTAAAAATGAAACAGCGTCAGCTGTTTCGAATCCAAACAGCCGCAAAAACGAAGGCGGCAGGTGTGGCAATACTTCTATGCTCTATCCGCCGCGGTCATTCAAAATGGTCGATACTTGTGCGGGTGAGTTTGATGCGGAAACTCCTTATTTCTACTCAACGACAAGCGGTGAAAACGAAGCCGAGAAATTTTTGGCTGAGCAAAGAAGCGGGGGCGTTACGGGGGCGTTAGCCCCTGTAGAGGGGGTAGCGGACAAGACCACAGCGAAGCGAGGACTTGGGAGCGAGGGGGAGACTTCCCCCAACTGCAAATCCAAAGGCACAATCGTCGTTCTTGGTTCAGGTCCAATCCGAATCGGGCAGGGAATTGAGTTCGACTATGCCAGCGTTCAGTGCGTGCGTGCGCTTAAAAAATTGGGCTATGAGGTTGCAATCGTTAACAACAACCCTGAGACCGTTTCCACCGACTTTGACACGGCTGACAGACTTTACTTTGAGCCTTTGACCCCGGTCGATGTGATGAACGTGCTTGCCGTCGAAAAACCACTTGGCGTTGTCGTTGCCTTTGGTGGCGGAACTGCAATCAAGCTTGCAAAATATCTGGACGAGCAGGGGGTGAAAATTCTTGGAACCAGCGCAGACGCCATTGACCTTGCCGAAGACCGCGAGCGTTTTGAGGAACTTTGCGACCGGCTGAACATCAAGCGGCCAAAAGGAATGACGGTCTTTACGGAAGTTGAGGCTCTTGAAGCAGCCGAAAAAATCACTTACCCGGTTTTGATGCGTCCGAGCTATGTTTTGGGCGGACAGAACATGATTGTCGCGCGAAACTCTGCCGATGTCAAAGAATACATGGCGATTATCCTGAGGCAGAAAATCGAAAATCCTGTCCTGATTGACAAATATATGGAAGGAAAAGAGCTTGAAGTCGATTGTATCTGCGACGGTGAGAATGTTCTTATTCCGGGTATAATGGAGCATGTCGAGCGCACTGGAATCCATTCCGGCGACTCGATTGCTGTTTATCCAGGCGAGTTTGATGCTGAGATTGAGGCAAAAATTGTCCGTCAGTCTGTTGATCTGGCTCTTGCGCTCGGAACAAAGGGGCTGGTAAACATTCAGTACCTGATTTACGAAAATGACTTGTATATTATAGAAGCAAATCCTCGTTCAAGCCGAACCGTTCCGTACATTTCAAAAGTTTCGGGCATTCCGATGATTGACCTTGCAACCCGCGCTATGCTCGGCGAAAAGGTGAGCGAGATGGGATATGGAACAGGCTTATACCGAAAGCCGAATTATTTTGCGGTGAAAGTGCCTGTATTCAGTTTTGAAAAACTCATGGATGTGGACACGCACTTAGGCCCTGAGATGAAGTCAACCGGAGAAGTCCTGGGAATTGCGCGTACTCGAAAAGAGGCGATTTTCAAGGGAATGGCCGCAGCCGGATGGAAGATGATTAGGCCAAAAGATTGCCACACAGATTCGGAATCGCTACGCGATTCCACTGAAGAAAAGAAAAACGCTAAAAAAGAAACGGCGTTAGACGTTTCCAATCAGTGTGGCGTTCTTTTCTCTGTCAGACAGTCGGATTTGCCAGAATTGCCAGCACTTGCTCGTAAATTCTACGACCTCGGCTTTAAATTGTATGCTACGAGCGGAAATGCGGCTACGATTGAGCGTTCTGGCATGACCGTGGAATATGTTGCCAAAGTTCATGAAAACTACAACGACAATGTAATGACTCTTCTTGAAAGCGGAAAAGTCGTTTATGTCGTTTCAACCAGCGCAAAAGGCCGCGACCCGGTTGCAGAAAGCGTCAAGCTCCGCCGCCTTGCCGTTGAGCGCGACATCGACTGTCTCACCGCAATCGACACGGCCAACGCTCTGGCAGACTGTCTTGCAAGTCCGTACAGCCTGGAAAACGCAAGCCTAGTGGACATAAATCACGATTTGTAATAGAAAAAAAACAAAAAAAAGCTCAAGGTTTGATGAAGTTCAAGCCTTGAGCTTTTTTTTTACCTTAGGAAGTTTATTTCATCAACCATTCGTCAATTTCTTTTGCACAGGCTCGGCCTTCAGCGATAGCCCACACAACGAGACTTTGGCCTCTGTGCATGTCTCCGGCCGTGAAGATTTTTGGATTTTCAGTCTGGTATTTTTCAGTTGATTCTGTTACGACTGTGTTTCTCCCAGAAAGTTTTGTTCCGAAAGATTGTGCCGAGTATTCTTCCGCACCCAAGAATCCTGCCGCAACAAGAATCAAATCTGCGCTCAGCTCTTTTTCGCTTCCTTCGATTTCAACGAGTTTTCGCACACCGTCAATCATCTTGAACTCGACCTGAACTGTCTTAACGCCTGTGACTTTTCCATCCTTTGAATAGATTTCTTTGATTGTGGTCTGGAAAATTCGCGGGTCATGACCGAATTTTGCTATAGATTCTTCAGCACCGTAGTCGGTTTTGAGTGTTTTGGGCCACTGTGGCCATGGATTGTCAGCGCTCCGTTCGACCGGTGGTTTTGGCATCATCTCAATCTGTGTGACGCTTTTTGCTCCCAAGCGGATACAAGTTCCAGTGCAGTCGTTTCCTGTGTCACCGCCGCCAAGAACGATTACATTTTTTCCTTCTATATATATGCCTTTCTTTTCAAGTGAAAGAGAAATGTTCTTGTTAGTGATTACCAGATCTCCGCCAAAAGATTTTTCAGCCTCGCTCAGAGACA
>CACZYY010000109.1 GCA_902785455.1 uncultured Spirochaetaceae bacterium
GCGAGTCCTTCTTGATTTGCACGGAGACGAAGATTTCTCTAAAATAAAGGGAGATGCGCGCACAAGCGGCTTTGTTTATGAAGCAAAATGGCTTGCAGGCGGAATCACTCCCCAAAATGCCGCAGAACTTGTCCAAAAATATCAGCCTGAGCTGGTTGACGTTTCGGGCGGAGTCGAGGACAAAGACAAAATCGGAATTAAAAACGAAGATAAACTAAAACAATTGATAAAAAATGCAGGAGTCTTTTATGAGTGATAATGGATTTTTTGATAATTTCGGCGGAAAATATGTGGCGGAAGTCCTTCGCCGCCCGCTTGACGAGCTTGAGGTTGCTTTCAAAGAGGCAATGGCCGACAAAGCTTTTTTGGATGAGCTTGAAATCATCCGCCGTGACTACATCGGCCGGGAAACACCGCTTTATTTTGCCCCCACGGCTACGAAATTGCTCGGTGGCGCGCAGATTTACATCAAGCTTGAAGGCTTGGCAAACACGGGCGCGCACAAAATCAACAATGCGATAGGCCAGTGTCTGCTTGCAAAACGAATGGGCAAAAAGCGAATCATCGCGGAGACCGGAGCTGGTCAGCACGGCCTGGCAACTGCCGCAGCCTGTGCAAAGCTCGGCCTGGACTGCACGATTTACATGGGCGAAGTCGATGTGCGCCGTCAGCAGCCGAACGTTGCCGCAATGGAGCTTTATGGAGCCAAAGTTCATCCTGTAACAAGCGGAAGCCGCACTCTCAAAGATGCCGTAAACGAAGCAATGCGAGACTGGGCCGCAAACCCGGACACAACTCATTATGTTCTCGGTTCGGCACTTGGCCCGGCTCCTTTCCCTGACATCGTTCGCGAATTCCAGAGCGTAATCGGCCGGGAAGTCAAAAAACAGGCAGCCGAGCGCGGAATCAAAATCGGTGCGATGGTCGCATGTGTTGGCGGTGGCTCAAACTCAATCGGCTTCTTTGAGCCTTTCATCAACGAAAAATCTCCCCGTTTAATCGGAGCTGAGGCCGGCGGAATCGGACCGAATGTTGGCGAGAACGCAAGCCGCATGACAGGAAACGCTGCCCGCGACGGAATCATGCAGGGCTACAAGAGCCGCTTCCTTCTCGACGAGGACGGACAGGCTCTTCCGACCCGCTCAATCTCAGCAGGTCTTGACTATTGCGGAATCGGCCCTCAGCTGGCAGCCCTCGGTCGTAGCGGTCGAATCGAATTCACTTCAATTCTGGACAAAGATGCCCTCGAAGCCGTGAGTTTCTTTGCCAAAAACGAAGGAATCCTGTTCGCGCTTGAAAGTGCTCACGCAGGGGCAGCCGCAATCAAGCTCGCAAAGGAAATTCCCGCTGACCAGGCAATCATCATCAACATGAGCGGCCGCGGTGACAAAGACGTTTTCATCACAAGCCCGGTTTTCCGCCCAGCCGAATGGATTAACTTCCTCCACGCCGAAATTGAACGCCTCGAAGGTGGAAAGGATATCCATGAGGCAAAGATTATGAACTAAAAAAGATGCCACGCAGATTCGATTTTGCTACGCAAACTCAATAAAAATTTATAGCATGAGATTCCGTAGGAATCTCGAATCTGTGTGGCAATAATAAAAAACTAACCTCAGGAGAATTATCATGTCAAAAATAAAATTGATGTCGCACCTCGTTGCAGGCTACCCGACAAACGAACTTGCACTTACCGCTGCCCGCGCTTTAATCAAGGGCGGTGCCGACATACTTGAAATCCAGCTTCCATTTAGCGACCCGAGCGCGGACGGCCCTGCAATTCAGACTGCCTGCACAAAAGTCCTGGAGCGTGGCTATAAAACCGCTGACGGTCTGGCTTTCATCGCCCAGATTCACAAGGAATTTCCTGAGACTACAATCTATCTCATGAGCTACGGAAGCCTGATTTACACGCCGGGAGTCGAAAATTTCTGTAAAAAAGCGGCTGAAGCTGGTGTAAAAGGCATGATTATCCCGGATTTGCCATTCGATTTTGACGAAGGCTTGACCGCAGCCTGCAAAGCAAACGGCATGATTAACATTCCTGTCGCGGCTCCGAGCATGAGCGCAGAACGGCTTGAAAAAATGGCACACGCCGGCTTCCCCTACATTTACGCGGCTCTCCGGGTTGGAATCACCGGCACGGACACAAAAATCGACCAGAACACGCTCGACTTCCTCAAAAAAGTAAGCGCAGGCGGCTCAAAAGTCTACGGCGGATTCGGAATCTCAAACGGCGGGCAGGCAAAAGCTCTCGCAAGCTCGGTTGAGGCAATCGTCGCAGGCTCAGTCTTCGTTCGAATCATCACCGAAAACAAGGACGACGCCACAAAACTCTCTGAAAAAGTTGAGGCAAAAGCAAGAGAACTGACAGAAATTTAAAACTTTCCTTAAGAAAACAGCAATTTTTACTCGCTTTTCCAGAACTTTCGGGTTATAATACCGTTTATGGCATCGACAGAAGTTGAACTTTATGGACGGAAGACATTTTTCATCGCGCCTGACACCTCATTGATTCCCAAGTCTTACTTGGAAGAATTCATGCTTTTGGGGTATCAGGCCTACGTAATTAATGATGATTATGTTTGTCCCATGCAAACGAAGGTCCGGGAAATAATCAAGCTATATCCCGAATCAATTCTATACTTTAATATCGACGCATCAATCGAAGGCATTGATTGGAAGAGCTACATTTCCGAGCTTCAGGAATTCATCGGTCACGAAATCCTTATCGGAATTTTCTATCTTTCGCGACAAAATCCTCAGGACGAAGAAAAAATCAAAAAACTATACGTTGATAATATTCATGTTCAGGCCGGGTGTTTCGCCTTGTCCGCACACAATCACGACAATTTTGATTCAATTCTTAAAGTCTTGGAGAAGGCGGGTGCGCGTGGCCGCCGAAATCATGTCCGTGCTTTTTGTGATTCATCAAGCTGCGTAAAATTCGAGCGAAACGGCAAAAGCTGCACCGCAAATCTTCTGGATATAAATATTTCTTATTTCCGCTGTGACTTGCAGACAAACACCGAATCAATCGAAATCTTCGAAAAGGTCCATAACGTCAGCATTAATGTAAATGGGGCTGTATTTGTATCCGATGCGGTTCTCATCATGAAGCGAATAATGAACGGTAAAACTCTCTGTATTTTTATGTTCATAAAGAGCGATGGCACGCCGGATCTTGAAAAAGAAGCAGAAAAAAAGCTTAATCAAAAAATCTATCAGATTGTGTTGAACGAAAACACAGAAAAACTGCAGGCCGCATTCAGGGTTGCGGAAAAGTAAAAAAAGGGGATAAAAATGTTGGGTATAAAGGGAAAAATCAATCTTGCGTTCTTGAGCGTAATTTTTCTTGCTTCTGCAGGAATTGTTCTTCTTTCATATCGAAAATCTTCCAGCGAGTTAAAAACAGCCGTTGATACAGGTAACATGGCTCTGGCCCGTGCCACTGCTTCTGATGTCTTCAACGTAAACGACCGCGAATTCAAGCAATTGCAGGCTTTGAGCAAGCTGTCCGTCATCCGTGACCCGGAAGTTGATTTGCACGACAAATGGGAGCTCATCAACAGTTGTATCAGGGATGTCGAAGGCTATATCGGCATGGCAATTTATGATGAGAACGGTGTGGGCTGGACTACCACCGAAGAATACAAAGACTTGCATGAACGTGAATATCTCGAAATTTCCATGGGCGGCGAGCTGGCTATCATGGATCCGAACTGGTCAAAAATTAACGGCCAGCTTTCTACTTTTTATGCCGCTCCAGTTTATGATGATGACGGAATGCAGATTGCAGAGGTCGTTTCTGTTCTTGATTCCACTGAGCTTTGCCGCACCGTTGAGAATATTACTGTCGGCGTTTACGACCATCCTTTTGTAATCAACGTCCGCACAGGAAAATACGTCGCCACTCACGACGTTGACCCCGTTATCGAAGGAAAATCTGTTTATGACGGCATTTCTGACGGTTTTAAAGAGATTATCGACAATGTTTGTAACGGCGAGGATGTTGGAACCGATGTTTACTACGATGAAATTCTTGGTCAAAAATTCTCTGTAGCATATTATCCTGTCTACGATTCTGACTGGGTTGTAATTTGTCGTGCTCCATATTCAGATTTCTATGGCGGAATCACGCTCCTTTTCCACAGCATGATTGGTATCGCGCTTATTACTCTTGTTATTGCGTTTATCGTCGGTTTCTTTGTCGTGAACATGGCAATCAAGCCGCTCAACAAGGTTGGCTCGGCAATCAAAGAAATTGCCAGCGGAGACGCAGATCTCACAAAGCGATTGCCTGTCGGCTCAAAAGATGAAATCGGTCGCCTTTCTTCGGGCTTCAACGCGTTCACCGAAAAACTCAAATCAATCGTTTCTGAGCTTAAGGGCTCAAAAGAAGACCTCCATGTTTACGGTGAGCAGCTTGGCAAAATGGTTCAGGACAATGCGGATTTCCTCGGGCAGATGGTCAATTCAATCAAGGGCGTGAACGGTGAGATTGCAAATCAGCATGTCAAGGTTGATGATTCCGTTGCAGCCGCCGATGAAATTTCACGTTCCGTAGAAACTTTGCGAGGAGTTCTCCAAAAGCAGGAGCAGGGTGTTGAGCAGGCTAGTGCAGCCGTCACTCAGATGATTGGAAATATCGGCTCCGTTTCAAATTCCGTCGAAAAAATGGCTGGTGAATTTGAGCGCCTGCAGGTAGATGTCGATAAAGGTATTTCCCAGCAGCGGGAAGTCAACAATCAGATTCAGGAAATTGAGTCCCAGTCAAAGATGCTTAACGAAGCAAACAAAGTCATTTCGTCAATCGCTTCCGAGACAAACCTTCTTGCTATGAACGCGGCAATTGAGGCGGCTCACGCGGGTGACGCGGGCAAAGGTTTCGCCGTTGTCGCAGATGAAATCCGTAAGCTTTCCGAGACATCCGCGGCCGAGTCAAAAAAGATTTCCGCTCAGCTCAAAGGCATTTTGGGAGCAATTTCCGGTGTCGTTGAGGCTTCAAGTCTTTCAGACCGTTCATTTACGGCCGTTGCCGAAAAGATTCAGGGCACAGGAAATCTTGTCCGTGAAATCAAACTCGCAATGGAGGAGCAGAGTGAAGGTTCTAAACAGATTGGAGACGCGCTCAGCTTCATGAACGATGCCACTTCTCAGGTTCGTACTGCAAGCGATGGTGTTGATCAGTCTCGAATGGGTATTATCGGCAACATCGGTGCTCTAAAGGCTTCTTCTGATATTGTTCAAATCCAGATTGAAGATATGTCGGGCAACATTCAAAAAATGGAAGATTCCGACAATTCTCTTCTCAATATCACAACGTCAATCAATGGCTCAATTTACCGAATCGGCACACAGATTGATCAGTTTAAGGTATAAAAACTTAGAAAAATGAGCAATTATTGGGGGCTACCGTTGTGCAGGTTTCGGCAAGCTCAACCAGCACAACGGTCGGGCTTTTCGCCCTTCCGCTGTCGCTCCATTGCTGCACTTCGTTCCGCAACTTCGGGGCTACAATCCCTAGCCCGTTTACTTTCCGAATACAACTTTTACCATTTCGTTGACGGTGCTGATTCTTTCGGCACCGTCTTCTTTTTCCGGGGCTGCGATTTGATTGAAGCCCAGTTCTTTTGCTGTTTTTATTCGCTGTTTCAGGCGTGGTACCGGGCGTATTTCCCCTGCAAGACTCATTTCGCCAAGAATCACGTTGCTGTTTGAAAGCGGCACATCCGTGCGGGCAGAGTAGAGGGCTGCCGCAAGGGCCGCGTCGATTGCACTTTCTGTGAGTTTTACGCCGCCTGCAACATTTACATACAAGTCCTGATCAGAAAATTTAAGATGAGTCTTCTTTTCGAGAACGGCCGCTACACGGGCAACCCTGTTTGAGTCAATTTTTTCGGAGTAAACCCGGCTGATGCTTGCTTTTGCCGGCACTGTCAAAGCCTGAATCTCGACCAGAAAAGCCCTGCTTCCTTCAAAAACGCAGGAGTTTGCAATCCCGGAAGGAATGTCACCGGTTCTTTTTGTGATAAACATCGTGCTTGGGTCGCCCACACCTTCCAGTCCTTTTTCTGTCATCGCAAAAATTCCAAGTTCGTCCACGCTTCCGAAACGGTTTTTGATTGCACGTAAAAATCTTACTTCATCATCATTTCGTTCAAAAGAAACGACTGTATCTACCATGTGTTCAAGGCTTTTAGGACCCGCTATCGTTCCTTCTTTTGTGACATGCGCGCTCATCACCAGAACTGAATCGCGTTCCTTTACCCAGCCAATCAGCTCGTTCGCGCAGTATTTTAGCTGGTTTACCGTTCCGGGCACAATTCCGGCCTCAACCGAATAAACCGTTTGAATAGAATCAATGATTACAAAAATTGGATTGAGGGCAACAAGGGCATCTTTTATATCCTCAAGCCTCATCGTGCAAAGAATTTCGATTCCGTTTGTGTCCAGACCAAGCCTGTCTGCCCGGCCTTTTATCTGCCCCGCGCTTTCCTCGCCGGAGACATATAAAATTTTCCCGTTCGTGTTTTTGTGAATTGCCGCACAAGCCTGAATCATCAGCGTCGATTTTCCGATTCCTGGTTCACCGCCAAGCAGAATCGCACTTCTTTTCATTGCTCCGCCGCCAAGAACCCGGTCAAATTCAGAGATTTCAGTTCTGATTCTGGCATTTTCCTGTGCAGAAACCTGCGCAAGAGGAATCGGCTTTATTTTTTCGGTTGTAGCATTTCCAAAAGCCGCCGCCGTTGAATTCGGGTCTAAAATAGCCTCTTCAAGCGTATTCCATGCGCCACATTGCGGGCATCTGCCTAGCCAGCGAGGTTGAGTATATCCGCATTCCGTACATTTGAAGACCGTTGTTTTTGACTTAGTTTTTGCCATGCAATAAAAATAACCAATTTTCCTCAAAAAGTCGAATTTACTCAAAAAGTCGAATTTATTTTTGATTAGGGCAAAGGTATTCGCTGGAGTCTATGTCAAAAATGGCTCCCAGTCATGAAAACGGCTTATCGAAGCCTAGGGAACGACGGCGTAGCCGTCAAAATGCTCCAGTGGAGCATTTTGAGTGACTCTCCGAGCAGCTATGCTGCGAAGGCTTGCTAGCCTGCTACACGCGTTTTGTGCTTGTAACTATATACGTTTGCCGCTCACGCGGCAGCACAAAACGAGTGTCTTCGTAAGCCGTTTCATTCCTTCG
>CACZYY010000110.1 GCA_902785455.1 uncultured Spirochaetaceae bacterium
TTCTCAATCGGTTTTCCCATGTAAAAATCCCAGAAATCGCCGTCGTAAACAACACCTGCCGCAATTGCCTTTGCAGAGTCAATCGTGCTTCCTCCACCTACGGCAAGAATAAAATCAACCTTCTCTTTTTTGCAAAGCTCAATTCCTTCGTATACAAGACCGCTTCGTGGATTTGGTTTTACGCCGCCAAGCTCTACAAAGGAAATTCCTTCTTTTTTTAATGAGGATTCAACTCTGTCCAAAAGTCCTGATTTCTTCGCACTCTGTCCGCCAAAATGAATCAAAACCTTGCTTCCACCAAATTTCTTTACATACTCTCCTGTCTGATTCTCAGATTCTTTTCCAAAAACAAAAAAAGTTGGTGAATAAAATGTAAAATTCTCCATAGTCAAAATCTCCTTCTCTTTTAGGATAAGGACACTTTCCTTAAAAAAATAGAAGATTTTTATTGAAAACTGCCCATTTTTTGCTATATTTAAATAGGCGAATCCCAACCGAATGGAAAAAGAAATAATCAAATACCAGCACATTCACGGCATCTCATTTACGGAAAACGGAATTCCAAGTTCTTTTCCTTCACATTGGCATAATGCCGCTGAATTCATTTTGATTTTAAAAGACGGATGCAAATATAAAATTGACGGAAATCTTTACGCTCCAGAAAAAGGCGATATTCTTCTTGTTTGGCCACGCGAGCTTCACGAAGTTGTGCATATTCCGCAACAAGGGTTGGTTTTTATTCAGTTTTCTTCCTATTTATTAGAAAGCAATTCTGATCTTGCAGCAGCTTCTCACTTTTTGAATGAATGTCACATTATTAAAAGCAAAGAAAATCCTGAGCTGACGGCAAAAATTGCAGATTTAATCTACCAAATCCGCGACATGCAAAAAAATACTCAGTACTTCGCAGAGACCAGGTGCAAACTTTTTGTCTACGAAATTCTTTTAATCCTGGGTGATTTCATTTTAAAGGAATACAAACAGAGCCTTGAAAATGAAAATTTTTCTGACCGACTTTGGGAATATATTCGATACGCCTGCAGCTATATCGCCGAACACTCCGCTGAAAATATAACCCAAGCCGAAGTCGCCGAAAAAACCGGCTTGAGCCAGTATTATTTTTCAAAACTTTTCAACGAATACACGAAGATGAGTTTTCCTTCTTATCTTGCCGGAATCCGCGTGCAAAACGCAATCAACCTTCTTGAAAATGAAAGTCTTTCCGTAACAGAGTGCGCCTTTGAAGCGGGATTCCAGTCAACCACAACTTTCAATAAGCTCTTTCATGAACGTACAGGATGCACTCCCCGCGAATACAGGAAAATGCACTCGCAGAATAAGCAGGAATAATCTAACAAACATTAGTTAGCCCTAAATTCGAGTTTTGAAGTTCATTGGCTATATCAAAAAAACGACTTCCAGTCGTGAAAACGGCTTGTCGAAAGCGCATGCTAGCATGCTACACGCGTTTTGTGCCTGAAACTATATACGTTAGCCGCTCTCGTTGCGTCGTTTTTTGCAATATCTGAAAATTTACAAAACTCGACATTCAGGCTAGCTAGTTATTCTTCGATATATACTCAAGGAATTCCTTTGTTTTTGACCAATATTTAATTCCCCAGTTTTCGAAATTCCATTCTTCCATATAATCATTACATTCATAATCGATGTAAAAAATCTCTTCCGTGCCGACCTTTGGATTCTTTGTGACTACGAAATTTGTTGGAAAATAATCGATGTTAAGCCCAGAAGATTTTGCCTTTTCTGCCATCTGCCGAACCTGAGCCAAGTAATCGTCCTTCATTCCGCCGTTCTTTACAAGCTCAAAAATCGTTTCTCCGTCAATGAATTCTTTTACAATTCTTTCATTCTGAATATCAATATCCAGCATTTTGGGAATCCTGATTCCGGCATCGCACAGGCGTTTGTAGTCGTTCTGCTCCGCTTCGATTTTGTTCCCAAATGTGTAATAGCTGCAAGGCTCATGATGAATCTGCTTTACGACGACCTTTTCTCCACCAGAAGAACCTGCCTTTTCCGCAAGATAGGAATATCCGCCCTTTCCATGCCCAAGCAGCTTTATTATTTTATATTCAATCTGATTCACACAAAGACTTTCGATTTTTTCCATATCTTATTTTATCACACCGCTACATTTTTCATCCATCGTTTGCTTTTTAGAAGCCAGATGCTGATTCCGACACGGACAAATTCTTCAAGCGAAAGGAAAAAGTACACCCACCAGATTGTAAGCTTGAAAAAATATGCCGAAACAAATCCAAGAGGAACTCCCGCTCCCCAAGTTCCGATTATATTCACGGCCGTCATGAATTTTGTCTGCCCGCCTGATTGCAAAACTCCGCCACCGATGACCATGTTGAAAACTTTTGCTGTAAAAACAAAGGCAAACACCGCAAGAATTTTTATCGTAACAGCCCTCGTCTCTGGAGCAACATTGAAGAGCTTCACATAAAATGGTGAAAGAGCGCAAACAATTATTCCAATTATGATTCCAGCTGTAACCGTAAGACGAACAAAATCTATTGCCTGAGACCATGCTTTTTTGTCATCATTCGCACCAAGAGAGTTTCCCACGATGATTCCAGAAGCAGCCGAAACTCCGCACAGCGCGCCGATTGCAATTCCCTGAATCGGGTACATCAATGTCATCGCTGCACAAGGTTCTGTTCCCAAATGACCGTAAATCACCGCATACATATTTTCACCGAGAGACCACAAGAATTCTCCCACAAGAATAGGAGCCAAAATCACAGCCGCATTTTTAACAAATTCTATTGAAAAACTAACGGTCGGATGTAAGAATAAATTCTGCTTTTTCTTTTCACGAGCAAATAATACGACAACAATCAACATTTCAACGATATGCGAAATAACAGTCGCAATCGCAGCCCCCGCTTCTTCCATCCTCGGAATCGGGCCGAATCCAAAAATCAAAAGCCAGTTAAGCAATGTGTTCGTTATGATTGCAACAACGCCTGCCACCGCTGGAAGTTTTGCACGGTTCATGTTTCTGAGCAAAGTCGAAACAAACATTGTAAGTATTTCCGGGAAATACCCGACAGCCCGCCACCTGAGATAAACGGCTGCCTTTGAAATCGTCTCCACATCATCCGCATAAAAGGCCATAATCTGGATGGGTGCAAAAAGCGAAGCTAGCGTAAATCCCACGACGAAAATCAGAGAAAAATATAGAGGCAGATAAAAACTGTCTCTCACGCCCCTTTCATTTTTCGCGCCAACATACTGCGAAATCAATATTCCCGCAGCCGCAACAATTGCCGATACCGTAACCGAAAAAAGCGAAGTGAATTTTCCGGCAAGCCCGATTCCTGCAATACACGCACTTCCGAGCGAACCAATCATAATCTGATCAATCAGCGAGAGCGATGAGTGCATAAGAGTCTGAACCGTAATCGGCAGAGCAATATCAGTTAATTTCTTCTTGAATTCTTTGTCCATATATTGGCATAATACAATCAGATTTATGTAAAATCTAGCAAAATAATAGCGATTTTATAACACAAAACTATTATATTCCGAGAAATTCGATGAAAAATCTAAGAGAATCACGAGAATCGCTCCACGAAAAAACATCTCACGGAAAAAAGACTTTCCCTTATATCGTCTATCACGCACGCATTCCAGAATGGCTTTTATGCTTTCCCCTTCACTGGCATGATGAATTTGAACTTATTCTCGTGACTTATGGACAAGGAATTTTTACCGTGAACGGACGAAAATATCTTTGTGAAAAAGACGACATAATTCTGATTCCAAGCGGAGCAATTCATTCAATGGAACAACACCAGAATGATAATGTGGAATATTTCAACATCCTGTTTTCATTTTCCCTGCTCGAAGAAAATCCAGATTCTCATTGCAGCCGACAATTTTTCTCACGGATTTCAGAAAATGTAATTCTTAAAGAATATCACTTAAAAAAAGATACTTTCTTGAATTCTCAGATTCTTCCGCTTGTAAAAGATTTAGTTGCTCACCGCGCAGAAAAATATTCCGGCTATGAACTGATGATAAAAGCCCGACTTTTTGAAATTCTCCATATAATCATAAATCAAAATCTGAACGAAGATGGAAATAAAAATCATAATGAGCGCGAAAGAATTAACACAGACCGCCTCAAAAAAATCCTTTCGTATACGGCTGAGCATTTTTCTGAACGGATTACGATTGAAGATGCCGCATCTGTTTGCTCCGTTTCGCCAAGCCGTTTCATGAGCATTTTCCGTGCCCAGACAGGAATGAGCTATATTCAGTATCTGAATGACTACCGATTGGAAGCCTCAGCAGAACTTCTTTCATCTAGCTCATTCTCAGTGACAGAAATAGCAATCAAAAATGGGTTTGAAAATATTTCATATTTCATCCGTTCATTCAGAAAAAAATTTGGCTGCACTCCGCTGGAATATCGAAGCACAGCCAAATCAAAGTGAACTAACGAACGGTAATCTATTTTATCATTTTTAGAAATATCTTGTGAATCCGGGAATCCTCGCCAACTTCCGGGTGGAAAGCAAGCGCAATCTGATTCTTGTATCGGACTGCAACAATCTTTTGCCCGACCTCAGCCAGAACTTCAACTTCATCACTTTCAGTTTTTTCGACATAAGGAGCGCGGATAAAAGTCATTTCAAAATTACCAAGCCCTTTAAACTCGCTCTTTGTAACGAAACTTCCAAGCTGCCGGCCGTAAGCATTTCTTTTGACTGTCACAGGAAGAGTTCCCAAATGGACAGTTGAATCATCGGCTATATGACTGGCAAGAAGAATCATTCCTGCACAAGTTGCAAGAACCGGAGTTCCCTTTTCAATCAAGGCCTTTATAGAATCAAACATATCAAGCTCACGAAGAAGTTTTCCCTGGACTGTACTTTCTCCGCCTGGCAGCACAAGTCCGTCCAAAGCCTTTTCCGTGATGTCCGATTTTTTACGAAGCTCGATACATTCAACGCCAAGTCTGGCAAGCATTCTTTCATGCTCAATAAAAGCTCCCTGAACCGCAAGAACACCAATCTTCATTTACTGACCTCTGGCTTCCATAATCAATTTTATTTCGCTCTCGTTGATTCCGACCATAGCCTCACCTAAATCCTCGGAAAGTTCAGCAATCAATTTTGCATCACGGAAATTAGTAACGGCCTTAACAATTGCCTGAGCTCTCTTTTCAGGATTTCCGGATTTGAAAATTCCTGAGCCAACGAAAACACCTTCCGCACCCAGCTGCATCATCAAAGCCGCATCAGCTGGGGTCGCAACTCCGCCGGCCGCAAAATTAACGACAGGTAGTTTTTTATTTTTATGAACAAACTCCACAAGTTCATACGGAACCTGCAAAGCCTTTGCTGCCTCAAAAAGCTCGTCCTCACGCATTGAAGAAATCTTTGCAATTTCGCTGTTCATTTTTCTCATATGGCGCACTGCCTGAACAACATCACCAGTTCCAGGTTCTCCCTTAGTTCTAATCATCGAAGCACCCTCGTTGATTCTTCGCAGAGCCTCTCCCAAATCACGAGCGCCACACACAAACGGAACCTTGAATTCTCGCTTATTGATATGATAAAGATCATCAGCCGGTGAAAGAACTTCCGACTCATCAATATAATCAATTTCAATTGCCTCAAGAATCTGAGCCTCAACAAAGTGACCGATACGACATTTTGCCATTACCGGAATCGAAACCGCATCCTGAATTCCTTTAATCATTTTTGGATCACTCATTCGCGAAACACCGCCAGCCGCACGAATATCCGCTGGAATTCTTTCCAAAGCCATAACGGCACAGGCACCAGCTTTTTCCGCAATAACTGCCTGCTCTGGTGTTGTAACATCCATAATTACGCCGCCCTTCAGCATCTGGGCCAGACCTTTGTTCAATTCATATTGTTTGTTTTCCATAGTTCCCCCTGAACGAAAAATAAGCAAGTTTTGAAAGCCAAAATGGACTTTTGAAACTTGATAAAATATGATATAAATTAGCTGGTATTATAAAAATATTCAAATTGATAAAATTTTATATGCCAGATTAAACTGAGGAAAATAAAAAAATGTTAAGCTACAATCTTTCAGAAGCAAACGGTCCGCTTTACAAATCTCTTTATCAGTTCATACGAGAAGATATCCAGTCCGGGAAGCTCAAATCAAACGAAAAACTTCCTTCCAAAAGGGCACTCGCTCAAAATCTCGGAATTAGTACCATTTCGATTGAAAATGCATATGACCAGTTAATCTGCGAGGGCTATATTTATTCCCTTCCGAAACGTGGATATTTTGTCTCTGAAATTGAGAATATCAATCAGATAAAGCCAAAATCCGTTCCGAAAGAAGAAGCAAAGATTAACATTCAGGAAACAGGAAAAGACTCCGACTGTTTTGACTTTTCATCAAACCGTGTGGAAAAACATAATTTTCCCTTTTCAATATGGGCTAAAATTCTAAGAGAGACAATTTCGCAAAAAGAAGACGATCTCCTTGAACTTTCCCCTTGCGGCGGTGTTCGTGAGTTACGGGAAGCGATCGCAAATCACCTTGAATCTTTCCGTGGAATGAGCGTAAATCCGGATCAGACTATTGTGGGTGCAGGAACTGAATATCTCTACGGGCTCTTAATAAAACTTCTTGGAAATGACAAAACTTACTGTATTGAAAATCCAGGCTATAAAAAACTCAAAAAGATTTACGAATCAAACGGAGCAAAATGCCTTACCATAGATATGGATGAACAAGGCCTTTCTGTCGGAAAACTCCGGGCAGCAAACGGACAGATTGCCCATATAAGCCCCACTCATCATTTTCCTACAGGAATTTGTATGCCGGCAAATCGCCGCTATGAAATGCTCGCCTGGGCAAACGAAAGCGAAAACAATTACATAATAGAAGATGATTATGACAGCGAATTCCGTCTCAAAGGAAAACCGCTCCCTCCTCTTTTCAGTCTGGATATTTTTGGCAAAGTAATTTACATGAACACATTTTCAAAATCACTTGCCTCGACAATTCGAATCAGCTATATGATTCTGCCGGAAAAACTCGCGAATCTTTTTTATGAAAAGCTCGCATTTTATTCCTGCACGGTCTCAACATTTGAACAATACACGCTGGCATCTTTCATAAGCAAAGGATTTTTTGAAAAACACATAAACCGAATGAGACTCCACTACGGACGGAAACGGGCAAGAATTATCGAAACGATAAAAAAATATTTCAACGAAAACGAATGTAAGATTATCGAAAATGATTCCGGCCTGCATTTTATCCTGGAGTTCAACACGCGGCTTTCAGACGAAGAATTCAAAGAAACACTTGCATCAAAAGGAATTCTGATAAGCTCCATAAGCGATTTCGAAATGAACGAAAAAACACAATCCTCTCATCAGTTCATCCTCAACTATTCCAGTATCGACATGGGGAAATTAAATTTTGGACTAAAAAGATTGAGGGAAGTATTGATCTAGAAGTGTCCGCCAAAATACCTATAAAAGCCTGTCTGCCAAAAAATCCGCAACACCGTCATCATCGTTTGATTTGGTCACAAAATCGCAGACAGCTTTGACTTCATCAATTGCATTTCCCATCGCAACCCCCGTTCCGCACATTTTGAGCATTCCAATGTCATTATGGTCGTCACCAAAAGAAATTATCTCGTTAGAACTAATCCCAATATGTCCGCAAAGAAATGAAATCGCATTTTCTTTGGTAGCTGTTTTGGGAGAAAATTTATACCACGGAATATCACTGAAAGGGAGCATATCGCAATTCTGAACACAAGAAGATATTTTCAAAGCCTTTTCTCTGTCAGTGGTCTGAACACAAATTTTCATCGCAGGAATTTTAAAATCCCGGAAATCATCATATAAGGCAGACCAGTCATAATCAGTGCTTTTGTCTTCCGCACGATTCCAGTAAAACTTATCGATTAAATCGAGCGTAATTTCTGCATTGTCGCCAAAGACTTCATAAGCAGTTTTAAGGATGTTCCGAGTCTCTTCAAGCGTAAATTCCGCCTTAAAAATCTCCGTATTCTTATAAACAATGCTTGCACCACCATTACAAATAAGAACATCCGGGCGGATTTGAGCCTCATAAGGAATTATATTTCCGCGACCACGAGAAGTTGAGAACCCGACAAGGATCCCATTTTTACGACATTTTTCTAGTATCTCAGCAGATTTTTGTGAAATTGTTTTATCCGAACGAAGAAGGGTTCCATCCAAATCACAAAGAATAAGTTTCGTTTCCATATTTAATCTTAGCACAGAATAAAGCAAGATTCTATAAAGCAAGATTCTATAAATTAAATTGGCGCGAATCAACCAGGGCAAACGTATTATAAAACGGCTTATCGAGCCCTAGGGAACGACGGCGTAGCCGGCAAAATGCTCCGATGGAGCATTTTGAGTGAGTCTCCGAACAGCTATGCTGTGAAGGCCTGCTAGCCCTGCTACACGCTGTTTGTGCTTGTAACTATATACGTTTGCCGCTTACGCGGCAGCACAAACAGAGTGTTTTTGTAAGCCGTTTCGCTCCTTCACGCCGTTTTTTTGAAATATCCGACAATTTCTATCCCCAAAAAAAATAACCGAACCTTAGTTATTTTTTTTAATTGACGAAAGTATATTGAATAAATTCCTGCTCGATTATAAAAAGATATTCCAAAAATTCTAACTAACGACAGGCATTTTTATCAAATTAACTACTTTGAATAAAAAATCTTCAAAATTCCAAGCGAACGAAAGTGAGTTTAAAGCTCCAATCATGAAGAATCCGCAATACAATTCAAAATCCTTACTATCGCTAGGGAGCATGAACTTTTCCACAGGTTTTTAACATTTCGTGGAAAAGTTTCACATGAAACATAGAAAATATCTATCAGAAACAAACCAACGGTTCTTAGTTTTCCACAATTTGTGTATAACTTGTTAATAACTCAAAGTTCTCCACAAGTTTTAAACAAGAAGAAAACTCTTTCAAAAAAAAGAAATTATATGGACAAAATTTCACGTCTAGTGTTTCATGTGAAACTCTAATTTTGAATATGTAACCTGTTTATTTAGTTATCCCTAATTTTTATTTTTTAAACTGTCATTATCGGGCTTGATCCGATAATCCAAAACTATAACTTTCCTATCAAGCATGGAAATGACACAAAAAAATACTTTCCTTGCGGGAACGATAAGAAACTCGACATTAGGGCTAGTTAATGAACAACCGCATATATTCTGGAAAATGATTTATATAGCATCCTCATGAGGATCCAGCACTTTTATCTGGTGATTCATATCTTATTTTGTTTTTAGATACTTACATGAAAAACACAGGTTTTTATCTCAAATACAACGTTTCATGTGAAACAAATAACAGAAAGCAAAGATAAAATGTTTTGTTAAAAATAAAACAGAAACAAATATCCCCAACTCTTTTTTCCGGCTGTTTTGTTAAAAGCATAAATAATTAGAAAGACAAATTTTTAAGTGTGTCTGTGTCTTTTTTTGTTTCACATGAAACAATTTTAGATAAAGTTCGCGCAGACTTTAGAAAGCAAGAAAACTCAAAATAGAACATATTTTCTGGCATCTATATCACAATTTTTCATTTATATTTCTACCACGAAAGGCCTTCCAGTTGTTTCATGTGAAACAGGATTTAGAGACATATTTAGAAAATAGAAAACTATTTAGGACACAACTTTTAGAATAAAAGTATACGGCAATAATTTATTTCAGCTGTTCCGGTAAAAAAAATCTATTTATCCACAATTTGTTTAAAACTTGTTGATAATTCAGGTTTTTCCATAATTTTTGAACTTTCTGTAGGAAATTTGAATGGGAATAAATCTAGATAAATTCATATATCAATGAGCAATAAAAAAATGTTTCATATGAAACGTATATGATTCTTTTCTTAGAACGCACATCTTTTCCAAAAACAATTCCGACTAGGACTGTTTCACATGAAACAAATCAACAAGACATAAAAAAAGCCGAAGAAGCTCTTTAGCTCCTTCGGCCGCCTGATGGTTATTAATCAGCCACTATGATATGAACGAAAAGGAGAATGACTG
>CACZYY010000111.1 GCA_902785455.1 uncultured Spirochaetaceae bacterium
GTCAGAAGGCTTCCAGTTTTTGTCGTAGACTACAATCTGCTGAAACCAGCTGTCTTTGGTGGAGCCGTGCCAGTGCTTCACTCCGGCGGGAATCTGAATCACATCGCCCTTTCTGATTATAATGGCGGGCTTTCCTTCTTCCTGATACAGGCCAACTCCGCCAACGCCGATGACATACATTCCGCCATGAACATGCCAGCCACTTCTGGAATCAGGGGCGAATGTGACAACATTCGTTTCGGGAAAGTTGTAGGTGTCGTCAAGAGGAATCAGGTTTTTAAGATAGGCTGTGCCAGTAAAATACGCCGATACATCTGTGCCGAATTCAAACTGGCAGTCGCTCTTGTTCTGGTCGCTTGAAACGACAGCCGTTTTTGTACTTGCGCAAGAGGCAAGAAAGACCGTGGCGAAAAATGCCGCTATAAAAAATGAAAGTGATTTCTTCATATTAAAGCCCCCTTTCCTTAAGCCATTTTTCGATGTGGTCTGCAATTTCCTTGTTGTTTGTTTCCTGGAACATAAAGTGGCTGTTGCCCGTAATGCCCGCTTTTGGAAGATCTACCACTGTAGCATCTCCGCCGTCCGCATTGTAGTGTTCTGCAAAATCTACAGCCTGATCGCGTACCTGTTTCCAGAAGCCTGTGCTCATGATGTTTTCAGGTCCATTGTCGATGTAGTCGCCGAAGTAGACGGCTATCGGGATTTTGGCGGCGAGGAATTTCTTGTACTCCGAGCTTCCCACTTCGGGAGTTCCGCCCGGCTCGATTGCAACGATAGCCGCCATGTTCTCTGTGTCCGTCTGCCAGCCAACCCGTCCGCCCTGTGAGTGGGTGATGTAGATTGATTTTTTGCCTGTCATCGACTTTGCGTCAGCAAGGACTTTGCTCAAAACTTCGCCGAAAAGTTTTTCGTCATAGTCGCCGGTGTTAGGTGTCATCTGACGGAAAAACTCATCCTGAGCTTCTTCTCCGGCAGGGAAAGCAGAGCCTTCGTAGCGGTCAGGTGCGACAAGTCCGATTCTAAAATGTGTGTACCATGCCTGGTCTCCCGGCATGTAGGATTTTCCGTCTTCTCCCCATGCGTCAATTCCGCCTGCGCTCGCCATTCGCGCCGTGTTTCCTGCCGAAGCGCGCCGAGGCTGGTCTACTAAAAATGCAGGGTAGCCTTTTCGAAGGAAAATGTCGCTCCATCCTTCGCGTCCGTCGGGAGTTGTCTGCCAGCCGGTTCTGCTCTGTCCGTAGCCGTGAAGGTAAACAATCGGATTCTTTGTTTTTCCGGCCGGAATCTGATAGAAAGTATTTGCGTGATCAATGTGGGCTGTGTTTCCAGCACGAGTCTGGTCAAGCCAGCTTTTTTCCGGTGCATAGTTTCCTGCAACAGGTTCTGTTACACTTCCTCCAGATGTGAACAGGCCCTGCTTTTGAATAACAAGAGCGTCTTTACCTTTTGAACAGCCTGCAAAAGCAAGTGAGGTTGCCATTGCCAGCGCGGCAATTTTTACCGTGTTTGAAATTGTCTTTTTCATAAGTTTTTCTCCAAATGTTTGTTTGTAAGATGCGCAAGGGATTGTAGCACCTGCGAAGCAGTTCCGAAGCGTAAGCGTAGGAATGAGCCGCGCAAGACGGCGAAGTGCGAAAAGCCCGACCGTCGCTTGCCGGCGGTTGCGCCCAGATTTTATTTTTTAAGCCCAAGCTTTGTAAGCCACTTTTCTACAGCCTTGCCGGCACCGCCTTCTGCTTCTTTCATGGAAACAGGAAGACCTTCAAGAACGGTTGCGCCCCTTGCCTTTTCACGAACGGTTTTATAGGTTCCGCCGTCTCTGCTTCCCATATGTGTGTTGAAAGGCACGACTGTTTTTCCCGAAAAATTCACGGTGTCAAAAAGCGTGTAGATAATCATAGGGAAGGTGTACCACCACATCGGGTAACCGATAAAAACAGTGTCGTAGTCAGAAAGGTCAATTGCATTTTTGATTGCAGGACGCTGGTCTTCGTCGTGTTCCTTTTTAGCGTAGGCTGCCAGCGCGTCATAATGGTCGCGGTTTTTGTCGTAAGGAATTACCGGTTCAATTTCCAGAAGGTCGCCGCCAGTCTGACGGGCGATTTCCTCTGCTAGGTGCCGTGTTGAATCGTATACTGAAAAATAAAGAATAAGTGTCTTTGCCATTTGTTTGCTCCTTGTGATTTTTAATATAACCTAAGGAATGCCCTTTTGAACAATCAAACTTTTTTATCGAAGTATACGTTGCACGCATACTCGCTTCGCTCGTTTGCATTAGTAGAAATTATTTAACACGCCGCTTTCGCGGCTTGCGCATAGCAAATCTCATGCTAAAATATTAATATGATAGAAACTTACATCCTTCAAAATCTTGTCGCCTTTGCTGACAGTGGAACGCTTGTTGCCGCAAGTGAAATTGTGAATGTAACCCAGCCCTCTCTTACCCGCTCCCTTCAAAAACTGGAAGACCTTCTTGGAGTACAACTTTTTGACAGGACGAAAAATACAATCTCTTTGAATCAGACCGGCCGACTTGCCGTGGACTATGCCCGCCGAATTCTTGCGCTTCAGAACGAGATGGAAAATGAGGTTCTTGATTTTTACAACAAGACCCGGGAAATTAAAATTGCTTCAATTGCGCCAATGCCACTTTATGTTTTGACTCAAAAGTTTAACAAGACTTTTCCAAAGACTAAAATAACTGGCCAGATGAAAAATGAAAATGATGAGCTTTTTTCACTGCTGGAAAAAGACAAGGCTCAAATTATAATCACAACAATTAACCGCTTGGACGAACGCTTTTTTGCAACAGAGATTTTTGAAGAGCATCTCAAAGTATTACTTCCAAAAAGTCACAGCCTGGCCAATCGTAAATCTGTAAAACTCAAAGAACTTGCAGGCGAAACCTTCATAATGCTTTCAGAACTTGGATTCTGGTCCAATGCGGTTAAGCATGCAATTCCCGATGCAAAGTTTATTGAGCAGGATGACATTACAGACCTGAGGGATATAATTGCACATTCAACACTTCCAGCATTCGCAACGGATTACACTGAACAGGCAGACCATCTTCCAGCCTTAAAAAAAACAAGCCGTGTAGCCGTTCCAATTGAAGACGAGGAAGTGAATGTTAAGTTTTATGCCGTGTGCAGGGTTGAAATGATGAGGCAGCTGAAGGAAGTTTTACAAGGATAAAAATATCAATCAATTTGCCAATCAAAATAAATCCCGGAAGCAGGAACGTTGACCACATCAGGGATAATCTGAATATCATGGATTTTGAAAAGGCCTGATGGTTCCTGCAATGAGTCTGATTGCAACCTTCCTTTACTATCCTTACAACAATGGATTCCAGATTCATGTCGCTCTGGTTCAGTGGCTACGACTCATGTGTTTTAATTTCCCTTTTGCCTTTTTTACTCAGTTATTTTTTATTCAGCCTTTTGTACGAACTCTCTTCAAGCTGATTTTTGCGGAAGATATTAAGAAATAGATTTAGAAACAGTAGGGGGAAAGTCTTCCCCCTGCGTCGCACTTCGTTGCGCCGACACCCCCTTCTCCTAGGGGGACGCAGCAAGCTGCTTACCCCCTAAAACCCCGGCTTATCGGTCATTATTTTTTTAAGATTTCTTGTTCTCAATTTCTATTCTTCTTTTTTCCTTAATTTTTTTTTAAAATTTCCTTACGAATTTTCCCCGAAAATCAAATTTCCGTGTTATGATTATCCTAATGTTAGGCAAGCTTATCAGGAAAAATTTACATATTTTCTCAAAACCTATTGACACTCTGTTAGCATCTGCTAAAATTCGCACAGCACAGCACAGCACAGCACAGCACAGCACAGCACAGCACAGCACAGCACAGCACGAGTTTTACGCTTTAGCGGAAAACTCGCTAAGCAAGCGCAGCTTGCGACCAGCACTAGCTATAACTCTGCCCGAAACATAATTTCGGGCTATCCGCGTTTTAAATCAAACTCACAGAAGAGCCGGACGGCTGACACATCCTCATTCTGGAAAACTGCCCGTGATGCAGGACTAAATTTGTCCTGCGCATGGGCTTTTCATATTTTAAACATTTTAGGAGGCATTTATGCACAAACTTTCCAAAGCACTCACATTCATTGGTGCGTTACTTGCGCTCACTTTTTGCGCCGTCTCGTGCAAGACAGACGATGACGATGACCCGACCATGTACACGGTCACAGTTTCAAGTTCCATTGAGCACGGCAAAGTGACCGCTGACAAGAGCTCAGCAGAAGCGGGGGCGACAATAAAACTGACCGCGAAAGCAGATAGTGGCTATGAGCTGGACTCTTACAGCGTAAAGGATGAAAAATCAAACACCATTCCGGTTACGAAAGGCACTTTCACCATGCCGAAAAGCAATGTGACAGTAAGCGCGACATTCAAGGAGACTGCGGAAACCGTAAACCAGAAAGCGGCAGCTGCGGTTATCGCAAAAATCACCGCCATCGGTACGGTCGTCTACACGGATGAAAGCAAGGCAAAGATAGACGATGCCCGCGCGGCTTATAACGTACTCACCGGGGTACAGAAGGAGCTTGTTCCGGAAGAGACGCTTAACCTGCTGACTGCTGCTGAAACTAAATATGCAGAACTTAAAGCCGCCGCCGATTCAGGAACCGCAAATCAGAACGCGGCAGATGCGGTCATCGCAAAAATCACCGCCATCGGCACAGTCGCCTACACAAGCGAAAGCAAGGCGAAGATAGACGATGCCCGCAAGGCTTATGACGCTCTCACCGAGGCACAGAAGAAACTTGTTCCAGAAGAGAAACTTGCCCTGCTGACTGCCGCTGAAACTAAATACTCAGAACTTAAAGCAGCCGCCGATTCAGAAACCGCAAATCAGAACGCAGCAAATGCGGTCATCGCAAAAATCACCGCCATCGGCACGGTCACCTACACAAGCGAAAGCAAGGCAAAGATTGACGAAGCCCGCACAGCTTATGAAGAACTCACCGGGGCACAGAAAGCACTTATTCCGGCAGAGACGCTTTCAGTGCTGACCGCCGCAGAGGCAAGCTACAACTCACAAAAAGCGACAGCTGATAAGGCAAATGCGGTCATTGCGAAAATCACCGCCATCGGCACGGTCGCCTACACAAGCGAAAGCAAGGCAAAGATTGACGAAGCCCGCACAGCTTATGACGCACTCACCGAGGCACAGAAAGCTTTGATTCCTGCGGAAACGCTTGCCGTGCTGACGAACGCAGAATCAACATACGGTACACTCAAAGCCGCTGCGGAACAGCAAACCGCAACCTATACCGTCAAAATCGCAAGCGGAATTGCAAACGGCACTGTCACTGCAAGCCCGACAAGTGCGACCGCTGGCACGGAAATCACGCTCACGGCAAGTCCAAGCACGGGCTACCAGTTTGTTACATTTACCGTAACGGACGCAGACGGCAAAGCTGTCACCGTAACAGACAACAAATTCACCATGCCTGCATCAAATGTCACCGTGAGCGCCACATTCACCGCACTGCCACCCGCCACAGCAAGCTACACAGTAAAGCATTTACAGCAGAATATAGCCGATGACAATTACACTCTCAAAGAAAGCGAAACTAAGACTGGCACAGTCGGCCAGCCTACAGCCGCAAGCGCAAAATCTTATGATGGATTTACGGCTCAGACAGTCACACAAGTGACTGTTGCGGCGAACGGAACAGAGGTTGAAATCAAATACAACCGCAACACTTACACAGTAACATTCAACGCAAACGGCGGAAGTGATGTTTCCTCACAGCCCCTGCGTTATGGAGCAACCGCAACCAAGCCTGCCGACCCCACAAAAACGGCAACGACAACTACAAAATACACCTTCGATGGCTGGTATTCAGACAGCGGCCTGACGGCTTCTTTCAGTTTTGGCACGGCAATTACAGAGAACATCACGCTGTACGCGAAGTGGAATGAAACTGCACTTTACACCGTCACCCTAACAGGCGGAGCGAACGCAACTATAAGCGGCGGGAACACCACTCAAGAAGGACTTTCTAATGCAATGGAGACCGTAACCTTCACGGCAAACGATGGCTACTATTTTGAGGATTTTACGGACATCACTAGTAACGGCATTACCGCGACACGCACGAGCGATAGCGTTGTTACCGTTTCAGGTACGCCAACAGGCAACGCAAGCATTACGATTCCTGATGCAACTGAACAGCAAGCAACAACTTACTCCATCACATTAACAGGCCCGTACTCTAACTTTACTCTTGTAATGGAGTATCAAGAGGGTGACACATGGAACGATATGGCAACCAAATATCCGGATTATATAAAAATATATAGCAACAAGTGGCTAGGATTCCACACAGACGGATTAATCTATGATAAGGCTGCATATAAGAAGGTTTCACCTACCGACGTGATTGATCCAAACAAGACCTACGAAATACAGTAATCTGTTACTGATGAGTTTTTCTCCTGCCGGGCTGCTGTATGCGGCTCGGTGGGGCAAAATAAAGAACAATGGGGGAAATGAACTATGAAGATGTTTAAGAGAATTGTGGCGACAATTGCAATTGTACTCTCTCTGTGCACTATTGCGTGGGGAGAAGGAAATGGAGAAGTTTCAGAAAAAGAAATACAAGAACTGAATAAGAAATATGAAGCTGCAAAAGAATTTATTTCAAACTCTATTGAGGTATATCCACCAAACGATTTAATATATTTAGTTCCCCTTTCTTACATCAAATTCAAAAATCTGATACACTAGCAAGACAACAAAGCAGATTCGATTCTTCACATAAACGAGCAGCGATGAGCGTAAGTCCAGTTTTTGGAAACGCAATCGCTGCTTTTTATTTTTGAAAAAATATGTGAGGTATATGTGAGGTTTTTATGAAAAAATATGATTTGGGAACAGAGAAAATCGGGCGCCTTGTTCGTCATTTTTCGGTTCCATGTGTTATCAGTATGCTGGTTGCGGCTCTTTACAATATTGTGGATCAGATTTTTATTGGATGGAGTCCGGCAGGTGCTTTTGGAAATGCCGCTACAAATATTGTTTATCCTTTTACAGTTCTGGCTCTGGGGCTTTCCCTTTTAGTAGGAGACGGGGCTGCTGCAAATTTCAGTCTTGAATGGGGAAAAAATAACAAAGACCGATCTGACAAATCTGTAGGAAACGGATTTTTACTTCTTGTGATTTTCTCAATTCTACTCTGCCTCATCGGCTTTATTTTTAAATCACAAATCCTCAATCTCTTC
>CACZYY010000112.1 GCA_902785455.1 uncultured Spirochaetaceae bacterium
AGAATGAAAAAACTTTTTTCTCACCCTTCGGTTCTGTTTTGTGCTTTGGCACTGAAGTCTCGAATCTGTGTGTCATATTTGCACCTCTCTTGGGAAAAATACGTAAGACCATTTCCTTTTTCTTACATATATTTATTGCAAATAAAATTCGATTTTCGGCAATGCAAAACGAAAAAAGTCAGAATAATCCAAAAAAAATTGGGGCGTTGCGGTACTCCGCAGAGGGGGTAGGCGAAGCGCGGTTCGAGCTCAGCTTTCACCGAGACTTGCCTAGAAACTCGTCTCACGAGTTTCTTCGCCAATGGCGACCGGCTCCCTAGGGGGAGACTTCCCCATTTGGCTCTTCTTAAAATAGTTGAAAATTCAGCGATATTCTTTTACTATTATATAGTAGAATTTTTGTATATGAAAAAGTTTTGCTTCTTGCTGTTGTTCTCAATCTTCTCTTTTTTTGCTTTTTCCGAGCGTGTTATTTCTCCGGTTCAAGGTCGTTTTGCCAACAAGCAGAGTTTGATTCTTGACCTGAGTGACGGAGCAGAGGCTTTTTATTCATATACTAGCACCAATCCCCTTAATTCTGGCTTTGCCTATGACGGGCCTGTTTTAATTGATATGAACGGGGCTGTTTCTCTTTATGTTGTTGTCGTGAAGGGGAGCGAAAAAGAGCAGTATCAGATTAATTACACTGTCAATGAGTCCAATCCGTTTGCAAACGGCACTTTTGAGAAAAAATTCATCGACCGCGTGAGCCTTGAGAACATTCTTCTTTGCACGAGTGAAAATATCATCAACGTGCCAAAGTCGCTTCAATTTTCAATCGGAGACGGCGAAAAGCCTAAGCTTTCGGGCAGCACTCTTTCTGTTTCTGCAGACAACAAACTTTCTCGTTACATTCCATGCACGGTCACTGATGGAAATCAGAACTGGCGTTTTATAATTTTTCTTTCGCCGGGGGAGGCTGGCAGTTTTTCTCAGACTTCCGTTCCTTTCGAGCTTTCTGACTGGGAAGATTTTACTTTTACCGGCAAAAATTTAATCTGGTGCATAGACGAGGGCTTGTGGTCAGCTTCAAAAGAATCCGTAAAAATCGACCGCACCAAGCCTCATGTCATTTACTGGCAGGATGTCGCTTACAAGGCGGGCAATCCGATTGAGTCTTTCGTGCTGCCTGCCAAGCCGTCCGTTCGGACCGAGGATTTTGACAAGGCCGTAGCTTTTATGATTGACGGTGACTTGCGCTACCGGATGTCGGTTTTTTCGAGCGGTGCCGCCGGAGATTCCCACGCGGATAAAGGTGTTTACACAAGCCTTACCTTTGACACATTTGATGGCGATTACGTTAAGGCAACTGCTGTTTTTTCTCTTTATTGCGACGGTGTTTATCAGGGAAAAATTCCTGTTCCTTATGAGATTGACCGTCAGCCGCCTCTGCCACCTAAATTCATTGCGAGCGAGCCTGGTGAATATGCGCGCCGTGATGTTCGGCTCAAAATTGATTCCGAAGATGGCTCAAAAGTTTTCCTCAATATTCTTGGCCCGTTCAATGTCAATTCTGCTTCTTACCTCGACAATAATTCTGAATTCGACTACATAAAGCCTGGTGAATATTTCGTCTACAAATATCAGCCGATTGAACTTCGTGCCGGTGTAGAAAAGGCGGTCTGCTACAAGGCTTTTGCCTATGCCGAGGATAAAGCCGGAAATGTGAGTGAGATTTCAAGCTATAAGGTCATAATCGATGAATATAATTATTTCCTTGATGCTGATGCACCGAGTTTTGCAGCCGACGGAAGCCGTTTGCATCCGTATAATTCTTTTGAGCAGGCTTTGAATGTCATCAATCAGGGAAAATTCGTACATTTCTTTGTGAGCGGGAGCGTAAATGTGCCCAAGGGAATGTCTGTGGTTTCATCAAACTGCTCTTTTACCGGCATGTCCGACGCGCGTTTTGTCCTTCAGCCGTCTTCTTATATAATGGTAAAGGACGCGAGCCTTGAAGTTCAGAACTGTGTGATTCAAAAAGACATTGAGACTGCACAGGATTCTGACCAGCGTTTTCTGATTGTCGAAAAATCCGCTGCCATTTTTGAAGACTGTGAGCTTCTTGGCAATTTTGCTTCTTCCGGCACAGTTCTTTCTTCCGACGCATCGATTGTCACTCTTAAAAATTCCGGGCTTACGGTTCAAAGCTCAACTTATGCCTGTGGTATTTCAAGTGTGAACTCAAAAATCAGCCTTATCGAAAGCCATGTTTCTTCGATTTCGGACACTGCTGTCAATTTCAGCTTGAAAGGCGGAACTTTCGCACTCAATTCATGCGATTGCAAGGTTATTTCTCACTTGGGGCGTATCCTTGAGGCGGGCGGCACAAATCTCAGGCTTTCCGGCAACAAATACACAGCGGATTTTGACAGAGAATCAAAAGGAATTAAGCCGGTATGGACTGATGAAAAGTGTCTTATTATAGAAGATAAAAATAACAGTGAGATAGGTTTTTCAAAGTAGAGGATTATATGAGTCTTATTTGTGGATTTGATGAAGCGGGAAGAGGGCCTTTGGCAGGTCCTGTAACTGCGGGCTGCGTGATTTTGCCAAATGATTTTCCTGTAGAAATCTTAAATGACTCCAAAAAGCTTTCAGAAAAAAAGCGTATCGCTGCCGAGCAGGTGATTATGGAAAAAGCGTGCTGGGGATTGGGAATCGTTGACCACGAGACCATTGACCAGATGAACATTTTGCGCGCGAGCATGTATGCCATGAGCATCGCATACCAGATGATGCGGGCAAAGCTCCCGGACTGGCTTCGTTCGCAGAAAATCAGCTTTGACGAAAACAATCTTGATGGCATGATTTCTGCAATCACCGACGGTACGAGCTGCCCAGAAGTGCCTTGTGAGTGCCGGTGTGAGCCAAAAGCCGACGGAAAATACCCGGAGGTAATGGCTGCGAGCATTATCGCAAAGGTCGAGCGTGACAAAATGATGGTTGAATTCGACAAGCTTTATCCAGAATACGGATATGCAAAGCACAAGGGGTATCCAACTGCCGCTCATATCGCAATTTGCCGTGAGATTGGCATGAGTCCGATACAGCGAAAGACATTTAAGTTTTAAGCTATTGCACAAAACCGCAAGATATGTTATAAATTGCAAAAGGACGGTTTTCGTCTGTAATTCAATTCACATTTTTAAGGAAGGGTCAAATGAGCATCCGCGGAGAACTTTTTACTACTCAGGTTTTGTTGGACAACCGCTCGTATTTTTTCAATGTTAAGGAAAATCGTGCAGGTGATGTATTTTTACAGATTGTAGAGAGCAAAAAAGGCGACGGAGCTGATTTTGACCGCCACCAGATTTCTATTTTTGCAGAGGACATGCAGAAGGTTCTCGCAGGTCTTGACGATTCCCTCAAATTCATCGAAAAAGAGCGCAAAGAGCGTGCAAAACGCCGTGCAGAACTCAAAGCAGCAAAAGAGGCAAAATACGCTTTGGGCGGTAGCGAAAAGAAAGTTTATAAGCGAAAAGGCGAAGAAAAGAAAGACGACGGAATCAAGCGCACCGGCAAAGTAATCCACATCAAGTCTAAGAAAGAAGAGTAATAAGCAAAAATTATTTAATTAATCTAAGTTTTGAGATTATGTGGATGTATCAAAAAAAACGGCTCCCAGTCGTGATAACGGCTTCGCGAAACCTAGGGAACGACGGCGAAGCCGGCAAAATGCTCCGATGGAGCATTTTGAGTGAGTCTCCGAACAGCTATGCTGTGAAGGCCTGCTAGCCTGCTACACGCTCACTCCCTCACGACGTTTTTTTTTGCTTTTAGTCAGTATATTTAAAATGCTTCGACGATTTCTTTTACTGCTTCGAAAAGCTCGTCCATTGCTTTTTGGCTTGTGAAACTTCCGAAGCTGAAACGCACTGCGCTGTCCTGAATTTCCCGGCCCAGTTTCATCGCGGCCAGAATCGGACGGCTTTGTTTTTTTGCGGAACATGCGCTTCCTGTTGAAATGCAGAAGCCTTTTGCGTCGAGCGCGCGGACCATCACATTCCCTGGAATTCCTACGAATGCTGCCTGCACAACCCACGGACTGAATTTAGATTGCGCTTCTTCCGAAAAATCTTCACGAAGGACAGGAACGAGCTGGCATTTTTCCAGAGTCTTAAGCTTCTTCAAAAAGTCTAAAGTCCATTCTTTTTGCTCTTCAAAACGATTTTTTGCTTGTTTGTTCAGAGCTTTTTCATTCAAATAATATTTTTCAAGGCATTTTGAGAAAGCCACGGCTCCAAAGAGGTTTTCAGTACCGCTTCGGATGTTCTGTTCCTGTCCGCCACCGACAAGAAATGAATTGACCGGCTTTGAAAGATACAATATTCCGATTCCACGAGGGCCTGAGATTTTGTGCGCGCTTAAAGCCGCCGAGTCGATTCCTTTGTGTGACAAATCAAGCGGGATTTTCCCTGCTGCCTGAACACAGTCCACGTGAAAGTGGGGCTTTTTTTTGCCTGCTGCCCATTTTGTAATCGCATCGGCAATCTCATAGATTGGCTGAACGCAGCCAGTCTCGTTGTTTACTGCCATTACCGTGACAAAAAGTGTGTCAGGCGTGAGATTTTCGACGATTGAATCAGCACAAATAAAGCCGTTTTTGTCGGGATTCACGCTTACGACTTCAAATCCCTGTTTTTTGAGCATTGCGCACTCTTCGCGCAGGGCCGGGTGCTCGATTGCGCTCAGGATAATCCGGCCTTTTTTTGGCGAATTCAACACTGAAAGAAGCGGAATGTGGTCGCTTTCTGTTCCGCCAGATGTGAAAATTACCTGATTTGAATTTACGCCAAGAGATTTTGCGCATGAGGCACGGGCTTCTTCAAGGATTTTTCGTGCGGAGCTTCCGATTTTGTGTGTTGCGGAAGGATTTCCGTCATATTGAAGCGCGATTTCAAGCGATTCGCGAAGAATTTTTTCGTCAGATGGGGCAGTTGCTGCCCAGTCAAAATAATGCTCAGAATTCATGCTAGAATAATATAAAAAATTCAAAAAATTTGAAATATGTACATTTTACCTTAAAAGTGCTATACTATTGATAATGAAAAATTTAGTGGTTTTGTACGGTGGTGATTTAAGCTCCCATGCTTTTGAAAAAGTTTTTGATTCAGAGTGCGCTTTCGGGCGGGTTTTGAGCTGGGCTTCAAAATTCAGCGAAAAGATTGTTCTTTTTTTGAAAGACAACTCTTCAGTTTCTGAGCAAGTTTCTTCTATTATTTCACAAAATTCCAATATCGAAGTCATTTCACACGATTGTTGGACAAAATCACTTTTCATTTCAGAAATTTCTTCCGCGCTCAAAAAATACGAGGCAGAGAGCGCGATTGTTTCTTATGCCGACACTCCGTTCTTAAACGAAAAGCTCACTTCTGAGCTAATCGAAATGCATTCAAAGTACGCCGCAGAATATTCCTTTGCCGACGGTTTTCCTTATGGTCTTGCGCCGGAGATTATTGAGTCTGGCACGGCTTCAATCCTTTCCGAGCTTTCAAAAACGAGCTTAAAAGGCGAGGGTGAAAAGGCAGTGGATAGGGAAGCTCTTTTTTCCGTCATGCGTGGCGACATCAATTCTTTCGAAATTGAAACTTTAATCGCTGACGTTGATTACCGCTTGCTGCGTTTCAGTTTCGAGGCTTCGAGCAAAATCAACTTCCTTGCATGCAAAAATCTTTTCGCTGAGGCACAAAATCAAAAAATCGACCTTTGCGATCCATACGCCCTCTCAAATCTTGCTTCCAAAACACCGTGCGTAATGCAGACTGTTCCTGCTTTTTATAACATCCAGATTTCTTCAAAATATAATCATAAATATTGCTATTCTTTGGAAAATACCGGCAAAAATCCTTCTTCAAAAGATTTCATGGCTTTTTCTGATTTCCAGAAAATCCTCTCTCAAATCAAGAATTTTTCCGAAAACGCTGTTGTTTCGCTTTCTGCTTTCGGTGAGCCTCTGTTAAATCCAGAATTCCTTCAATTTGCCCTTGAAGTCATAAATCAGAATGACGAGAATCACAAAATTTTTCTTCTGATTGAGACTGACGGCCTTCTTGTTTGTGAAGAGCTAGCCTCAAAAATTGCCGAATCCGCAAAGTCAAAAAATGTAGAGGTCAACTGGATTGTTTATCTTGATTCGGTCGATAAATCAATGTACGCAAATCTCCACAATTGTTCCGAAAATGACTTTGAAAAGGCTCTTGCGGCAATCCCTCTCCTTGAAAATCACTTTGAGAATCATGTTTATCCTCAGTTCATGCGGATGAAAACAAACGAAAATCAGCTGGAGTCATTTTACCGATTCTGGAAAGAAAAGGAGTCTCCTTCAAAAGGCGAGCTTATTATCCAAAAATACAATTCTGTATGCGGAACATTGCCCGATCTTAAATCCGCCGATCTGTCGCCAGTTAACAGGCTTCCGTGCTGGCATTTGCGCCGTGACATGACGATTCTTGCTGACGGAACTGTGCCTTTCTGCTTCCAGCTTGCTTTTGAAAACACGGCTGGAAACATACTGAGTGAAGGAATTGAAACCATCTGGTTAAAATTCTCTCAAGTTTTAAAAAATCATCTTGTTTTTGTGGATGAGCTTAATTCAGAAAAGAGTGACAGTAAATCTGCCGATAATAAATGCGGAATCTGTGATGAATCCTATACCTTTAATTTTTAATGAGCATTTTATCAGCATGACTGTTCTCGGCGGAAAGGAAAGCGTTCCAAATGTCAAGATGAATATTTCCGCCATCATCATCAATAAAGGCTGGTCTAGCTTCCGTTCAAAAATGATTGAGAATCTTATGCGCTGTGGTTTTGCCGAAATTATTTCGATTGAGGCAGATAGTGAAAATTACAGCATCGAGGATTTCTCACGTAAGTTTCCGTTCGTAAAAATCATTATACCTCAAGAAAATACGACTGAGGGAGATTTAATCAACATCGGAGTGGGCGAGTCTTCTTCTGAATATGTGCTTGTTATTCGTGATTCAATTGATTTTTCAAAAGACATCCTCACGCCCACACTAGCTTCAAAACTCACTGAATCTGGTACTTTCTGCATCACTCCGCGTCTTTTGGGCAAGGATAATTTTTCGTTTCCGGTGCTTTTTTCTCCTTCAATCCGTCGGGCGTCCCTAAATGTGATTTCAACTTCTGTCGTTTCGGATGGCAGCCCGAATCTTTTTCCTTTTGATTATATTGGCCTTTACAACCGCAAAAAATTCATTGATTTGGGCGGTTATGATTACACAATTCTTTCGGATTACTGGCAGAACCTTGATTTTGCCTTTCGCTCATGGCTGTGGGGCGAAAAAATCACTTTTTCGACGGCATTCAGCCTTTCTTATTGCACTGAAGTTCCTGTTTTGGAGACTGGGGCAAGCCAGTTTTCAAACCGATTCTATTTAAAAAATCTTGTGCCGCGTTTTTATCAGGATCACGGTGCTATTCCAAAATCTTCTTTCTTCGCATTCTGGGGAAGCTCTTCATGCGGATTCTTTGAAGCACGAACCAGATTCCAGGAAGCAAGGGAATGGGTGAGGGAAAACAAATACAGATTCAAAAGGGATGCTCTCGATTTGGTCGAGAACTGGGGAAATAAATGACAATTATAGCAGCACAATGCAGACTTTCATCAACTCGTTTGAGCCGAAAAGCTCTTCTTCCTTTGGGCGGAAAAACTGTCCTTGACTGGACTCTTGCCGCTATGAAAAAGGTCAATGTCGATGACTATTATGTCGCCACCGATGAAGATTCTTTTGATGAATTAAAACCAATTTGCGAACGAAACGGATTCAAGATTTTTAAAGGCCCGCTCGAGGATGTTCTGGCACGCTATTGCAATCTTATCGAAGAGACTAAGGCTGATGTCGTTCTTCGTGCGACTTGTGACAATCCGTTTTTGTTCTATGAGGCAGCTCAGAGTCTGGTCGATGAATTTGAAAAACGCTCTGCTTACGAGGATTTTGACTACATCACATATACAGGTTTGCCACACGGAAGCGGAATCGAAATGTTCAAGGCGGCTTCATTGCTCAAAGCACGTGCTCTCACAAACCTTCAGTACGACCACGAACATGTAGGACCGAGCCTTTATAATCATCCGGAAAATTTCAAGTCTCTTTTTATTCCTGCCCCGGAGCAGTGGAATTTTCCTGCTCTTCGCACCACGATTGACACTTCTGCTGATTACAAGCGTGCTGAATCAATCGTAAAAATTGTTTCAGGCGACAAAGTAACAGAAAAAAATCCTGTGAAAGAACCTTACACAACAGAACAGATTCTTTCTGCTCTCGAAAATCCAGCCCTCTACAAGCCGATTCTCACAGTTCCGTGCGTAAAAAAAGGCAAGGGAACCGGTCATTTGCGCCGATGCCTTAAAATTGCCGTGGAGACTGGGGCGAATATCTATATTCCGGAAGATGCCGGGCTTGAAGAGCGTGATGAGCTTATATCGGATGCAAAAAAGAATGGCCTTCGCGACGAGCAGATTGTAAGCCGTTTGCCAGAAAAAAAAGAATACGAGCTTATTGTTACCGACGCATTCACCCTTGACCGGGAACTTGCCCTCAATCTTTCAAAAGCCGCTCCTGTCGTGGCGATTGACGAAGGTTCTTTGAATGCCGATTTGTGTGACTGTCTTTTGGACATAATTCCGTCTTATGGACTGGAGCGACCGGCTAATATTTCCGATCCGTCATTTGTCTCTCTCCCTGAGCACAAGCGAAGCGACAAAAAGCCAGAGAATTTTGATGAAATCAAGTCGATTCTGATTACAGTTGGCGGCGAGGATCCTGCGGATTTGGTTGTTCCCACATCCATTGCTTTTGCATCAAGCGGCAAGAAAATCACTGCGATTGTTCAGAACCCCGAAGAATCAGCATTGCGGGTGAACGATGAGGAACTTCAAAAGAAAATTAAGTTTATCCAGCCTGTTCACAATCTTAAAGAGCAGCTTTCGGGCTACGATGTCGTTGTAACTCATTATGGTTTCACGGCTTTTGAGGCACTTGCCGCAGGTTGCGGAGTGATTCTGCTTGGTACAACTGCACTCCATGTCAACCTTGCCCAAAAATACGGATTTGCATGTCTCCAGCAAGGTCAAATTAATGCCGAAAACTCAATTTCACTTCTAAAAAATGTCGGTGCCCTTTACCCTGATTCGCCGTTCTTAAAAGAAGGGGCTGGCAAAAAATCACTTGGTGAGTTCATAAAATTGCTTGCGGGCGGAAAACGCTTTTCTTGCCCTGTCTGCCGTGACGAATCTTCCTCTGTCGAGAATCCTATTGTCGCGCGCACGAGCTTGCACACATTCCGTCGATGCAAAACTTGCGGAATGCTTTACATGAGCTGGACTCACGCTACCGAAAAAAATTACAATTCTTCATATTTCTTCGAGGATTACAAAAAACAGTACGGAAAGACTTACCTCGACGACTTCAAGAACATCAAAAAACAGTGCGTTCGCAGGACGAGCGTGGTCGATATGCTTTACCGCGCCAACCACAAGGCCGTGACTCCTGCAGTCCTGGACATCGGCTGTGCGTTCGGCCCGTATCTTGATGCGGCGAATGATGCCGGCTGGCAGGTTTTCGGCACGGATATTTCAAAAGAAGCCGTAGATTATGTTCAGAATACGCTTCATTATCCTGCAACGACCGCAAAATTCCCGGAATTTGACCCGGCTGATGAGTTCGGTGTCAAGAATTTCGATGCCGTAACGATGTGGTATGTAATCGAGCATTTTCAGGATTTGGACAGCGTTCTCAAAGGTGTCTCAAAAATCCTCAAAACTGGAGGAATCTTCGCCTTCTCAACGCCGTCAGCGAGCGGAGTTTCGGGCAGATTCAACACACAGTCCTTCTTCCAGAATTCCCCGACAGACCATTTCACTCTCTGGGAGCCGGGAAGGGCAGCGTCGATTCTCAAAAAATACGGCTTCAAAGTCGCAAAAATTGTTTCGACAGGCCATCATCCTGAACGATTCCCGAATCTCAAAGGTCAGAAGTCAACGAGCCTAAAATTCGCGCTTTATTCAGGTGCGAGCCATTTCTTCGGGCTTGGAGACACATTCGAAGTTTATTGCAAGAAAGAACGGGAGATTTACTAATGTTTGAAACAAAAAAAATCCTTATTTTAGGCGCGGGTCTCATGCAAAAGCCTGCGATTCTCGGGGCAAAACACCTCGGTTACAAGGCGGTCGTCGTAGATGCGAACAAAAATGCCGTAGCCGTTCCTCTGGCCGATGAATTTTATCCGGTAGACTTAAAAGACCGCGAATCTCTTCTGGAACTTGCCAAAAAACTGAACAAAAAAGGCGAGCTCAAGGGCGTTTTCACAGCCGGAACTGACTTTTCCGCAAGCGTCTCATTCGTGGCAGAAAATCTTGGACTTCCCGCACATTCATTTGAAGCTGCCCTTAACGCCAGCGACAAAGCCCGGATGCGTGCATGTTTTGAA
>CACZYY010000113.1 GCA_902785455.1 uncultured Spirochaetaceae bacterium
CATATTCTCTTGAAATAAAAGGTTCTACGCTTAAATTTGGGCAGTTTGGTGAAATGTCCTCGCTTGTTTCGGAATATCATTACAAGCGAGATGAAAATGTTCTCTATCTTTCGCTTATAAAAATGTCAGGTGACGGTGGCGTTACTTGGGAAAAGCGTGGTGGTGAGGATGGACTTATCAAATTTTCACTCAATGAAGACGGAACACTGGATTTCAACGGAAAACGATATGTAAAATCTTCAGAACTGCTGAAAGAGAAAAAATTCTTTGACGGAAGTTGGAATGCTCGTGCGAACGGAAGACCAGGGGCAACATCTTCTATAACTTTTGACGGAAATAATTTCGTTCAAGATGCAAGTCACGAAGCAAGCCTAAAAGGAAAAGTTATCCGTAAAGGCAGTCAGGTAACTTACGAAATTAAAACTTATTGTGAAGATGGTAAAAACTGGAAGAAAGCCGATAGCAGTGCGAAAATTCAGAGCCGGGTTCTTATATTGGATAAAAATCATTTTGCAGACCTTATAGAAATGGGTGAATATGGCATTGTCGCACAGATTTTCACAAAGGTTTCTAAAGACTCTCTTTCAGACAATCGGAATAAAAATGAAAATCCTGACAAATCTTCAGAAGAAATCTCAATTGAAAATCCAGATACTTTTTCCGGCACTTATGCTTCCTATGATGTAGATAGGAATACAGGAAAGATTATGGTGTTTAATGGAAGCAGTGAATTTATTTTAATGGAAGTAGCAGATGATAAAGTTGTTTCGCATCGACTCGCATACAGAAAAGATGGAAATAAATATTATGTAAAAATGCTTGCAACTTACAGAGATTTCGCTTGGGAAGAAGAAAATAATATGGAAGAACTTATTTCAATCGTTAAAGCGGAATGTTTTCTTGTAATTAATGAAGAACCATTTACAAATTGGGAAATGGCATGCATGGATGCCGCCGAAAGTAATGGTGTAAGTATAGAAACATATTTTGAAGGCACTTGGAGCAATGCAAAAACATCAACCGGTCAAAAGAACAATGTTATGATTTTCAAAGACAAACATTATAAAACAAATTCTGGTTTTGAAGGTAATTTCTCATACAAGGACAATATTCTCTTTCAAGACGGTTACGAAACCCCAACTTACATTCTTGATGAAAATCATTTTGCTTCAATTCCCGACACAGACGGTGAAACAATCTGTAACATCTACGAAAGAATTGAAACCGAAAATTGAGAAACTCAAAATCACGGAAGTATAGATTCTTCCTTTTGAAAGAATGTGGCTTAGGGTATGTAGCCCCGAAGTAGCCACTAGGCTATGAGCGTTAGCGAAGGGCGAAACACCCGGCCGCCATTTATGGCGGGAAGCCCCGACTAAAATTCATTTTTTGAGATATTTCGTTTTTAGTGCAGTTTTTTCAAGATTCTAAAAGAGAAATAGTGCAGTTTTTTCACTATTTTAAACAGCTAAAAGTGCAGTTTTTTCAAGATTTTTACACTCTATGATACCCCAGCTTTTTATGCTATAATTTTTCCCATAAAAAGGACTATCAAAATTGAAAAAAATATTTCGTTTCGCAATCAAAAATATTTTCATTTTCCTCTTTCCACTTTCCGTTTTCAGTTTTCTTTCTTGCGGTAATTCTTCCCCTGTCGTAATCTGGACTGACCGGCCGGAAATCGTTTCTTATGTGGAATTTTTTAACGTCGCCCAGAATAAGGCCAAGGCTGTTGTCGTTTACAAAGAAAAGCTTGCGTCAGCTCTGCCTCCCGCAAAGGACGAACAGAATCCAGACATCGTAATCGGCTCGTTTTTGCGTAACTCTCGTATCAAAAAGAATTTTTCTTCCCTTGAACGTGTTTTCGGTCGCAGCAAGATAAATCCTTCTTCGATTTATGCGCCGCTTCTTGAATATGGCAAAGTTGGCGGCACTCAATATTTGATTCCTGTTAGTTTTAACATTCCTACGATGATTTTTGCTCAGAAAAATCATGATTTGATTGCCGAGAACATGCTGATTGATTCCGATACAATCCGTGATTCTGCGGCGGGGTTCAACCAAAAGTCAGAGCATGAAGTGTTTGTCAAAATGGGCTACGCTCCTTCCTGGAGTGCAAATTTCTTGTTCCATGTGGCCAAAATGAACGGAATTGAATTCACTGAAAAAGGAAATATTTTTTCCTGGAACACTGATTCTTTGAATTCCACGATTGCTTACATCAAAAACTGGTCTCGGAATAAAAACGGCGGAACTGCTGCAGAGCAGGACTTTTCTTTCAAATATCTTTATGCTCCTGCCCATAAGCTCGTAAATTCAGACCGCTGTTTGTTCGCTTACATTAAAAGCGATGATTTTTTCAATATTCCAGGCGAGCAGACCGAAAATATTGCTTTCCACTGGCTTGGTAAAGACGGCAAAATCTTTGTGAACGATGATATGACTTCACTGGGGCTTTACCGTAAGTCAAAAAACACTCGGGCAGCCTGTGATTTTGTCACGTGGTTTTTCTCGGAATCAACTCAAAAGAATCTTATTGACCGCGCCATGCGGATGAACCTCGACACCCAGACTTTCGGAATTTGCAGTGGTTTTTCTTCTGTTAAAAGCGTGAATGAGCGGGTTTTCCCTTCTTCATATAAAATCCTGCTTGGAAAAATGCCGGAAGAATCTTCTCTGGTCGCGCCGCTTCCGCTTCCTTCCCGCTGGGAAAGCCTAAAAGAGCGCGTAATTATTCCCTATCTCTCCGAAGCTACAAATACCGACACTACAACCGCAATAAAATCCATTGATGAACGAATTGCCACCTGGAGAAATCAATTTAATTAATTTTTTCTAATCTCTTCCTCGTATTTTCCGATATTTTAAACAAATAAAAGTTGGTGGGAAAAGCGAGGTGCGATTATGGTAAATGGAGTTTCATTAAACGCAAGCAGTTTTAATTATTCGGGGGTAATCTCTAACGGTGGGCACGGAAAGCTCTATGTTCCTGTAGCCCAGCAGAACGTAATTTACGCTCATTTTGATCATGTTACTGGCGTGGCCGCAAAGCCAAATCAGCAGGGCGTTTCAATTTCAAAGATTCAGATTCTTAATTCACTTTTGAATCAGCTTATTTCCATGAAGAATCAGCCGAAAATAAATGTTGCTCCAGAAAATATGGATGATTCGCAGCTCGACGCGCTGATTCAGAGCACTCAGTCAAAAATTCAAACAAATATTCAGGTTGCGCAGGCAACCGGCTACGGGCTTGCTGGTGCTGCACCAGAAGCAGGAGCCGTATTTAGTTTGGACGCTTAGAAACAAAAATACTTCCGTGTATTTTTGTTTCTGACGAGAAAATTCTGTTCACCTAACGGCAAACAGAATTTTCTCTCTTGTCTTTTTCCCTGCATCCATGCAGGGCTTTTTTTAAGCCCAAAGTAACCACAAAACTATAGCCGCAGCCGCGGTTGTAATCAGCGTGAAAGTGCCGCCCAGTTTGAGCCATTTTGCAAAGTTCATCGGGTGGCCTTCTTTTTTTACGATGCCCATTGCAACGACATTCGCGCTCGCACCGAAAGGAGTGAGGTTTCCGCCCAGACAAGATCCAATCAAAAGCGCGAAAAGGAATAGCTCGCGGTTGATTCCCATGCTTTCTGCCATATTGCCGGCAACAGGGAGCATTACGATGATGTAAGGAACATTGTCAACGAAGCCTGAAATGAAAATCGAAACAGCAAGAATCAGAATGAAGCCAGCAAGTTTGCTTCCGCCTGTGAGTTTTGCAAGGAAATCCGCAAAATCTTTGAGCAGACCTGTCTCGCTGATAGCCCCCACCACAACGAAAATTCCAATCAAAAATGCGATTGTCTCCCAATCCAGGCCTTTGATGAGTTCCCAGGTCTCGCTTCCTGTTTTTTTCTGCGAGAAAATGTACCAGAGAATGCCTGCTAAGCCCAGAACCATCACGAAACCGCCGGAAAGAAATGGCACTTCATTCGGAATGAAAGAAATTGCTGCCAGACCAAAAATCAAGCCGAGCAGAAGAATTGCCGGAACGACAGAAATCACCGGCTCGCCCTCAACCTCAGTTTTTTCTTTGAGGCGTGCGAACACTGCGTAGAAGAAAATACAACCCGCAAGCAAACCGCTCTGAACGACGAAGAAAATCGAGAGCCGGCCCGCATGAACAAAGAAGTCGTTGAAAGTGTAGCCCGCATAACTTGCAAAAATCATGCTCGGAGGGTCTCCAACCAAAGTTGCAGTTCCTTCAAGATTTGACATTACGGCAAGTCCGACCATGAACATCGTTGGGTTCATCTTGAGTTTTTTGCAGAGCGAAAGCGCAATCGGAGCCATTACAAGCACTGTCGCGACATTCTCGACGAAAATCGAAATAATTCCCGTCATTGCGAGAATAAGAACAATCGCAAGGCCTGTGGAAGGGCTGACCTTAACCAGAAAATCCGCAATCTTTGAAGGGACTTTTGAATACAAAAAAAGCGCCGCAATCGTCATGCTGCCGACATAAATCATCAGGACGTTCCAGTTGACGAGAGATGAAAAAGCATGTGTGAGCGCGTAAAATCGCCCGCTTCCGCTTGTAAAAATTGCCCCTGGAAAAGCAATCCCAAGCCCGATCACCAGAAGCGCCGCAACGCTCGTAAAAATTACCTTTTTGTCCTGCTTTGCAATTACAAGCGCATACATCGCCACAGCAAGAGCAAGCACCAGCCATTTTAAGTTTACCATGAAAGCTAGTATATCTGATTTCCCGCCCCCTCTCAACAGAAATAGAAAATTGTATGTTAAATCTGTGTTAAATCTGTGTTAAATCGTCTTTCCTTACCCTTTTATTTTGCCGATAATCTCAATATGAAAAAAAAGTTTCGTGTCACTTATAATGCCCCGGTAACTCTGACCTTCGCAATCATGTGCGTCGTAATCCTTTTGCTGAATGATTTTTTGCTCGGAAAACACTTGATTCCCGCGATTTTCACAGCTCCTGGCCGAATCGGCTCAAACGGCGGCTTCAATTACAAGAGCGGACTCGATTATTTCAGACTTTTTCTTCATATTCTCGGGCACACCGACTGGAACCATCTTTTAGGAAACTTTGCTTTCATTTTGCTGCTCGGTCCTCTCATGGAAGAACGTTACGGCTCAAAAATGGTCTTGCTGATGTTTGTCGTCACGGCCTTTGTCACGGGCGTCATAAATGTCTGCCTTATACCGCGTCCTTTGCTCGGTGCGAGCGGTGTTGTTTTCATGCTGATAATTCTTGCTTCAATCACAACTCTCGATAAAAATGTGATTCCGCTGACTTTTATTTTTGTGGTCGCGATTTATCTTGGCCGTGAATTGATTAATGCGCCAAAAGCAGAGAATATTTCAACTGTTGCTCATATCGCAGGTGGTTTGTGCGGCTCAATGTTCGGATTTATGGTAGCCCCAAAAGCGAAACGCAGCCCAAAGAAAGATAAAGAAGAAAAAACTGTAACTGATGAAGAAAATAAAAAGCCGTCATTCTTCAAAAGGCGAAGTGAGCCAAAAGAAGAAGACAGCACTGTTGTAGGCACTCTGGAAATTTAGTTTATCAGCGATTTTGTCATCCAGCGTTTGCTTACCCACCTGAAAATCATTACGATTCCGCGGGTTGTTTCGTCGAGTCCGATTCCGAGCCAGCAGCCCGCAACTCCCCAGCCCAATTGAAGCCCCAAAAGCCAGCTCAAAAAGACCATGATTCCCCAGTTCGAGCACATTCCGTAAAGAACCGGGAAACGAATATCCCCAGCCCCTTTGAGGCCACCAATCCAAATCAGGTTCAATGAACGCCCGAATTCAACGAGAATTGAGAGACGGAGCAAAGTTTTTACGATTGACGAGACTTCTGGAGCCGTCGTAAAAATAGAAATTACTGGATTTGAGAAGATGTTTACAAGCGAAATCATGGTGAGCGAAACAGCCGTTGCCACAAGAGAGTATCCGAACATTTTTTTGTAGGCAATTTCACTTTGCTGTGCTCCAACGTAATAACCCGCCTTAATCTGACAAGCAGCCCCCATTCCGATCGCAACGATGTAAACGTACTGACAGATTGTTCTTGTGTAAACCTGTGCACTCATGGCTGCGGTTCCGAGCGTGGAAATCATCGCCATAATTGCGATTTGAGATACGTTGTAAGAAAGACTTTCGCTCGCAGTCGGAATGCCGACTTTGAGAATCAGTTTGTAAAAGTGTTTTGGAGTTTTTCGCCAGCCTTTGAGATTATAGCAGATGTCAGATTTTTGTCTGATTATTATCGCAAGAAAGATGCATGAAACGATGGCTGCGATAAGTGAAGCACCTGCCACACCTTTTACCCCCAAAATCGGAAGCCCGAAAAAGCCGTACAAAGAAAGCGCGTTTCCCACGACATTGATGATATTTGCAACCAAAGTGACGTAAAGCGCCTGTTTTGTGTAACCGTAACAGCGGAGAATTGCCGATTGCAGGATATTCAGCGCGTTAAAAATGGCACCGATTCCACCGAATATGATGAAATATTCGTAAGCAGCCGTTCTGACCGAATCTTCGAGCGTATAGCAGGCAAGAAGAAATCTTAACCCGAAGATTACAAGAATGGTCATGAAAATTCCCAGCTGGATAATCATAACCGTGCTCGCACTGGCGATTGAGTTCAAGTCTTCCTTTGATTTTTTTGCTCCGATATACTGAGCGAGAACAATTGAAGTGCCAGTTGCAATCATGCTGAAAAGCAGGTTCAG
>CACZYY010000114.1:0-6536 GCA_902785455.1 uncultured Spirochaetaceae bacterium
CACCTTTTGACCGTGAAACAGGCGAAAGAAAATACAAAGGCGGCGGAGAATCTTACAATTCGATTTTCGCAAACTACATGCTCGAAAAAATCCAAAAAGACAAAAAGGTCGTTGTCGTTACGGCAGCTGTTCCTGGAGCTGTTGGACTTACACAGGATGTCCGCGAAAAAATGGGTGATAATTATGTCGATGTTGGAATTGCCGAAGAGCAGGCAACTGCAATGTGCTCGGGAATTGCCAAAAACGGCGGAAAACCAGTCTTTGTTACGAACGCGACATTTGCACAGAGAATTTACGATCAGGTCACTCAGGATGTGAGCCTCAACAAGAGCGCGGTGACAATTCAGCTTCATTCGACTTCGATTTTCGGAATGGGAGACGCGACACACATCGGAATTTCGGCGATTGGCATTTTCGCAAATATTCCGGGCCTGACATATCTCTGTCCGACAAGCAAAGAAGAATATCTTTCTATGCTTGAATGGAGTCTTGAGCAGAAGGAAAGTCCTGTGATTATCGCAGTTCCTTGCGACGGAGTAAACAAGGCTGAATATCCGGTTGAAAAGGACTTTGGAAAGCTCGAATATCAGGTTTGCGAAAAAGGCGAAAGAATTGCGGTCCTTGCTTTGGGTGATTTCTTTAACATCGGAAAGGAAGCAGCAAAACTCATTGGCGAAAAATCCGGCAAAAAAGTCACCCTCATAAATCCAAGATTCGCTTCGGGCGTGGACACAAAGCTTTTGGACCAGCTTTGCAAAAATCACGATGTATTTGTTACTCTCGAAGACGGAATTGTTGAGGGTGGATTCGGGCAGAAAATCGCTTCGTATCTCGGCCGCAAGAATGTCAAAGTCCTTAACTATGGCTTTGAAAAGAAATTCTACGATGGAATTCCGGCACAAAAGGCTCTGGAAGAAGCAAGAATCACGCCGGAACTAATCTGGGAAGATGTATCAAGCCTCGAAGCATAGCTACCGCGGTCGAAGCCCAGCTTCGACCGAGACTCGCCTAAGAAGTCGTCTCACGACTTCTTTCGCCTTAGGCGACCGGCTCACTTCCGCGCTCGAAGCATAGCTTCGAACGAGACTCACTAAAAACTCACCTCGTGAGTTTTTGCCCTGCTTCGCAGTGCCGTTCGCTACCATTTAATAAGCCCTTTCTGCCAGCCCAGGACGCGCTGGCGGACTTTGAACAGGGCTGTGATGATTACGGTACAGAAAATGGCTATCATTAAAAGGCCGGCGTAGACTCCTGAGTAGAGCATCATGGCCTTCTGATAGCTGATGTACCAGCCGATTCCGTATTTGGCACCGAACATTTCTGCTGTCATAAGCGCGATGAAGGCTGCACAGATTCCGTTGAAAACGCCCTGAAAGATATTCGGGAGGGCGGCCGGAACTGCAATCCTGAAAATCTGGAAGAAAGTTCCTGCTCCCAGCGTACGCCCCACTTCAAAATAAACCTTGCTTGTGTTCTGAATGCCGGAGCTTGTCATAAGCTGAACCGGGAACCAGACCGCAAGGGCGATGATGAAAATGCTTGCTCCAAGCGGAGTGGGAAATGTCGTCAAAACAAGCGGAATCCACGCAGTGGCCGGGATCGGGCCAATCAGCTTTATGTAAGGGTTTATCCAGTAATACACTTTTTTGGAAAAGCCCAGGCACACGCCGGTGATAAATCCCGCAATCGTTCCCCAGATTACGCCCAGAATCAAAAGCCTGAACGAAAATCCGATACATTTCAGTAAAAGCCCTGTCTGCTCCACAAAAACCGCAAGAATATTGTCAAAGGTCGGAAAGAAAATCACAGGAAGCAGGGCAAGTTTTGCGGTCACAAGATTCAATAGCGCAAGCAAAACTCCAGCCCCAAAAAAGAAAGCCCCCTTCTCCACCAGAGCTTCACGTATTTTCGCAATACAGAAAGATAAAGCAAAAAAGGCAACCGTGACTGAAAGCAGTATATATAGAAGAAAGTTGTAATAATGCCTGCCCGCCGTCGGATGAAGAGGACTGTCGGGGAAAATCGTTTGCACCAGAAGCGCAAAAAGCACTCCCAGCGCAGGAAAAGCACGATAAAGAACGTTTTTTAAATTCTGCATTTTTACCTCTTATTACCTATTAACTAACTAGGTATAATATATAAATTATTACCTACTAAGTCAATAGTTAAATATGACTAAAAAATGTGGCTTTCCCTTTTTTTGTGTGAGATATAATAGTCGTTCAGTTTTGAAACGGCTTCTTCTATCTCAAAGGGGGCTTCGAGACAGTTCACCTTGTTTTCCTGAAGCAGGCGGTGGGGCTTGGGGCCGATTTTTGCCACAAGAAAATAGGTGCAGTCGCTTACAGTCTGGCCGACTTTTACCGCAAAGTTACTTCCGCAGGAGCAGCCACTTTCACATTCCTCCTTTTCAGGATCGCGGGTGATTTTCCGCTCTTCCAGAAAAGAATAGCTTCCGTCGCTTTCGTTCACCTCGTAAACTGAAACAGATTCAATTTCGCCGAAGTGAAGGTTTACGCTCTTACCGTCAGAAGTTCCGATTGCAATTTTGTATGCCATAAATCCTCCGTAAATTTTGGGGCTGGGAAACACTGATTAATTCAATAGAGAATTAATCAGCACTTTCTTAGAGAACCTGAACGTTCTTGTCGATTGTTCCGTGCTTGAAGATGCCCGAATAAATTTCTTCGGTGAGTTTTAAACCGCCCGTGTAACCTGTGAAAGTTTTGTTCAGAATTACGTCGTCCACAATCGGCATGCTCAGGTGAATCAGCATATTGTTGTTCTTCTGGGCAACGATTTTTTCCCAGGTGCTTCCGAAAATTACGGCTCTTTTTGAAGAACCAATCAGCTCGAAAAGTTTCTGCTGGATTTTTCCGCCGTCACTTTCAAAATAAACCACTTCCCTGATTTCTTTGCCCAGAGTTTCGATTGTCTCAAGAATTTTTTCCTTTATTGTGTCGGTTGGCGGCACGTCAGTGATGAAGATTCCCTTCGGCTGAAGTCCAAGCTCGTTCACAAGATAATCCGAAACGCCGATTGCATATTCAGAATCAGCCACGAGATACAAATCATTCGGGATATTGCTCCTGAAATCTGACATGAAGTCAGCAAGGCCCACGATGTAGCTGTAGAATTTTTCTTCTTCCCGCTTGATAACCGCTGAAACTTTTTCGAGGTCGAGGTTTGCGAACGCGGCAAGTTTTTTGAGGAAGAGGCTCGTCGCTTTTCCGCCCACCGGAAGGTACGGGAAGTGAAAGAAAGGTGTTCCGTATTTTTTCTTCAAGAGCTCCACGGTTTTGAGTCCTACCCATGGTGAAAGAAGGATGTTGAATTCAGCGTTGGGAATATTCTGCCACTCAAAAACGCCCGCACTTTCATATCCGAACAAAATATTAACTTTCAGGCCGATTGAAGTAAGAATCCGCTTGATTTCTTCAAGGTCGCCCCGCCAGAAAGGATCCTGATTTGGAACGACAGAAAAGACATTCACCAGTCCTTTCTGAACTTTTGGAGTCACATCGCCAACAAACTGCTCGATAATCGAATTAACCACAAGCTCGTGTCCCTGATAATTGTTGCCGGTAAAGCCGGAAGTTTCCGCACCCACGACAGGCCTTCCTTCTTCGCGGAACTCGTTCGCAATTGAAACAATATCATCGCCGATGATTCCCGAAGTACAGCCCGAAAGAAGGACAAACAAATCCGCATCCAGAACCTTAAAAGCATTTTCCGTAAGCGTGCGCAGTTTGTTTTCGCCGCCAAAAACGACTTCCTTCGTGCCTGTGTTTGTGCTTGAAATCTGTCCGCCGCCGCCAAAGCCTTCTCCCTGATTTCCCGCACACTGGGAAAGAGTCAGAAATGTTTTTGAAGCACAGCCCGGTCCTGCGTGAACGATTGGCAATGCTCTCGGGATTGCAAGGACTGTAGTCTGGGCCGCAAGGGCACATGAAAATCTTGGTTGTTCAATCAATTTGCTCATTTTGTTTCCGCCTTTTTGTCAAAATAGAATGGGTCTTTCTGGTTAATCCACCATGAACTGTAAGGGAACTTAACGTGCTCCGAAATCGTCTTGAAGAATTTGTTTGAGTTCAAGGCGTCGATGATTCTTGCTCCCAGATTTACAGAACCGTCGTAGCAGCTCAAAACGTTGATGTCGTTTGCGCGGATTGAAGGGATTCCGAGTTTTGTTCCGATTGTGGCGATTGAGTCGTGCCGTGTGATAAGGATATCCGGCTTGAGTTCGCTAAAGATTTTGTACATGATGAAAGGCTGCTTGTTACAGACCGAGAAACGCTCGACATCACCCGTATATTTTATCATTTCACCAAGAGTGTCCAGGGACGGACTTTTTGTGTCCGTGGTCTGGTCATGGTGAAGTGTCGTAACGCCAACGACTTCCATTCCGTATTCGCGGACCATGTTCGTAAGGTAGTGGGCGAAAGAATCTCCTGAATAAACATAGGCTCTTTTTCCCTTAAGGACTTTTCTGTAACCTTCGATAATCGGCTTGATTCTCTCGTTTTCTTCTTTGATGAGTTTTTCTGCAAGTTCAGTGCGGTTTGTAAGTTTTGCAAGCTCGCGGAACCAGCGGTCAGTCCATTCAATTCCGTAGGGAGAAGAGACTTTGAGCTGGGGAACGCCGTAATTCTGCTCAAGGGCCGCCGCTCCATAAGTTCCCAGTGACTCACAGATTGAAATTGTGCAGGCTGCCTCTGACATTATTGCAAGCTGGTCTACGCTGGAGTTCGGAACGATAAGATTCGGACGAAGATTGATTCTCTTGAACAAAGCCGTGTAAGCGTCCTGCCCCGCAAAATTTATAATGTTGACCAGATCTTCCTGTTTTTTGGTTGGTTTCTTTACGATTTTTCGCAAAATTCCGTGGAAAACAGCATCGAAGCCACTCGTCCAGGTCTTTGATTTGAAGCCTTCGCAGTAAATCGGCACAATCGGGATTCCAAGCTCGCTTTCCGCCTCGTCAACGACGCTTTCAATGTCATCACCGATAATTCCTGCTGCACAGGAAGAGTGAATCAGAATCGCCTTGGGATGGAAGCGGTCATAAGCTTCACGAACTGCCGCTTTCAGGATTTTGACTCCGCCGTAGACCGTTGAATCAATTCCGATGTTGGTGGAAATGACCTGAATTTTCGGTGCTTCAATTCCACGAACTTTGCTTGAAGCTTCAACGCGCTCGTAGATTGAAACAGGCGAAAGGCAGCCCAAAGGTGAGTGAACGACGATTGCCGCGTCACGAATCATGTAGGAAAGGACTTCCGCACAGCCTTGTGAACAGTCGCTGCACTGGGAGTAGATTCTCTCGTCATCCTTTACGGCTCGTTTGCTCGAATCTTTTTGCAATGTGCTGGCTCTTCCGTGAAAAGCAAGCACCGCACCGAGACGATTGTCTCTTGTTTCGACTTCTGATTTTTTTATATCTATTGCCATTTTAGTACCTCCGTTTATATTGTGGAAAATTAAATCTCCGTGTAATTGAATCCAGGGAATTTGTTGTCGTTTTCAAGGAAATAGGTCCACATGTCCCTGTAAAAATTGTCATTCGGGAATTCCTGGATTATTTCTTTCAGCGCGCTGGCATAAACGTCAATATTGAAGAATTCCTGTAGCTTTGCACCAGATTCAATGTAGTTCCAGTTGGTGAGAATCTCATAAATCGAAAGAACGCCGTTATAGTTAGGGTCGGGATTGTATGAGCGGTCACCATTTGATTCTTTTTCGTAAATAAAACGGGTAATGAAGTCAATGTCTTCGCCTGTGAGCCGGGCAAGGCTTTTTACAGATTCTTCAGGATTCGTAATATAATCCTTGTAGGCACGAATCTGACCTTTGAGATAAGCCTTGTATGCATCCTTGTTTTTTGAGAATGACGGTCCATAAGCGTACTGACGGCAGCAGACATAATCTTTCTGAAGGTGAGTAAGATGGAAGACATGCTCAAGACCGATTGAGCAGGCCGCCTCCAGATATTCAGAAGAAATAAGGCCGATATCAAGAGTTCCTTTCGCAACTGCCGAAGAAATTGCAGGATAGCCGTCGATGATTCTGTAGTTTATGTCCTCGCCGACCTTGTAGCCGTAGTCATTTCCCAAAGCAGCCTTTGAAATCATTTCTGCCGTTGAAAGATGAATGACGCCGATTGTCTTTCCCTTCCAGTTTTTTGGATCGCGAAGGAATTCAGCTTCATCTTTTCGGGCAACGACTTCCATTCCCCCAGAAAGGGTTCCTGCAAAAATCGTGATATCTGCACCTTGTGCCCCGTAACTGATTGGCGGAATAACCTGCTGATAAGCCGCATCAAGTTTTCCTGCGACCAGAGCCTCCGGCGTTCCAATCATCTCAAGCGTGGTGTAATTCGGCTTGAAACGATAGGCTTCAAAATAGCCCTTTTCCTGGGCAATTTGAATCAGGGGATTGACGACTTTGTTTGCCGTTACAGCGATGTTGAAAGAATAATATTCTTCCGCAGCCTTTTTCCCATTGCAGGAAGAAAGGAAGGCAGCTGAAAGAACAAG
>CACZYY010000114.1:6586-13552 GCA_902785455.1 uncultured Spirochaetaceae bacterium
AGGCGCTTCTTAGCCTCCTGAATCACGATGTTCAGAATCGTAACCACAAAGCCGATGAAGATGATTCCTGCGATTGCCTTGGTGTAGTTGGCATAGTTGAGGGAAACACGCACGTAATATCCCATTCCACTGTCCGCGCCCAGCATTTCTGCAACCGTAAGCGTCATAAGACTTGTCGCAAGATGAATCGGCAGAGTGTTTATGTACCGGGGCAGATTGAAGGGAATGATGATTTTGAAAAGAATCGTCGGGGTCGAAAGGTTCAGGACTTTTGCCGCGTTTATGATTTTCTTTTCGACGAAGGCAGTGTTGTTGATTGAGCCCATGAAACTTCCCCAGAAAATGCTCAGGAAAATGACCGTGAGAGAAGCCAGCTTGAAAGTAGGCATAATCAGAACGATGTAAGGCGTGTAAATCAAGGCCGGAACTGTCGAAAGAGCCTTTGCAATCGGATATACCGCATTCGTGAGCCTTTTGTTGTAACCGACGAGCGTTCCCAAAATCACCGAGGAAATTACCGAAAGGAAAAGGCCTGCCAGAATCAATTCCATTGAGCTTAAGAAGCCCAGAAGAATCGTCTTCCAGTCCGAGACAAAAATGTCGAAAACATTTTCCGGGGCAGGAATGAAAATGTAAGGAAGAAGGTTCAACCGCGAGACAATAAACTCCCATGCGAACAAAAATATATTTACCGAAGCCGTCACATCCTTAACAGCGCGCGATTTTTTTGAATTTGCCAGCTGAGATAAAAAAAGGATTTCAATAATCACAAGCACGAGCGCGAACACGAGCGGAGATTTAAGTCCCCCCCGCATTTCTGAAGCGTACTTGCTCGGAATCAGGAAAGACAAAAATGTGAGGACGAAAAAGAGGTTCGCCAGATTAAGCAGGTATTTTGAAATAAACTTTTTCATAGAGCAGCCCCCTCGCTGTCGATAAGCTCGCTTGTCTCGTGATAAAAATATTTGACCAGTTTCTGATAAAGCTCCTTGTACTCTTTGCTTTCCTGAATGTAGGGATAATTTCTTGGCCTGGGAAGATTGTCCTCGATGATGGTATAAATCTGCTTGGGAATCATAAAGACTATTCTGTCCGCAAGAAGCTCAGCCTCGTTCAGGTCATGGGTTACGAATACGACGGTCTTTTTCTTTTCATCCTCACGCCACATTTTCAAAAGAAGGTTCTGCAAATTTTCCCGGATTTTTGCGTCCAAAGCTCCGAAAGGCTCGTCCATCAAAAGGATTTCCGGGTCGCAGGCCATAGCACGAGCAATCGCAACACGCTGCTGCATTCCGCCCGAAAGTTCGCCGGGAAGTTTGTCTTCAAATCCGTTCAGCTCAACCTTTTTCAAAAAAGCAAGCGCAATTTCATCAGCCTTCTTCTTCGTGACTTTTTCGCCCCGCTTTTTGTAAGTTTCGTACACGGCAAAAGCCACGTTTTCCTTCGCGCTCATCCACGGAAAGAGCGAGTAGCTTTGGAAGACAACGGCACGCTCAGCTCCAGGTCCATGGATTTCTTTTCCATTGATTTTTACGATTCCGCCTGTCGCAGAATTAAGCCCTTCAAGAACTGAAAGAAGCGTGCTTTTTCCGCAGCCAGAAGATCCGACGATACAGATAAACTCTCCCCGATGTATGTCGAGATTTATATCCTTCAAAGCCTCATAAGTCGTGTTCTCGGACTCATAAGAAAGCGAAAGATTTTTGATTTCAATGACTGTTTCGTTTTCCAAAAGCCTAACTCCTTTACTACCTAGCAATGCACTAGGTATACAATTTTTCAGAGACTTTGAATAATACTTTTTTTGAATATGAGTGATAGGATTTTTCTATAACTTAGGACAAAAAAAATCCTTAAAAGAATTAAACTGTGACTGTCACTTCGACGATGCTCAGTGATCGTACGAATTTAGCACACAAAACCCGCGATATTCAAAATCCGCCGCACCGCATCGATGTAATTCAGGCTGATTTTTTCGATTTTTACGTTGTTTTTTGTAATGTAGCCCAGCTCAAAACTGTGGCAGAGTCCGTCATCGGGATTCTGTAGCGGAACAAGGACAAAATCTTCGTTCGTTTCTTCTGCAAATACGCCAGAAAGAAAAGTGTAGCCGTCAAGAGTTTTGAGCAGATTCAGTTCCGTGGCCCGGTCAGCAACCGTAATCGCCTGATTCAAGCCGTAGCGTTCAATCACTTCATCGGAGAAAAATGACTTAACATCGTCGGTGTCAAAGGTCACGAAGTGGTAATCCGAAAGTTCGTCGAGCGAGACCGACTCTTTTTTTGCCAGCGGATGATTTTTGTGAAGGTATACAAAGGCGTTACATTCGGTGAGATGATGAAATTCAAGGTTGTTGGATTTGAGACTTTTTGAAATTGACTCGCGGTTGGAATCACTCAAGTAAAGAATGCCGATCTGGCTTTTTCCGAGTGCGACATCCGCAATCACAAGCGAAGCTTTTTTTTCGCAGAAAGCAAAATCATAGTCCTCGCCCGAAAAATCCTTTACGATTTCGACAAAGGCCTTCCGCGCAAAGGCATAATACAATGTCGTGACCGAAAAAGTTTTCTTTTCTGACGAAGTATATTTTTTGAGAAGTCTTTCGTAATGTAAATAAAATTCTCTGGCGTCACGGATGAATCTCGCACCAGTTTCTGTCGGCTTCACTCCGCGGGCTGTGCGGTTAAAAATCTGAAAGCCAAGCTCATCTTCCGCGTCATGCAGAGAAGCTGAAAGAGATGGCTGCGAAACAAAAAGCCTTTCCGCAGCCTTGTTGAGCGAAGTAGAATCTGCCACGCCAAGAATGTATTTTATTTGCTGTAGAGTCATAAAAAAAATTGGGGGCGTTACGGGGGCAAGCACCCGTAGAAGGGGGTGGTGAGCTACGAAGTGCGAACCAGGGGGAAGACTTTCCCCCCTTTAATTGCCAATTGCTCAGTCCCGATTCCTAATTATCTTTTACTTTCCGCGTTGATGAACTTTTCGTTGCTCTGCTCGTACCACCATTTTGTATACGGAAGCTTGATTCGGGCGGCAAGGTTTTTCTCGAACGAGCGGTTTGTAACGGTGTCGCGAATCAGTTTTGCAAAGCTCAAAGTTCCCTCGTAGCCAAAGACTGTGTACTCATCGGCAACGAAGACTGCGGCATAGCCCTGCTTGATTGCCCAGACAGTAGTTCCCGGGTGTCGGCTAAAGTAAACGTCCGGCTTGTAGCGGTTGAGGATATTCAAAACCTCGTAGTTCTGCTGGTCGGCCACGGCAACCTTCATGTCCTTAGGGCTGTTTTTAAGCAAATGCTCCAGTGCCGGCGGAACTTCCCCGTTGTCGTACTTGTAATCGTAGTGCCATGCAAGGGCGTAATCGATTGTCATGCCGAATTCCTGCAAGACGCGGGCAATCTCGTAAGTAAAGCCTGGTCCCATTCCGATTACAGCCCGAAGTCCACGAAGCGGCTTGATTGCTTCTTCAATCTGTGGAATGTAAATCTCGCGCTGCTTTTTGATGTAGGCTTCAACCTGCTCGCGGCGGCCAATTGCATCCCCGATTCCACGGAGCCATGTTTCAAAACCTGTGACGCCTGAGTGGTTAATTGTCCGCACGTAAGGAACGCCGTAAGTTTCTTCCAAAGCGTTTCCAAGATAAGTTCCCAGAGTACCACAGATACAGACCGTTGCCAATGCCTCGCTCAAATGCGAAAGCTCTTCGATTGTCGAGTTACAGTACAAAAACTGAGGCTCCGCGTCAAAGACTTCGTTGAAAATCTTTGTAATCTGAGGGCGTGCGCTCTCGTAGAAGTTCTTGATGTTGATGATTCGGCGTTTTTCTTTAGGCGGCTTTACGATTCCCTGCAAAACAGCGTGGTCGGAAATATCAAAACCACTCGCCCAGATTCGGCTCTTGAAGCCTTCGCAGTGAACCGGGATTACCGGGATTGGAAGTTCCTCGTTGATTTCGTCGGCCAGGCCGTCAACGTCCTCACCGATAACGCCCGAAACGCAGGAAGTCGAGATAAAAATTGCGTCCGGCTTGTAAGTCTTGTAGGTATGCTCAACGATTTTGCGCAGGTCATTCATCGCGCCAAAAACCGTGTCCTTTTCGTTCAAGTCCGTGCAGACAAAGACCGAATTTGTGGTTTTGTTGATGCGGGCTGCAATCTGGCCGAATTTTACGTTGTCGTTTGAGGCCATTGCGGTACAGCCAGCAGGCGCGTGATAGACGACTGCCACGTTTCTGATTGCGGCAAGGGCGTTCAAGGCACAGCCGGAAAGACATGAACTTGACTGTGAGAAGCATCGCTCGCGGTTTTTAAGTGAGCCACATTCCGAGCGGTAGACGAGCGTTTCAAGGTTGCCCACAAAACCTGTAATTGAGCCGAGTCGGTTTTCACGAACGGCGAGATTTGCGTTTTTAAAGTTATATGGCATGGTTATCTCCTAAAGTTTCAATTTGCTCATTGCGGCTGAGAAAATCTGCTCAAGCAGATGAAGTCCGCCTGAGTAGCCTGCGATGTGGTCGTTGATTACGAGCTTTTCAAGCATCGGATAGCTTACGTTCACATAATGCGCACCGATTTCCTGAGCAAGCTTTTTCTCCCAGTTAGAACCGATAATCAGCGGAGTGCCCGCAAAGTCGGTCTTTTTAATCTGCTCGTGAATGTCGTGTCCGTCTGTCGTGAACTGAACTTCTGCCTGAATTCCGTAGTTGAGGTTTGAAATCTCATTGGCAATCTGTGTACGGAAGGCTTCCGGCGCATCGTCAGTGATAAAGACTTTCTCCGGGAAGAGTCCCATGTCGTTTACAAGGAATTTCGTGACTGCCATCGTGTACTGGCTGTCGCTCGCAACTGTAAACCGCTTGCCCAGGATTCGGGTTTCAAGCAAAGTATCCGCAAATCGCTCGATATAATAGTAGAATTCAGCTTCTTTTTCGGTGATTACCTTTTCGACCAGATCTTTGTCCGCACCTGTGAACGCTTGTACGGCACGAAGGAATTTTGTAGTCTCGCTCGCTCCAATCGGCAGAATCGGATAATGCAAAAGCGGAACCTTGAATTTTGTCTCAAGATATTTTGCGCTTTCCAAACCAACCCACGGCGAAATCAGAATCGTGAACTCTGCTCGTGCGGCATTTTTAATGTTCTCGATTCCACGGCCAAAGCCAAAGATTGTGTTCGGTTTCAATCCGATTGCAGAAATCAGGCTCTCAATTTCACGCAAGTTTCCAAGCCAGTAAGGATCCTGCTGCGGCGGGCCAGCAAAAATGTTGACCAGGCCTTTGATTGTTCCGCCGGCTTCTTCACGCTCGTCGCGAACTTCCGGGCGGTTAAGGTACTGCTCGAAGATTGACTTCAAAATCCAGTCATGGCCCACGTAGTTGTTGCCCTTGAAGCCAGGAGTTTTTGCCCAGATTACAGGCTTTTCTTCGTCCTCAAATTCCTGAGCAACTTCCTTGATGTCGTCGCCGATAATCTCGCCCGTACATCCAGAAAGTACCACGAACAAGTCAGCGTCGATTACGCGCAGCGCATTGTGAATAGTCGAGCGCAATTTTTCAGCACCGCCAAATACAACTTCCTTCTCCGAAATCGAAGTACAAGGGAAGATGTTCGGGCTGTATCGTCCGCTGGTTCCATTGTTGTCGTTCAGTTTTGAAGCACATCCCGGGCCTGAATGAAGAACAGGAATTGCACCCGTAATCGACTGAACAGTCTGCATAGCCGCCAACGCACACTTGTATCGCGGCTGATCAAGAATTTTCGCCATTTTGTACCCCTTTTTTACATCCACAGATTTTCACAGATTTTCACAGATTTATATTTTGTTAGTGAAAAAATCTCGTACTTCACAGACGATTCACATTTATCCAAACTTTCAATCTGTGTTTATCTGTGCTAATCTGTGGACCTGTTTTTTCTTTCCTTTATTTTTATTCTGTATTCGTTGATTTTTGCTATTGCTTCTTCAATCGGAAGAACTATGTCGTAGGCAGTTACGTTGTATTTCGCCAATGCCCGGATTGCATGCGGGCCTATGCGCGCAACCAGAACATAGTCCACATCGCTCAAAGCCTTTGCAATTTCGTCCATCTGACTGTGCCCCTCGCCCGCTCCGTTGTGGCCGCCGCAGCCAGAGTCGCTCCCAGACTGCACTCCTCCACAAGAGCCGCCTGAGCAGGCAGCCGTGACATCTCTCTCCCCGATGTCCTCTGCCTTGCCGCTTTCTTCATCAACTTCGAAAATCAAAAAAGACTGAACATGTCCGAAATGAGAATCGACTGTAAATGAGAATCGACTGTAATGCCATCGCTCGTAGCAACCGCAACCTTATATTTTTCTGACATAGTACCCCTGTAAAGCAAAAGATTGTTTCTGGTAATACGGATAACCTATCGCTTTACTAGGTTTATTCTATAGGTTTTAACCTACTTATGCAATAGGTAGCGAGCCGTTTTCTTAAGAAAAAAAACTTGCAAGGCAAGTTTTTAGGCGAGTCTCGTCTGAAGCTATGCTTCAGGCGCGGAAGTGAACAGCTTTCTTTAGAAAAAACTTGACATTTTGAGATAGAGGCATTATTATAATTATAAGTTGTATACAATCTAATTTAGTTAAACATTTATTCAAACGGAGGTTATATGAAATTCGCTGTAAGATATTATACCAAAACCGGGAACACAAAGCGTCTTGCAGAAGCAGTTGCAAATGAACTTGGCGTTGAAGCCCTTCCAATCAGCGAAGGCCTTAACGAGCAAGCCGACATTTTGTTTCTGGGAAATTCTTACTATGCTTTTACAATCGACCCGGAAGTCCGCTCTTTTATCGCAGGTCTTTCAAAGGACAAAGTCGGCAAGATTGTAAACTTCGGTTCGGCAGCCCTGCTCAATTCAACTTACAAAAAAGTAAAGGCCGAAGCCGCAAAAGTCGGAATTCCAGTTGACGAAAAAGAATTCCATTGCAAAGGCGAGTTCAAG
>CACZYY010000115.1 GCA_902785455.1 uncultured Spirochaetaceae bacterium
GTATAACATAAAACATACTAACTCGCTAGGTTAATAGTGATTTGAAATTCAAAAACAAGGAGCTTACTATGAAAAAATTAATCGCTTTTGCAGGAATCGCTGTTCTTGCTTCTTCTGTTTTCGCGCAGAAAGTTCTTAAAGTTGGCGCAACACCTGAGCCTCACGCTGAGATTCTCAATCTCGTAAAAGAGGACTTGGCTGCCAAAGGAATCGACTTGCAGATTGTTGAGTTCACCGATTATGTTACGCCGAACGATGCTGTTGAGGCTGGTGACATCGATGCAAACTACTTCCAGCACATTCCTTACCTTGAGTCTTTCAACAAAGAGAAGGGCTACCATCTTGTAAATGCGGCTGGCATTCATGTTGAGCCGGTTGCTTTCTATTCAAACAGAATCAAAAAACTTGACGATTTGAAGAAAAAGGCTACGATTGCAATTCCTAACGACCCGACAAACGAAGGCCGTGCGCTTCTTCTCTTGCAGGACGCTGGTCTTATCACTTTGAAAGAGGGTGTTGGAATCACTGCAACTCCTCTCGACATCAAAAAGAATCCAAAAAAGCTTAAGTTCAAGGAAATCGAGGCTGCATCTCTTCCACGAGTTTTGGGCGATGTTGACGGTGCCGTTATCAACGGAAACTACGCAATTCCAGCCGGTCTTTCTGCAAAAAAAGACGGTTTGTTTGTTGAAGGCTCTTCTTCTCCATATGTCAACGTAATTGCTGTAAAAGCTGGAAATGAGAGCAAAGAAGAAATAAAATTCTTGATTGAAGCTGTAAAGAGCGATAAAATTAAGAAGTATATTTCTGAGCGTTATCCAAACGGTGAGGTTGTAGCTGTATTCTAAGCTCAAACAGGCAGATGATGCTCCGAGATAAAATGGGGGCATCATGGCAAAAAAACGCTACAAAATTTCAGTCATCCTTTGTCTTTTCCTTGTAGGATTGGTTCTTGCAATAAATATTGTTCAGGGCATATTAATCTCCACATTTGCCAAAAAATCAACGGCAGAAAGTTATGCAATGGATTGCACGCAGATTACGAATGCTTATTCGCTTGCAATTGCAAACAAAATAAGCGAGTACATCAATCAGATGTCTTTCTATTCCGACGCTGATGTCGTTGCTGCTGGTGATGATGAGCAGATTGTCACCTGGCTCAAAGAGCATAACGGTACAAGGAAAACATATTTTTCTTCTATTATATATGCTGGTAAGGACGGCAAAGGCTACAGTGATATTGGTGGCGTCGAGAATGTTTCGGGCGAGCGGTTTTATCAGGCGGTCATGAGAGAAGGGCGGTCAAGCTATGTTGATAACCCGATTCGTGATTCCAGCGGGAACATGATTTTCCATATTGCTCGTGCGGCAAAGCTTCATGGAGAGGTCATCGGCGTTTTTGCGGCGGTGATTTCTCTTGATAATATCAAAAATATGGTCGAGTATATTTTGCTCGGCGAGTCCGGCCAAACCTGGATTGTTTCTGACAACGGAACTGTCGTTGCAAACATGAATCAAAGCGTCATCATGAAGCAGAATCTTCTTGACAGTTCAAATGATTCTTCCGTAACAGAGCTGATTAAAAAGGCTGTCAATGGCGGAATCGGAACAGGCTGGGTCAAAAACTGGGGCGACATAAAAGGCAATGTATTCGTCACTTATACGCCGATTGCTTATACTCCGTGGGTTTTAGCTTTTACAATCGGTGAATCTCAGGTCTACAAAACTGGTAAAACCCTCGAAAAAACAAATATCATTATTTCAATTTTCACAATTCTTGCGCTCGCATTTTCAATCCTTTTAATTTCGGGCTTCATGCTCAAACCTCTTGGAATAGTCGAAAAATCAATCAACGAAATTGCTTCTGGTCATGCAGATTTAACTCAGCGTATTCAGATTGAATCTCGCACAGAAATTGGGTCTGTCGTCGATGGCTTCAATAGTTTCACAAAAAAATTGCAGAGCATCGTAACTGAGCTTAAAAATTCAAAGGATCAGCTTTCTGCGGCAGGTGAGGAAATGCATGCCTGCTCACAGGAAACGGCTTCTTCAAACGCTCAAATCCTTGAAAATATCGATACGGTTTCCGAGCGAATTTCTCATCAGTCGGCAAGTGTTGAGCAGACGGCAGGTGCAGTCAACGAGATTGCCTCAAACATTGAGTCTCTGGAGCGAATGATTGAGCAGATGGTTCAGAGCGTTTCTCAGGCGAGTGCGGCTGTTGAGCAGATGATTGGAAATATTGATTCCGTAAACGATTCTGTCAAAAAAATGGCGAGCCAGTTCGATGAGCTTGAAGAAACTTCGGCTGTCGGTTCAGAAAAGCAAAAAGATGTCAACGATAAAATTGCCCAGATTGAGCAGGAATCTGTCATGCTGCAAGAAGCGAACACGGCAATCGCGGCAATCGCAAGCCAGACGAATTTGCTGGCTATGAACGCGGCGATTGAGGCGGCTCATGCAGGCGAGGCAGGCAAAGGCTTTGCAGTTGTCGCCGATGAAATTCGCAAACTTTCAGAAACTTCAACTGTTCAGTCAAAAACAATCGGAATGCAGCTCAAAAAAATCCGGGATTCAATTACGAGTGTTGTTTCGGCTTCAGAGGCTTCAAGCGAAGCGTTCAATTCCGTTACTCAAAAAATCCAGAGCACGGATATGCTCGTTAATCAGATTAAGGGCGCAATGCAGGAGCAGGCAGAAGGTTCCCGCCAGATTGGCAGCGCGCTCAGTACGATGAATGACAGCACGCTCGAAGTCAGAACGGCGTCAAAAGAGATGTCCGAGGGCAATCATGCGATTCTTCTAGAAATCAAGCAGCTTCAGGATGCGACAGGTGCAATTCGTGACAGTATGAATGTTATTTCTCAGACTACCGAAAAAATCACCGAAACGGGTCAGTCGCTCGATAAAATCACAAAGATTATGTACGACTCAATTCTTGAAATCGGTAATCAGGTTGACCAGTTCACAGTTTAAGGGGGCATCATAATATGAAGAAGTTTTTATTGATTTCGGTTCTTTCTGCTTTTGTTTTTTCTTTTATTGGATGCGACAAAAATTCATCATCCCAAAAGAAAGTGATTGGAGTTCTTCTTCGCAATGATAACGAGGCATTTTTTCAGGCCTACAAAAAAGGTCTGCTCGAATCTGCTCAAAAACTCAATGTCACGCTTCAAATTTATTCTGCAAACAATGATGCGGCGATTCAAATTGACCAGATTAAAACAATGCTTCTCAACGGAGTCAAGAATTTCGTAATTATCGCATACAGCACGGATTTGACCGAACAAATCACAAAAATCATTAATTCGCAGGGCGGTTCGGCGGCTTTCTCAAACGTCATTCCTTCTGTCGAAGCACTCAAAGTTGGCAAGAATTTCTTTTACGCTTCATCACCGGAGACTGATGCAGGAAATTTTCAGGCTCAGATTATCGACAATTATTTCAAAAAAAATCCGGGCAAGCTCTCTGGAAAAACTCTGAACGTTGTTTATTTTAACGGCGAATATGGTCATCCGGCACAGATTTATCGAAAAGTCGGTGTAATGGAAGGTCTTCAAAAGCTCGGCTACACTGTCAACATTGTGGCAGAATACGGTGCCAACTGGGACAGGGCAAGCGCACGTCAGTATCTCGATTTGCTGATTGAAGGTTCTGGCAAAAAGTTTGATGTTGTAATTGCGCAGAATGATGAGATGGCTCTGGGTGCGGTTGATTCTCTTGTGAGCCATGGGCTTGTTGATAATCCTTCCAGCCCCACAAAAGATACAGACAACGACGGCACGGCTCTGATAGTGCCTGTCCTCGGAGTTGATGCCACTGATGCTGGCAAAGCTTCGATGGCGAGCAATCAGATGTACGGAACGGTCTTGCAGGATGCGAACGCACAGGCTGCCACAGCTCTGGAACTTGTATGCCAGTGTATGAAAAATGGCTCTGCTCAGGGATACACGACTCTGGGCGGTTTAAAAGCTGCCACTCAGGTTACAAAGGAAGCTCCTCTCACGGACAGTGCGGTTATAGGTCAGTGTTTTGTAGTTCCGTTTGTTCCTGTTCAAAAATAAACTTTTAAAAGAACGTAAAATATATTCTTCAAATTTCTCAAAACCTGGCAGAATAGAATCTTCGTCTGGCTTTGAAGTTTTTTTTGAATGTGGTAGACTATAACAATATCAAATGAATAACTCAGAATCTCTTTCAAAAGAATTTATGTTCCGTGCCATTGAATTGGCAAAAAAAGGCGAGGGCAGGACGAATCCCAATCCGCTTGTGGGTGCGGTGATTGTCAAGAACGGCCAGATTATCGGTGAAGGCTGGCACCATGCTTATGGTGAGCTTCATGCCGAGCGAGATGCGTTGAAAGATTGTTACCAGAGAGGGCAAAATCCTGAGGGTGCCACAATTTATGTCACTCTGGAGCCTTGCTGTCATTTTGGCAAACAACCTCCTTGCACGCACGCTCTCGTCGAGTCAAAAATTGCTCATGTCGTTGTCGGAAGTCGTGATCCCAATCCATTGGTGCACGGAAAAGGGAACGCATATCTTCGTGAGCATGGGGTTCTGGTTTCCGAAGATTTTTGCCGCGAAGAATGTGACAGTCTTAATCCGATTTTCTTCCATTACATAAGCACAAAAATGCCATTCGTTGCCTTAAAATATGCGATGACTTTAGACGGAAAGATTGCCACAAAAACGGGCGAGTCAAAATGGATTAGCGGTGAAAAGTCTCGTGAATTCGTTCATGTGCTTCGAAATCGTTACGCAGGCATTTTGGCAGGAATTGGCACAGTGCTTTCCGATGATCCAATGCTGAATTGCCGCCTCACAAACGAAAACGGTGAATTGACTGGGCGAAATCCAGTTCGGATTATCTGTGACTCAGATTTGAAAATTCCTCTTGAGTCAAAGATTGTAAGAACTGCGAAAGAAATTCCCACAATTGTCGCATGTGTGGGCCTTGTTCGTGGAGAGGCCGGAGAGAAATCTTTCCAAGAAAAGAAAGCAGCTCTCGAAAATGCCGGGGTTGAAGTTATTGAATTGAAAGGCGAAAATCATCGCGGACTTCTGGCAAGAGCTAAAGAAATGCGCCTTGATAACCCAAAGCCTCAGGTTAATCTTTATGAACTTATGAAAATTCTGGGCGAAAAGAAGATTGACAGCGTGCTTATTGAAGGCGGAGGGGCCATAAATTTCAGTGCATTGGAATCAAAAATAGTAAATAAAATCTATGCGTTTGTTGCTCCAAAAATCTTTGGCGGGGCGGCAAAATCCCCGGTCGGAGGAGAGGGGGTTAATCTTCCAAAAGATGCGTTCGGATTTAAGATTAAAAAAGTTTCACAGATTGGAGAGGATGTTTTGTTGGAGTTGGCAGGCAGCACATCTTTGTGATTTGTTCTTGCCGAGAGTTTATTTTTTTTTATTATCCACAAATTTGTAAAACTTGACATTTTACTTTGGGAGGTTTGTTTTGTTTACTGGGATTATTGAAGAAATTGGAAGTGTTAAAAGAGTTTCTGTTGGCGGAAAATCAGGTTCAATTGAAATTGCAGCAAAAAAAGTCCTTGAGGGGACAAAAGTCGGTGATTCAATTGCGGTGAACGGTGTTTGTCTTACGGTCACTTCACTCGGTTCTTCGAGTTTTACGGCTGATGTTATGGCCGAAACTTTGCGGCGGAGTTCTCTTGGCTCTCTTTCACTTGGCAATGGAGTGAATCTTGAGAGGGCAATGGCTGCGGACGGTCGGTTTGGCGGGCATCTTGTTAGCGGTCACATCGACGGAACAGGAACAATCTCAAAAATGCAAAAAGAAGAAAATGCCGTGTGGGTTCATATTCAGGCAAACTCAGAGATTCTCAATTTGATTGTTGAAAAAGGCTCAATCGCAATCGACGGAATCAGTCTTACGGTTGCAGGTGTTTCTGATTCAGAATTCTCTGTGAGCGTGATTCCGCATACGGCCAAAAAAACCACGCTTCTTTCAAAAAAGGCAGGCGATACTGTCAATCTTGAAAATGACATAATCGGAAAATATGTTCAGAAATTACTCGGCGGGCGTTCGCTTGGCGCAAGCGAAGTAAGTGATTCTGTCAAAGATGATAAATTTTTGAGCTGGCTTTCAGAGGATTAAAATGATTCAATTGGAGCATGTTCTTCCTGCCGACATCGAAAAAACAAGTTTCTCAATCATAGCACGTGAACTTGCACAAAAAGAGATTGCTCTTCCCGAAGAACTTGCTCCGATTATTATGCGCGTGATTCATACCACGGCTGATTTCGAATATGCACAGACCCTCAAATTTTCTCCGAACGTTGTGGAAATAATTAAAAACGCGGTTCTGAATGGAGCTGACATCGTTACTGACACGAACATGGCACTTGCCGGAATCAATAAAAAAACTCTGGCAAAATTCGGTGGTGAGGCACATTGTTTTATGGCCGACGAAGATGTCGCAAAACAGGCCAAAGAACTGAATCTCACGAGAGCGTCTGTGAGCATGAAAAGGGCAGCTCAGATTCAAAAGCCTGTG
>CACZYY010000116.1 GCA_902785455.1 uncultured Spirochaetaceae bacterium
TTTGTTGATGAGCTAAGACCTGCTGCGGCAAGAACCTTGATTGCCCGTCCGCCGTTTGTGACATCGTTCGGGATAGCAACGACTGAGCCGTTTTTAAGTTCTGAGACTGACTTTACTTTGACTGAGTACAAGTTGAGCGGGATGATGAATGTGTTTCCGATGAGTTTTACATCGTAGCCATGATTTTCAATTTCGTTTTGAAGGAAAATTCGATGTTGGAAAGCGTTCAGGTCGATTTCACCGTTTGCAAGCGCATTGTTCGGTGTGACATAGTCCGAGAACTGAACGAATTTGAGGTCGATTCCCTGTTTTTTGAGTGCTTTCTGAGCTGGTGTCCACAAATCTTCGTAGATAGAGCCGACAACCCCCAGTTTGACGACAGTGTTCTTCTTCTTTGCCGCGAAGACTGATGTAAGAGCGACTGCTCCGATTAAAACCGCTGCGATAATTTTTTTCATAGCGTACTCCTTTGGAATAAAATGTGTTGATTCCGTTGTTTGTTATTCCCTAGTAAGTTACTAGGTTTATTCAATGCAATTGTTATACTTGTTTTTACCTACTATGTCAATGGGTAGGATATGAAAATTTACATCCCCAAAGCTCTCTTGTAGTTTTCCGACATGCTCTTAACGCTTGCGTCGAATTTTGCCTTTTCTTCATCGGTCAGGTTCAGCTCAATCACTTCGGCCACACCCTCGTTGTTGAGCCGGCAGGGAACGCTTGCAAAAACATCTTTGTAGCCGTACTGCCCCTGTAAAAGAGTCGAAACCGGTAGAATCCTGTTTTCATCTCCAAAAATCGCCTTTACCACATTCGCGATGCTGGCTCCGATTCCAAATTCCGTTGAGCCTTTTCCGCCAAGGATAATCCAGCCCGCTTTTTTTGCCCGCAAAGCAATTTCTTCAATGTCAAGCTTTCCAAACCGTTCCGGCTGCTCCTTAACCAGCTCTAAAAGTGGCTTTCCAGCTACAGTCACAAGACTCCATGGCACAAACTGAGTCTCGCCGTGCTCACTCAAAGCATAGGCCTGGATTGATTTCTGGTCGTAGCCGGTTGCCTCGCTGATTGCACGGCGGACTCGGGCTGAATCCAGAGTCGTGCTTGTAGAAAGAATGCGTTTTGGAGACCAGCCGAGTTTTTCCTGCAGATAATGAGCCACTACATCAGCCGGATTTGAGATGTTTATGATGATTCCGTCAAAGCCGCTCGCCTTAATCTTCGGCACAATGTCCTTTAGAATCTCAACCGTCGCACCCAAAGTCTGCTGCCGGTCGTTCTGGCCAGCCTTCATGTCAGGCAAAGGACCTGCCGCCACAATCAGAATGTCCGCGTCACCAATGTCAGAATAATCCCCGGCATAGACCTTCACATGTCGGTCAAGATAAGTGGAAGAATCAAACAGATCCAGAGCCTGTGCCTCGGCCTTTTTCTGGTCAATATCGATATAAACAATTTCTTCTGCCAAGCCCTGCGAAATCAAGGCATATCCACCGTGACTTCCGACATGCCCAGCACCAATAATTGCGATTTTTCGTCGATTAATTTTCATAAGTCCCCCTTAATTTCTGATTCCTAATGCCGATTCTTCCGAATAATCCGATTTCCGCCCAGCTGAATCAAATTGACCACAATCACAAGCACGACAATCGTAAGCCATGTGACATCAAGCTGATTCCTGTCGTGGCCGTACATAATCGCGTAATTTCCTAATCCACCGGCACCCACGGCACCCGCCATCGCAGTCAGGCCAATCAAGCTCACCGTTGTAATCGTCGTTCCACGCACAATCGGTCCCACGCTTTCCTTTAGATACACGCGGAAAATAATGTCGAGCGGACTCAACCCCATGCTTTCGGCAGCTTCAATGAGGCCTCCATCGACTTCGGCAAGTGCGGTCTCAATCTGTCGGCTGAAAAAGGGCACCGTACCGAAAATCAGAGGCACAATCGCACCCCGCACGCCAATCGCCGTTCCCATAATCGCCCGGCTCAAGGGCATAACGCCGGTCAGCAAAATAATGAAAGGAATCGAGCGGAACAGGTTTATAAGCTTGTCAAAAATCTGATAAACCGGCCTGTTCTCCAAAATCGCGCCCTTTTTGGTCACGGTAATCGTAATTCCAATCAAAAGCCCCAGCACAAAACTAATCGCCCCCGACCAAATCGTCATGATAAAAGTCTCCAGAAGCCCGTTAAAAAATCGCTCCGGGTGTTTCGCCACATTCGGCAAAATCGTCTCAATAAAATCAGTCATAAAATCCTCCATATTAAAAAAGGGGGATAGGGAGCCGTTCGCGAAAGCGAAAAAACTCGTGAGACGAGTTTTTAGGCGAGTCTCGGTGAAGGCTATGCCTGAACCGCTTCCCCCTGGGTTCAGCCCGTAAACGGTCTTCACCACACCCCCATCTACAGGGGCTACGCCCCCGTACCCCCATTTGTTGCCACACCAGCCGCTTTCGTTATTGCGACTGTTTGGATTCGAGATTCCTACGGAATCTCTTTAACATAGAATTTTTTTTAATTCTTTTATTCTGATTTTGCGTAGCAAAATCGAATCTGTGTGGCATTAATTCTCTTTTAGCACTTCCACTCCGACATCCAGAGCCGCGATGTGCTTCAGCGCACGGTCTATCGTTGCCGCTTCTCCGCTGATGATTGCGACTGTTCCTCCAATAGGGGCCCCCTGCACGATTTCAATCTCCGCGAAGATGATGTTTATCGTCACTTCGTACAGTCTAGAAATCGCCGAAATCAGCGGCTCGGAAACATTCTTCTTTATATAGGTGAAGCGCACGAGTTTTTCGTCCTTTTCCAGATGCACCACGGGCGAATCTTGGGCTATCAGTTCCTCGACTTTTGAAAGATTTGATGTCGAGCGGATGAATCGCTTGGTCACTTCATCCTGCGGGTTTGCAAAGATTGAAAAAACATCTCCTTGCTCGACAATCCGGCCTTTTTCCATGACCGCAACTTTGTCACAGATTTCTTTGATTACTTCCATCTGGTGCGTGATTATTACGATTGTAAGCCCTAGCTGATCTTTGAGTTTTTTCAGCAGCTTAAGGATTGATTTCGTGGTCGTGGGATCAAGTGCGCTCGTCGCCTCATCGCACAAAAGAATGTCCGGTTCGTTGGCAAGAGCACGCGCAATCGCAACACGCTGCTTCTGTCCGCCGCTTAGCTGGCTTGGAAAATTCTCTGCCTTCTCATCAATCTCAACAAGCTTCAAAAGCGAGTGAACTTTCTCGGCAATCTGCTTTTTTGTAAGCCCGCTCCGCTTCAATGGAAAAGCTACGTTGTCAAAGACGTTGCGACTTTTCATCAGATTGAAGTGCTGGAAAATCATTCCGATTTTCTTTCGTTCTTCCCTAAGCTCTTTCTGGCTTAAAGCAAGAAAATCTTTTCCTTTTACGGTGACAGTTCCCGAAGTGGGGCGGCCAAGAAGGTTTATTGCCCGCACAAGAGTGGATTTTCCTGCCCCAGAAAAGCCGATGATTCCAAAAATGTCGCCTTTTTCAATCGAGACGGAGGCATTTTCAACGGCGTTGAAAGTTTTTCCGTCCTGAACAAAGGTTTTGGTTATGTTTTTTAGATCAATTATTACTGCCATATCATTTCCTAGTAAATTACTAGGTTATTGTAATTCGAATAGCCTGCTTGGTCAATAGGTAAAAAAATAAAGGACACGGCTTGAATTTTTTGGTATAATTTTAATGTGTCAACAAAAAATAACGTTCTTCAGGCTCTAAATTCTCTCAAAGATGGTGAATTCCTTTCCGGCGAGGAACTGGCTTCTTCATGCTCGGTTTCACGCACGGCTATCTGGAAGGCGATAAAGTCTCTCCAAGATGACGGTTATAAAATCGAGGCGGTCACAAACCGTGGCTACAGGATTTTATCTGTGCCCGATAAACTTGATTCCAAAATTATTTCTTCAAAACTGACGGATAATGGAAATTTTGGGCTGCAAGTTTTTACTTTTGATTCAATAGATTCAACAAACTCCGAGGCAAAACGCCGTGCTGTGGAAGTCGGTGCTTTCCGTGATGCGGCAGGAAATCTAACAGAAAAAGGAAAAGCTGCCCATCTTTCAGTTTTTGCGGCAGAATCTCAGACAGGCGGGAAGGGGCGGCTCGGTCGTACTTTTGTCTCTACAAAAGACTGTGGCGTATATTTTTCTCTTTTGTATTCTCCGCGTGGTGGTGTAAAAAATCCTGCGCTTTATACGGCTGCGGCTGCTGTCGCTGTGGTTCGCGCGGTTTCAAAACTTTACGGTGAAGATTCTTCTATTAAGTGGGTGAATGATGTCTTCTTGGGTGGCAAAAAAATCTGTGGAATCTTAGTCGAAGGTATTGCCAATTTTGAGACAGGATGCATTGATGCGGCCGTTGTCGGAATAGGAATCAATATCCTCAAAAATCCTGTCCTTGAAGGTGAAATCACAAAAATCGCCGGCAGCATTGAGGAAGCAAAATCTTTGAATGGCGAAAAAATGCCAAATATCTCAAAAAATGACCTTATTGCCGAAGTTGTACAGAATCTGATTGAATTTTACGGGGCATTTGAAAATTCCGATGAAAAAATAAAATCCGAGATGATTCAGGAATACCGTGCTCGTTCAATGCTCACCGAAAAGAGCGTTAGTGTGAATCCGGTTGCAGGGACAAACGGCGAAAGTTACAAAGCTGTTGTAAAAGATGTTGATGAAGAAATGCGACTCGTCGTTCAGACAGAATCCGGCGAAATCAGAAAATTGAGTTCTGGTGAAGTGAGCTTGCATAGTTACGATTTTGTATAAAAAAAGATGAAAATTTTTTATCCCTGTGTTATAATTTAAATGAATTTTTATTAATTATTTTCGAGGATCGATAGATGACAGATCAAGATTTGGACCCAACGATTGCGGCTTTGCTTGCAGAAACTCAGGCCGATGCCGGCCCTAGCGACGACTTGCCTTCTTTTAAGGACATTTCTGATTCACCTGCAGAAAAAAAGGCGAATGAACCTGCTGATTCTGCTCATAAAGTCGATTTGTCTCAAACCGGCTTTAAGGAAATCACAAAATTTTACGAAGAAGAGTCGAATCACATTTTTGATGACAAGGCTTACTACAAAACAGCCCTTGGTGGTGAAGGCGATCAGGCTCAGAGAGTCCACAAAATTCTTTCAAAATATCTCACTTGTCAGGATCCAAAAGACCGAACTGTTTATCGACAGCAGATTGTCACTTCCTGGTGGGAACTTATCCGCGTAATGTGTCCAAAGGCCGCAGACCGCAACCTTGAAAAGCCAAAGCAGATGCTCATGCGTTTCGGTGTCGTTTTGCCGTCTCTTTTTACACCGGAGCAAAAGCAACTTTTTTCAACAGTAATCTTGAACAACAATACTGGCGAGCCTGTTTATTATATGGACGAATGGTTCAAAGAAATTGCGACCGGACGTCTCAGCCTTTCTGCAACAGATGAAGCACGCTCTCCGCGCAAAAATGATCCTGGTGCCGAGGCTCAGCGAATCCAGCAGCTCAAAAGCAAAAATGACGGTAAATTGCAGAATGCCGAGAGTTTGCTCAATTCCAAAGAAACAGAGCGTCAGATGCTTGAGAATGAACTTCGCAATCGGATTGATTCATTGTGTGAGCATAGCCCGGTTCTTGGTCTGGAGCCGCACAAGCAGCCTTACACCGACGGTCAAAAGCGTTTGTTTGCAGAAATTCAGGAAAAACTTCGTGCATTGCAGAAGGTTGATAAAGAACTCAGCGGCTACATGAAAGATTTCGAAGAAGCAAAGGCAATCGGCTCTTCTCTTGAGAATAAAATGTCTGAGCAGCCTGAGGCAATGGAAGTCAGCACTGGCGACATCATGATTGAATATCAGACTGTGCGCCAGATGGCAAAAATGACTTGTGGACGCCAGGGCAATCAGTTCCCTGTTTTCACACGCGAATTCTATCATTGTGTTCCTCGCCTCACAGGTTTCCGCGAAAACGTACTCAATATTCTCAAATGGGTCGAGGATAATGACCCGGAGTGCTTCGTCCGAATCCACAAAAACATGAAGAACCGAATCGTTCCGTATGTTCTTTGTCTGCCAACTTACGGTGATTTTGGCTTCTGTTGGGAGCCGTTCGACCGCTATAACCGTGTCACAAGCCGTGGCCGAATCGTAATTCCGATGTATCCGCGCGACCTTAAAATCGCGATTCTCATGGCAGTCGCAGATTTGCGCTGGCAGGTAGCCAAAGAAAAGGCCAGCTACTACTGGATGGAAGAAGGCTTGACCGGTCAGTATTATCAGTGGATTGAGCGTCAAAAGCTCAAGGGCGACCTCAAATCTTACTTCATCGCCGACTACGTTCTCTGGATGACAAAAGAGCTTGATGGTATTCAGCGAATGGACAAAGAGCTTCGCGCAGTATTCTGGCGTTTCGTTCCGTTCAATCAGGCAAAGAAAGACGACCTCAAGATGCGCAGCCCGGTCTACGCAGAGCTTTATCAGCGTGATCTTAACCGTGCTATGAGCGACGGATA
>CACZYY010000117.1 GCA_902785455.1 uncultured Spirochaetaceae bacterium
CAGTCAGCAGGTGCTGCATTGTGGACGGCAACACAGATTGCACGCCGCCCGGAAGCAAAAGGCAAGAACATCATCGTGATTCTGGCCGACAATGCATTCAAGTATCTTTCTACAAATATGTATAAATAGACGAATTGTAGAGTTTTGAAAATTACTGGCTGCATCAAAAAAACGGCTCCCAGTCGTGATAACGGCTTATCGAAAGCGCAGGCTCGCCTGCTACACGCTGTTTGTGCTTGTAATTATATACGCTTGCCGCTTACGCGGCAGCACAAACAGAGTGTTTTCGTAAGCCGTTTCACTCCTTCGCGCCGTTTTTAGCAATATTCACTAAGTTAAAAACTCTACATCCGTCTTAGTAAATCATCGTGCCGATACCACGGTCACTGAACATTTCAATCAGCAGAGAATGTGGAACACGGCCATCGATAATGTGAGTTCGTGGAACACCGCCCTTTCGCGCCATCATACAGCACTCAATTTTTGGAATCATGCCGCCAGCGATTGTTCCGTCGTCAAAATATTTCTGTACGTCTTCGATGTGAATCCGCTGAATCAATGATTTTGGATCGTTGACATCGCGGAGAACGCCCGGAACATTTGTGAGCTGAACAAACTTTTCGGCATTCAAAGCAATTGCGATTTTTGCAGCCGCTGTGTCCGCATTGATGTTGTAGCGCGCATAATCCCCCGACTCACCAAGAGCAACAGTCGAAACAACAGGAATGAAGCCCTTGTCCAAAAGTGACTGAATGATTTCCGGGTGCACTTCGGTTACTTCACCTACAAATCCCAAATCAGCACCGTCTTTGTCGATTTTTTTTGCACGGAGCAATCCGCTGTCCACGCCAGAAAGACCGACAGCCTTGCCGCCTTCCTGCAAAATAATGCCAACGATGTCTTTGTTGAGCTTACCGGTCAAAACCATCTGAACGATTTCCATTGTCTCGGCATCGGTGTAGCGCAGACCGTTGATGAATTTTGATTCCTTTCCGACACGCTCAAGCATGTGATTGATTTCCGGGCCACCGCCATGAACAAGCACGACCTTAATTCCGATTGTATTCAAAAGAACCAAATCCTTCATTACAGCGGCTTTCAAGTCCTCATTGAGCATGGCATTTCCGCCATATTTTACTACGACAGTTTTTCCAACCCAGTGACGGAAGTAAGGCAAAACCTGCACCAAAACATCCGACCAGTGTTCGTTATCCACACGAGGATCGATTTTCTCTCTAATTTCGTTTTCAGTATTTTCTGACATAATTTTCTCCAGGAATTTTAACCACAGATTACACCGATGTCACAGATTATGTATTATTACCTAATTGAAAATCTTTCATATTAATACGAAAAATTTTCGTAGAACAAAAATATAATCCTTATAATCTGTGTAATCTGTGGTTTATTTTTACGTTCTATAGTCTCCGTTAATTTTTACATAATCGTAGGTGAGGTCGCAGCCCCAGGCAGTTCCTTTTGCGTTTCCGTCTTCAAGCTCTACGAGAATATCAACGGCTTCCTCAGTCAAAATCTTCTTTGCCAGAGTTTCGTCAAAATTGAGCGGAACTCCGTGATCGAACACTTTAATTGAAGCTTCTTTGCCACCGTTCTGATTTCCGTCCTCGAAGTAACGTTTTGCACCTTCGCGGCTGAGGAATGAAACCGAAGTTTTTTCTGGAGTGAAGAAGAAGCCTGAATAGCCCATTGCATCAAGGATTCGGCCCCAGTTTGCGTCCGCACCGAAGAAAGCGGCTTTTACGAGATTTGAGCAGATAACAGCCTTTGCCAGGCCCCGTGCATTCTCAACGGTATCAGCACCAACGACATTGCATGTAACAAGGCGGGTCGCACCTTCACCGTCAGCAGCGATTTTTTTGGCCATCTGTGTGTTGAGTGCGTTCAAAGCCTCAACGAAAGCGTCAAAATCGGCACCTTCCGAAGTGATTTCAGCGTTCCCTGCCATTCCGTTAGCAAGAATAATAAGAGAGTCGTTTGTTGAAGTGTCGCCGTCGATTGAAACACAGTTGTAAGTGCCGCTTGCCGAAATTCGCAAAGCCTTTTCGAGCATCTCTGAAGAAATTGCGGCATCAGTTGTGATAAAGCCCAGCATGGTCCCCAGATTGATATGAATCATGCCGCTTCCTTTTGCCATTGTACCCATGCGCACGGTTTTTCCGCCGATTTGAGTTTCAAGTGCGACTTCTTTGTAATGAGTGTCGGTTGTCATGATTGCGATTCGGGCTTCTTTGTGGCCTTCTTTTGAAAGACCTTCCGCAAGCTTGTCCAAACCGTTCAAGATTTTATCAACCGGGAGCTGCTGACCGATTACGCCAGTTGAAAGTACAAGAACATCGTCCGAATTGATGTTCATTTTTGCGGCAACTGCAACAGCCTCTTTGTTGGCATTGTCATAGCCCTCTTTGCCTGTGCAGGCATTTGCATTTCCTGAGTTAGCGATGACAGCCTGAGCCTTACCGTTCGCAATATGGTCACGAGTCAATTTTACGCACTCAGCCTTTACCCGGTTCTGGGTGAATACGCCTGCCGCATTGCAGACCTTTTCGCTGAAAATAAGAGCCGTGTCGTTTGTCGTTCGGCTTGACTTGATTTTGTTCAAAACTCCGTTTGCAGTGAATCCCTGGGCAGCAGTTACACCGCCATCAATGAATGAAAATTGCATATTCACCCCCAAAATTGTATTTTTATGCAAAAATCTTACATAAATATGCATTTAGTATACGAAAATCTGAATATTTATTCAAGAAGAAAATAATGATAGAATTATTTCAAGCCCAGAAGCGTTTCAGCAAAAATATCTTCGGTTTTTACCTTCTTCCAGTCAAAGGCCTCTACCGCGTCATCAATTGAAATTTTCTCTTCCTTTTCAAGACAGCCGCTCAAAAACAAAATCTTTCCAAGAATCTCTTCCCGCGAAAAATTCTGTCGCAAAAATCCCATGTCGATGTCTCTGTCGCGCTTAGAAAGCCTGCGCCCGTCCGTGCTCAAAAGAAGCGGCAAATGATAAAATTCAGGAGCTTTGAATCCCAGTTTCTCATAAATGAAAATCTGGCATGGAGTTGAAGTCAGTAAATCCCGGCCACGGACAATTTCTGTCACGGCCATCAATGCATCGTCAACAACCACTGCAAGCTGATAGGCAAAATTGTCGTCACCACGGCGAATTATAAAATCACCGAAATCACGCTCAAGATTGCACGACTGAAAACCAAAATGTCCGTCGACAAAAGAAACCTCCCGATTTTCAAGGCGAATTCTTTTCGCTGGCGCACGATTTTCAGAAGCTAATTTTTTCCAGAGAATGCTTTTTTCGTTTTCTGAGAGATTACGGCACTTTCCAGAGTAAATAAAATGCCCGTCAGTTGGATGAGGAGCAGAAGAAGCAAGCAAATCGGCACGGTTACAAAAACAGTCGTAAACAAGACCTTGCCCACAAAGAGAATCAAATGCTTTAATATAAAAGGAATCACGATTGGACTGGTAAAATTCTGGCGCAAGCCCGCCCTGAGTAGGCGAAAAATTATCCCATTTGAGGCCGAGCCACAACAAATCGTCTAACAGTTGAGCGGAATATTCTTTTTTGCACCGCTGCCGGTCAAGATCTTCAACACGAAGAATCCATTCTCCGCCCTTTTTGTGTGCCGAAAGATAAGAAAGCAGCGCGGAATACACGTTTCCCAAGTGCATCCGCCCGCTCGGAGATGGCGCAAATCTGCCACGCATTATTTTGAGCCGCTTCCGTGAACTTTCTCAACCTCATCAAAGAATTTCGAGCCGCCCTTTCCGCGACCACGGTGAGGTCCAAGAACCTTTGACTGAACTTCGCCAGTTTTTTTCATTGAAGTTGCGACGCCCTTGCCCGGTGTCGAAAGCCGGTTGTAGTTAATCTCGTAAGTGACAGGATTTGTTTCGCTGAAATGAAAAATTTTGCTCGAAAGTCCCAAAAAAGTAAAAACAGCCGCAATTACGAGCAAAATCGCGATGTTCTTAACAGTCTGAACAATTTTTGTATCATCGATTGTAATAGTCATACAGTCCCCCTTGCTAAAAAATCACCCATGTATATTTTCGGAAGATTCAGGAAAGTTCTTTATTATTTGGACGAAATTTAATCGGCTACAGGCTGCTCTGGGTTCGCTAACGCTCATTGCTTCGCAACTGAAGCCCGCCGCATCCTGCGTAGGCTTTACTTGTAAAAAAAACAATATTCGGGCAAAATTACACTATGTTTCCACCATTTCCCCAGGAAAAAGCCGCAAAGATTCTTGAAGAACTGATTTTATCGCTACAGAATGGCGAAGTTGAACTCGTACAAATTGCCCGACCAAGCCAAGAACGCAAAAATCATGGCGTGATGCTCGGCGCGCTCGTCTGCAAGGACAAAAACGGCAACGAAGTAAAACTTGTCACGAATTCCGGAAATGCCAAAAAAATTGAAAACAGAAAACGGAAAACGGAAAACGATTTTTTTGGGGAAATTGTTTTTGTGGGAACGATTGTTTCTGCGGAGGAAATTGAGAATGCTCTCGCGGAAAATGATAAAGAGATTCATGAAATAACTAAAGAAATTCAAAAACTAAAAGAAAATCCGACGGAAGGAAACACTGCTCACTGCTCACTGCTCACTGCTCACTTAAAGCAACTTTGTTCTGCTTCTTTATCAAAAGTTCATGCACTTTATAAATTTCATTGTATCGATGGGAACGTTCGCACGCTCAAAGAGATTTGCGCGATGTACAACGGCGGAAAATTACCCCCCACAGGCACAGGCGATTGCTGTGCCCCCAAATTATTAGATTACGCCTTCGCCCACGATTTAATGCCAATCTCCCTGGCAGAAACAAATTATAATTGTTCCGCGGCAGAGGATTATCGCGTTAGGGATTGTAGTGGCTGCGAAGCAGTTCGCGTAGCGAATGAAGCGACAGCGGAACCAAAAAAAGCCCGCCCCGAAGAGAGCGAAGCGAACGAAGGGAAACGCCCAATTGCTCCCTGCACACTGCACACTGCTAATTTAATTCCCCCTTGTGACGAACGCTGCGGGATTTTGCTTCCTGCGATGCTGGGATTACGGATTTTGTGGCGGGACGAGTCGATTTGCGTGGTGAACAAACAGTCCGGTCTTTTGAGCGTTCCCGGCCGGGGAGAAGACAAGCAGGATTGCATCGAATCACGGTTCAGGCGGCTTTTTGGAGACAAAGTTGAGATTAAGCAGCCGGCGGTCCACAGGCTCGACATGGAGACTTCGGGCATCATGATTCTGGCCTTTACGAAAGAGGCTCACCGCGAGCTGAACAGGCAGTTTGAGGCCAAGGAAGTCCAGAAAGAATATGTCGCGCTTTTGGACGGAGTTTTGCCCAAAATGGGAATCGCGCCGCACGGAACGATGGAGCTTTTTTTCCGTCTTGATGTCGATAACAGGCCGCATCAGATTTGGGACGCAGAAAATGGAAAGCTTGCGGTGACAGAATGGCAGATTCTGGGAGTTGAGCGGTATCATGCGCCGGACGGCACGACTCGGAATGTCACGAGAGTTCTTTTTATGCCGCACACAGGCCGCACCCACCAGCTCAGGCTTGCAAGCAGCGATTCTCACGGATTTGGCTGCCCGATTATCGGCGACACGCTTTACGGACATTGCGACGAGGGCGAGAGGCTCATGCTCCATGCAAAAAAAATATCATTCACCCACCCTCTTACAGGCAAGCAAATGATATTTGAATGTGAGCCAGAATTTTAATCAGAGATTACAGATTTTCTGGGATTGTAACGCCGATTGCGGCAGCTGTGTCTTTGTTGTATGTGAAGTCGAATTTTTCGAGATATTCGATTGGCATGTCAGCTGGGGTTGCGCCCTCTTTGAGAACTTTTACAGCCTGTTTTGCAGTGAGTTTTCCGAGTTCATAGTAGTTGATTCCGTATGTTGCAAGAGCACCAGAATTAACCATGCCTTCCTCGCCACCGATTACAGGAAGTTTTGCAGTGTTTGCAACCATTACGACGTTTGCGATTCCGGCTGCGAGCATGTTGTCTGTTGGAACATAGAATGCGTCAACTTTGCCAACAAGGCTCTGTGTTACCTGCTGGATTTCGTTTGAGTTTGAAACCGAACCTTCGATGAATTCAAGGCCGTTTGCTGCACAAGCTTCTTTTGCGATATTAATCTGGAAGATTGAGTTTGCTTCGCTTGAGCAGTAAAGAAGACCAACTTTTTTTGCCTCTGGAACGATTTTTTTGAGAAGAGCAATCTGAGCAGCAACAGGTGTAAGATCAGATGTACCAGAAACGTTTGTCTCCGGCTTTTTGTTTGATTTTACGAGTTTTGCTGTCTCCGGGTCAGTTACGGCAGTTACGAGAATAGGAATCTTTTTTGTGAGGTTTGCAACAGCCTGAGCTGCCGGAGTTGCGATTGCGAAAATCAAATTGTCTTTGTCATTTACGAATTTGTTTGCGATTGTGACACAGTTTGCCTGTTCGCCCTGAGCGTTCTGATAGTCGATCAACAAGCTGGATTACACCGATTTTAATTTTGTTGTCTTTTTCGTTGCAGCCAGTCAAAATGCAGACAGCAGCAAGAAGAGCCGCAGCAGCAGAAAGAAGTTTTTTCATTATTTTCTCCTTGTTTTAAATTATTGTTTAAGTTTATAACTTTACAGGAATTCTATCAATAGAATCAGTTTCATAATAAAAAAAATGCCACATAAAAGTGGCATCAGGAAAGTTGAGCACGAGAATTTTCGTCTAAAATTCTCGTCAATTCAAGATTGTGCCTATTTCCAGGGGAACACGAAGCTCTTCCAGTTTCGCGGACCGAGACTTTCTTTGTCATCGGCAATCAGTTCATCCCACGGAACTTCATTGCGGCGGTCACGGTCTTTTTCAAAATCAGGCTCCTGCTCGACCATTTTTTCAATCCAGTCATATTTGTAGAGACGAAGACGAAGAGCATTTGTCGATGAAAGAAGGATTCCGCACAATCCCGGCATGAGCATGAAGAACACGCAGGAAAGGCCGAAAAGCACTATATTATAGATGAAAACTTCGACCGAAAAAGCAACATTATCATAGAAGATTATGAAGGATTTTTTGAGGCATTTTTTGAATCCGTTGTTGCCCTGCAAAAAATAGAGCGGAATAAACCACTGAAGGGCAATCATCGAAATCAGCACGAACCAGCCCAGAAGAGCCGTAAGCACAAGACCAACGTAACTTCCGCTCGAAAGATAGAGCTGTATATAGTAGGAAATTGCGTAGCGTGCAATCAAAAGCGAAGCCGAAACCGTCACACCAAAGGCAAAACCGATTTTCCAGACTGATTTTACAGCCGAAAAGAAAAGCCCGAATGAACCTGAACAAAAATCAGCCAGTTTCGCGGCATTTGCTCCCCATGCGAAAAGCGCGGTCATAACAATCCCCGAAACCAGCACAATCGCAAGATTTGGAAGATAAGGATTTATCTCAGCTGAATATCGGACAGCAACAAACGAGCCGACAAGCAGAGCAATCATAATGATATTTGAGACGATAAGAAAGAAAAAATTATCCCAGCCGTCGCAAAAATTTTTTTTCAAAAAGAATTTGAACATAGATACCTCACTCAAATTCCTCACAGAGGGCACAGAGTTCACAGAGAGTTTTCTATTTCTTACTAAAGGATTCTCTCTGTGCTCTCCTTATCTCTGTGAGGAACAATTAGAACAAGCCACTGATGTTGCCGTCGTCGTCGATGTCAATGTTGAGGGCGGCAGGAAGCTTTGGAAGGCCTGGCATTGTCATGATTTCACCAGCAAGAGCAACTACGAAGCCTGCTCCGGAGTAAAGCTGAACGTCGCGAACCGGGAAAATGTAATCGTGCGGTGCGCCCATGAGCTTTGGATCGTGGCTGATTGAGTTCTGGGTCTTTGCTACGCAGACTGGCAAATCTTTGTAGCCCTGCTCCTCAAAGTCACGGAGTTTTTTAAGAGCCGCTGGTGCGATGTCAACATCCTTTGCACGGTAAATCTCTTTTGCAAGGATTTTGATTTTGTCAACGAATGAAAGATTTGCCGGATAAAGATAATTGAAGTTTGCTTTTCCTGAGTCAGCGACTTCGGCAACGACTTTTGCAAGCTCTGTGGCACCCTCGCCGCCTTTGCCCCAGCCTTCGCAGAGAACAGCCTTTGCACCTTTGGCCTCACAAAGTTTTTCGAGAAGTGCAATTTCTTCGTCTGTATCTGTGATGAATTTGTTTACAGCGACAACGGCAGGAACACCGAATTTTGCAATGTTTTCGATATGAACTGCAAGGTTTTCAAAACCAGCCTGCAATGCGCCAACGCTCGGAGTTGAAAGGTCAGCCTTTGCCATGCCGCCATGCATTTTGAGAGCGCGGACTGTGGCAACGATTACGACTACATCCGGGGAAATGCCTGCAGCGCGGCACTTGATGTCCATGAATTTTTCTGCACCAAGGTCAGCAGCGAAACCAGCCTCTGTTACGACATAATCACCTGTCGCGAGCGCACAAATTGTAGCGTTGACAGAGTTTGTTCCCTGTGCGATGTTTGCGAATGGGCCGCCATGAACGAAAACAGGATTTTTTTCGAGAGTCTGAACGAGGTTCGGCTTGATTGCGTCCTTCAAAAGAACTGCGATTGAGCCTGTGCATTTAAGCTCGCCGAATTTTACAGGCCGCTTGTCAAAAGTCTTTGCGACCGTGATATTGTCGATTCTGTTTTTGAGGTCTGAGATTGAAGTTGAAAGACAGATGATTGCCATGAGCTCGCTCGCAACAGTGATGCAGAAATGGTCTTCGCGAGGCATTCCGTCTGCGATTCCGCCCATGCCCACAACGATGTTACGAAGCTCGCGGTCGTTCAAGTCAACGCATCGTTTCCATGAGATTGTGCGCGGGTCGATTCCAAGCTGATTGCCCTGCTTGATATGGTTGTCGATAAGAGCCGCAATCAAGTTGTTTGCGATTGAAATTGCATGAATGTCGCCGGTAAAGTGAAGGTTGATGTCTTCCATCGGAACAATCTGTGCATATCCGCCGCCACAGGCACCACCCTTTACGCCAAAGCAAGGACCAAGAGAAGGCTCGCGGAGAGCGATAACAGCTTTTTTGCCGATTTTGTTGAGTCCGTCACCAAGTGCGATTGAGACAGTTGACTTGCCCTCGCCGGCAGGAGTTGGTGTGAGCGCGGTAGTCAAAATCAATTTGCCGCGATTTTTTGGCTCGGCAGCCTTTTTCTGCAAAGCACGAAGCTCTTCCATAGTGAGCTTGGCCTTGTATTTTCCGTACATTTCAAGATTGTCTTCGGTGATTCCGATTTTGCTAGCTACTTCCGTGATTGGAATCATCTTGTTCTTCTGTGCAATTTCGATGTCTGTCATTTTTACACCTCTTCTTTGTAGTTTGCTCCGATTTTATTCATTACATCATAAAAATGCGGGAAGCTCACCGAGCAACATTCCGCGTCATTTATAATAAGATTTCCTGTCTCCGACAAGCCCAACCCCAGACAGGCAAGTGACATTGCCATACGGTGATCGTCGTAGCTTTCGCAGATTCCGCCGTGCATTTTGAAAGCAGGATTTGGAGAGCCGTCCTTTAAGACTGGCGAGTGACCGTGAATAATCAAAGAATCTTCACGTTCTTCAATCTCAGCACCGAGTTTTGAAAGCTCTACATTGAGCACTTTGAGACGGTCGGTTTCCTTTCGACGGCAAACTGCGGCATCTTCGATGACAACAGTGCCCTCGGTAAAACATGCGATTGCAGAAATAGCACAAACCGCATCCGGGAAACCGGAAATGTTGACATGAAGCTCACCGTTCGGCAAATTCTCTGTAGAAAGCCGGCCTATTCCGTCTTTGGAACACTTTCCGCCTGCAACAGTCAAAGTTTCTTCATCTTTCTTCCATATAATATCACCGCCGATTGACTGCAAAATCTCGACAATCGCATCATCGCCCTGAGTTCCGCTGGAATCAACGTTCTCAATCGTGATTTTGCTATCGGTTATAAGTGCCGCAATCAACGGGAATGCAACGCCCTCCCAGTCGCTAGGAATCGTAACGTCAAAGCCTTTGAAAGACTTGCACGGAGTGACTTCAATATGCTTGAAATCCTCGGAAACCGAACATTCAACCCCAACCTTTTCAAGCCACTTTTGGGTCATTGTGAGATACGGAGTTTCTTTTGGATTTGAAAGCTCAAGTTTGACAGGATTGTCTGTGAGGATTCCTGCCATCATAAGCCCAGAAATATACTGACTTGAGATTTCGCCAGGAGTGCGGACAGTGCCGCCTTTTTTGATTGAGCCTGTAATGACCAGAGGACAGCCGTTTGAGCCTGGACGAGTGACAAAACATTTTGCTCCCAGCTGATTGAGAGCGTCCACAACATGAAGGACAGGACGTTTTCGAATGCTCGCGTCTCCGGTAAAGACCGATGTGCCCTCAAAGCAGGCTGCAATCGGGGTCAAAAAATACAAAAGAGAGCCGGAATCGCCCACGTTCACGACATCATCAGGAAGATGAAGATTTTTGCCGGCTCCATCAACAATCCATTCCGTGCCCGGCTCACCCTCAGTAGAAAGATTGAGGTCGATTTTTGAACCAATCAAAGGAACTGCCGCCGCCGTAGAAAGACAGTCCGCGCTAGGCAAAGGATTTTTGATATGAGAAGTGCCTTCTGCAATTGTGGCCAGCAAAAGCGCACGAATAGTATGAGATTTTGAACCAGGAACAGTGATTGCTCCCGACAACCTGCTTTTTGAAACAATGATGTTCATGCGGAAATTATAGCATATTTCGTGGCTGCGAAGCAGTTCCGCAGCGAAGCGAAGGAATGGAGTGCGGTTAGCACGGAACCACGGAAAGCACGACCGCCGCTGTTAAGCGGCGGTCACACCCTAATAATTAGAAATCAACTTCTGTGTCGTAGTAACAGCACTTGAGGAGTTTTTCCATTTCTTCCTGAGTTGGCTGGCGTGGGTTTGAGCCGGTACAAGCATCGGCAATTGCGTTCTTTGCGATTTCTGGCAGGCGTTTGAGGAAGATGTCCTCTGGAACGAAGCCTTTTTCGCAAGGATAGCTGTCTGCGCCGTAAGTTCCGATTGAGTGTGGAATCTTAAGGTCGTCGTTCATGCCGCGAAGATACTTGATGAGGTTAGCGATTTTTTCTTTCTCAGAAGAGCCGCCCAATCCCATGAAGTCAGCGATAACGGCATAGCGTTTTGCAGCCGTGGGGTCTTTGGCGTTGAAAGCGATGACTTTTGGCAAGTACATTGCGTTTGCAGCACCGTGAATGATGTGAGCGTGCAATCCGCCAACGTCCTCAAATGCAGCACCAGTTTTGTGAGCCATTGAGTGAACGATACCGAGCAAAGCGTTTGAGAAAGCCATACCAGCCAGACACTGAGCGTCGTGCATTCTGTCGCGGGCAGCCATGTCGCCGTTGTATGATTTGACCAGATCAGCCTGAATCATTTTGATTGCGTGCAAAGCGAGAGGATCTGTGTAGTTGCAGTTTGCAGTTGAAACATAAGCCTCGATTGCATGAGTGATTGCGTCCATACCAGTGTGGGCAACGAGCTTCTGAGGCATTGTCTCTGCAAGCTCCGGGTCAACGATTGCTACATCTGGAGTGATTTCGAAATCTGCGATTGGATATTTGATACCTTTGTCGTAGTCAGTGATGATTGAGAATGCTGTAACCTCTGTAGCAGTACCAGAAGTTGAAGAAACAGCACAGAAATGAGCCTTTTTGCGAAGCTCTGGAATACCGAATACCTTGCACATATCCTCGAAAGTGCTGTCAGGATACTCGTATTTAATCCACATAGCCTTTGCAGCATCGATTGGAGAACCGCCGCCAATAGCAACGATCCAGTCAGGCTGGAATTCGAGCATTTTTTTTGCACCGTTCATAACGGTTGTTACTGATGGGTCTGGCTCGATTCCGTCGATGAGCATGACTTCCATTCCGGCTTCTTTAAGATACTTTTCGGCACGGTCAAGGAACCCGAATTTTTTCATAGAACCGCCACCAACACAGATGACAGCCTTCTTACCTTTGAGTGATTTGAGTGCCTCAAGCGCTCCCTTTCCGTGATACAAGTCACGAGGCAAAGTAAATCTTTGCACAATGTACCTCCTTTTGTAATGCAGACTTATTTTTTAACTATTAAGTCATCAATTAGTATAATTCAGCAATCGGTTGCCGTCAAATTTTATTTTTTGAAGCGCGTTCGAAAAAGAGCAGGCACCACATCACATTTAATCACCTCAGATTTTGCAGCCCATGCCCCGGAATCTTCTCGCCTTTTTTGCTCTCCAGGCGTTTCTTAATTGAATAGGAATCCAAGTCTTTTCCGATAACAACCAGGCAATTCCGCGACGATTCTTCCGCACCTTCGATAAAATATTTGTCACCTGCAAAATCCACGCGCAAAAGCTCGCCAGCGCATTTAACAGTTCCCTTGATTCGCACGATTTTTCCGTAGCGGGAACGAATCAAATTTTCCATGAAGGCGACAAGCCTGCCAGCCGAAGGAATTTCGGAGTCCTCAATGCTAAGGCTTTCAAATTCCGTTCCCTGTTCAGCCTCAGACAGTCCATCCTCGCTCTGTGGCGTAATCTCAACCGTGCCGTCAAGATTCTTTCTGAAAAGACCCTGCCAGAATTCCTCGCCCTGACATGCGTAGTGGGTCTGGATAATCCGGGCAGAAGGATTGAGTTCCTTTATTTTGGAAACGGTTTCCTCAAGGGCAAGGGAATCCAGATGAAGGTCACATTTTGAAAGGACGACGGTGCCCGCAAATTTTATGTGGTCGCGGTACAAGTCTCCGTAATTTTTAATGCAGTTAGCAAAAGCAGAAGGATCAACCACAGTGACAGGCGACAAAAGAGAAATCTGCTCGTATTCGATTTTCTGGATATTCGCGACAACTTTTGAAAGATAGCCCACGCCCGTAGGCTCAACGATAAGGAAATCAGGGTTCAGCGTGTTTGAAATAGTAAGAATGTCCATCGCAAAGTCGGACTTACCTGTACAGCAGATGCATTTTTCGGTCTGCTCCCACACGCTCAAATCAGTCTGATTTTTAAGAATGTCCTCGTCAATGTTCACCGCCGCATAATCGTTTTCAAGCACGGCGATTTTTTTGTCAATTTTGTTTGAAAGAGTTTTGATAAAAGTGGTCTTCCCCGCCCCCAAAAATCCAGATACAACTAGTATTTTCATATTCTTAAATAAAGGAAACGCCGGGCATAAAGCCCGGCATTAGATTTTAGTCAGAAATTTTTACGACTGGCTTAATCAAGTCGGCTGGTTTGTCCTTCATGAGCATGAGGGCGTCTTCAACCTTCTCAAAGCCTTCGAAGCGGTGTGTGATAAGATGTTTTACATTGAGCTTACCACATTCTACGAGGCTCGCGAGCTTCTGCAATCGCAATCGACCGCCTGGCATAAGACCGCCGACAATCTGCTTGTGGCCCATACCGCATCCCCACTCTACGCGAGGAATTGTTACGAAGTCGCCGGAACCGAGGTAGTTTACGTTACCAATCTTTCCGCCCGGTTTGAGAGCCTTAATCATAGCCTCGAATGACTCAACGCCACCGCCGGCAACGACAACTTTATCTACACCAGCGCCTTTTGTAAGCTCCATAACCTGCTGGTCAATCGGGCCTTCTTTGTAGCTGATGAAATCTGTAGCACCGTATTTCTTTGCAGCTTCACGGCAAGCAGGGCGAGTACCAACACAAATAATGCGGGAAGCACCGCGCAAGTTTGCACCAGCAACAGACATAAGGCCTACAGGACCAATTCCATTTACGAGGACAGTATCACCAAACTGAACGTCTGCAAGCTCAACGCCATGGAATCCAGTTGGAACCATGTCAGAAAGCATACAAGCTTCTTCCGGGGTGATTGAATCAGGAAGGAAAGCAAGGTTTGCATCGGCATCATTTACATGGAAATATTCACCGAAAACACCGTCCTTAAAGTTTGAGAACTTCCATCCGGC
>CACZYY010000118.1 GCA_902785455.1 uncultured Spirochaetaceae bacterium
CGCTATGGAGCCGTGGCCTTCGGCCAGTGCCCGCGTGCGGGCACCGAGGGCTACCGAGCGGCGCAACAGCGGCAGCCGGTGGATTTGCGCCGTAAAAAACTTTATACTTTATTTATGGGAAATTTTATTGATAACGATACACTTTTTGTTCTGGATTCTTACGGACTGATTTACCGCGAGTATTTTGCTTTTATTTCGAGGCCGCTCACAAACTCGCGCGGAGAAAATATTTCGGCTGTATTCGGCTTTTTCAGGAACCTGCTTACTATATTGAAAAATTATACGCCAAAATACATGGTTGCGGCGATGGATTCAAAAACACCGACTTTCAGGCATGAAATGTATACCGAGTACAAGGCGACCCGTCCGAAAACTCCCGAAGACCTGCACGCACAGATTCCATGGATAGAAGATATTTTGGAAACCCTTGGAATTCGTGTGATCCGACGTGACGGCTACGAGGCAGACGACGTTATCGCGACACTTGCAAAAAAATGTGAGGCTGCCGGACGACATTGTGTGATTCTGAGCGCGGACAAAGATTTACAGCAGCTCACGAATTCGCATATTCACTGCATGAAACCGGATAAAAGCCAGATTTGGGCTGAGCTTGATGAAGCCGGTGTTGAAAACGACTGGGGAGTGCCTGCATCAAAACTGCTCGATTTGCTTTCACTGATGGGAGACACGGCGGACAATGTTCCTGGCGTTAAGGGCGTCGGCCAGAAAACTGCCGTCAAACTGCTTTCTGAATATGGGACTCTGGAAGGAATTTATGAACATGCTGGTGAAATCAAAGGTGCGCTCGGTGAAAAAATCCGCTCGGACCGGGAAAATGCTTTCTTTTCAAAAAAACTGATTACGCTTTGCACTGATGTTCCAGATTTGTGTGATGTTGATGCATGCTGTACGACCGAACTTGATTTTGCGGCGGCGGCAGAAAAAATGGCGGCTCTCGAAATTCGTGCGATTGCGCGGGATTACAGAACTGAGGCGGGAATTTCGGCAAACGCAGGTCAAGGCGCGTCTGAGTTTGGCGAATTGTTCGCATCTTCCGAGAAAAATGCAGAAAAATCCGGAAAACCTCAAAAAGATTCAGTTCAAGCTGAGACGGCTTCGACTCTGGACTCCGAAAGTCCTGCAATGACAGCAATTTCGCTGAACAATGGAAATTATCGTGCGATTACGGACTCAGCTGAGCTTTCTTCATATATTGATAAAATTCTCGAATCAGAAAATCCGGTATTCGCATTTGACACGGAGACAGACTCGCTTGATACGAGCAGCGCAAATCTTCTCGGATTCTCAATTTCTTATGAAAAAGGGAGCGGCGTTTATGTTCCTGTCTCAAATGGAGCCGGGGATTTGTTCTCGGAGCCGGTCGGAATTGCAAAAAAAGATGCGCTGGAGCAAATCAAAAGGCTTTTTTATGAGCCGAAATGCACGATTGTGCTTCACAATGCAAAGTTTGACTTGAAAGTGCTTGAAGCGCAGGGATTTTTGAAAATTGAAGACTGGGTTGGATGCCCGGATTGCAAAGAAAACGGTCGTGCTGTTGCAAAAATTGCTGACACGATGATTGCGGCATGGCTTTTGGAAAGTGACAGGAGCGGCAAGTCAGCTTATTCGCTCGAATATCTTTCGGAAACGCATTTGCACCTCAAAGGAACTGAATTTGAAGAAATTGTTCCGAAAGGCAAGACTTTTGCGGACGTTCCGCTTGAAACTGCGGCAAAATATTCCAGCGAAGACTCAGATTTTACGCTCCAGCTGTGGAATATTTTTGAAGCACGGCTGAAAGATGAAAACATGCACGAGCTTTTCTTCGGAATGGAAATGAAAGTTCTGCCAATTCTCGCGCTTATGGAAATGAACGGAATCCATATCGACTCAAACTATCTCGCTGATTACGCGGTGGAGCTAAAAAAGCAGATTGAGAACCTTGAGAAAGAAATTCACGGGCTGGCAGGTCACGAATTCAACATCGCATCGCCGAAACAGCTCGGTACAGTCCTCTTTGAAGAAAAAAAGCTTCCGACCGGCAAAAAAACACGGACGGGCTACTCAACGGACACAAGCGTGCTTGAAGAACTTTCGGAACTTGATCCGCTGCCGGCGAAAGTGCTTGAATATCGCGCAAAAGCAAAACTTCTTTCGACTTATATCGAAACACTCCCGGCTCAGGCTGATTCTGACGGTCGCGTTCACACAAGTTTCATGCAGACTGGAACGGCGACAGGCAGGCTTTCTTCAAAAGACCCGAATTTGCAGAACATTCCAGTACGAAGCGAAGAAGGCCGCAGAATCCGAACGGCTTTCACGGCAGAACAGGGCAAAGTTCTGATTTCGGCGGACTACGCGCAGATTGAACTTGTAGTTCTGGCACATTTGAGCGGCGACAAAAATCTTTGCACGGCCTTTGAAAATGAAGTTGATGTTCACAAATCCACTGCAAGCCTGATTTATGGAGTTTCAATGAATGATGTTACTCCGGAAATGCGAAGAAGTGCGAAAACGCTCAATTTTGGCCTCATGTACGGAATGGGCGCGTTCTCGCTGGCAAAAGATTTGGAAATAAGCCGTGGTCAGGCAAAAGATTTTATCGACAATTATTTTGCGGTTTATTCTGGCGTAAAAGCTTTCTTCGACGAAAACGTACATCATGCGGAAGAAAACGGCTTCATCAAAACAATTTGTGGCCGAAAACGAAAAATTCTCGCAATCAACAGCAAAAACAAAATGGAAAAAGAAGGTGCGGTCCGAGTCGCAAAAAATTCTCCGATTCAGGGAAGTGCAGCAGACATCGTTAAAAAGGCAATGATTGATGTGTGCGAAGCCCTTAAAGCAACGGGAAGCAAGGCAAAACTTCTGCTCCAGGTTCATGACGAGCTGATTTTTGAATGTGATGACGACGAAAAATCAATTTCGGATGCAATCGCGCTGATTCGAGACAAGATGGAACATGCGGTCAAACTGAACGTACCTCTCCGAGTTTCAATTGAATGTGATAAAAACTGGGGGAAATTCCATTGATAATTTGCGTTACAGGGCAGATGGCTGCGGGTAAGAATTTTATTTGCTCGCAGCTGGAAAAGCAGGGCTTTGTCTCACTGGACTTGGACAAAACTGCTCACGAAGCGATTTCTCTTTGCACGCCTCAAATTCTTGCAGCTTTTGGAGAGGAAGCAAAAAATCGCGGGATTTCTCTTTTGAATGCGGACGGCTCGCTCAACAGGCGGGCCCTGGGGCAGATTGTCTTTTCTGATAAGGAATTACTTTCACGGCAGGAGGCAATTGTTTACCCAAAAATCACTCAGATTACAACACAATATATAGAAGAAAATCGCGAAAAATCAGTCATTTTGAATGCGACGGTTCTTTTCAAAACCCCAGAACTTTTTTCAAAATGCGAGAAAATTCTTTTCGTAAAAGCTAATTTTTTCAAAAGGCTCATGCGCGCAAAAAGGCGGGACAAAATGCCGCTTCGACAGATTCTTGCACGCTTTAAAAGCCAGAAAAATCTTTTCAAAGAGTATAAAAACGCCGCGAAAAAGCTCGACATTCCAATTGAACTAATTAAAAACTAAACATTTTTTCTGAAAATCCGATATTGAATTCGTAAGAATAAAAACTTACTTAAAAGAGGATTTAATTATGGAACAGAAAAGAACTTTATGGATTGTCGCTGCGGCTGGTATCTTTTTGCTCGCAGTAGTTGGCGCAGCCTTGATTCTTTATTCGCCTTCATTGCATCAGCCAGCAGGCGTTCAGGCAGGCTTTGATCCGGCTTCAGGATGGATTAGTTCTACAAAACAGGGCGAAGTATCAGTTCCAGAGAACACTCTGGCTTTCACAACAGAAACAACGGCTCCTGCTGACCAGACTTCCGCTCTCACTCCGTCTCCATTCACTGCATTTGATAACGTAAACGATACTCAGAAAATTGCGCAGGCTGACAATACTCTCCACGCTGACAAGCTCACTGTAATTTCAGATAACGCAACAGTTTATTCAAACGAAACAACAACAATCGACTTGAATTCGCTCAAAGCATCATCAGGAAACGGCATCGTTGCAAAAAACGAGATGACAGCAAATCAGATTAATACAAATCGTCAGGTTGAGAAAAAAACTTACGAAGAGCCGGCCCCGGTTGCTGAAAACTACTACGCTCCGGCTCCAAGCACAAAAAAAGCCGTCGCAAAGAAAGAAACACCGAAAGCAAAAACTTCTTCAAGCAAAGCTGCAGTTGCAAAGACTACAGAGACAAAAGCCGCTGCAGCAAAAAAAGTTGCGGCTGCTGCTAAAAAAACTCCGGATTCATTCTGGGTTCAGGCTGCTGCTTACACAAGCAAACGAAATGCTGATGAAGCACGAACAACACTTGAATCAAACAAGATTCCAAGCGAAGTGTTCACATTCACTGATTCAAACGGAAAAACTTTCTACCGTGTTCGAGTCGGTCCTTATGTTACAAAAAGTGAGGCTGAATACTGGCAGACACGAATCGGCATGATTGATAAATTCGCCAGCTCAAAAAGCGTAATTGTAAATACATCAATCAACTAACTGCTGGCAGATTTTTTTTGACAATCACTAAAGTGCAGAGGAAGTTTTTAAGGCTCCCCTGCATTTTTTTTTGTAATTTTCTGACTTTTTTCATTCTGCGTTGCCGAAAATCGATTTTTAAATCCTATAAATTTGCATGAAAAAGTTATTGGATTTATGCGAAAAATTTTCGCTGGGACGCAGATTTTTTTTCTGTATTTTGATGGCTTCGGTAAATTTTTCTCATGCCGATGAATTTTTTAATTTCGCGGAATTGAAGACGGCGGCAAACTTTACGATTCCAAATGAGAATGACAGGGAAAAGACAGTTTCAGGAAATACGGGACTTAGACTTTCGTTCCGTGATGCAGATTTCCGGGGATTTGTCACACTTCCAAAAACGGAATTTGATGAAATTCGCTCTTCAGAAAATATTCGGGAAAAACTGGATTTTTTTGATAATCCGCGGCTCGGAGCTGGATTTTTTCTGTTTAAGAAGAATTTTCCGACAACGATAAAAATCGGGCATAATTCTTACTCGAAATCAGTCTCAAAACTCAAAAACCCGTCTCCGCCTACGACGGCTAATCCGCTGGCAAAATCATTTGCTTTCTCAACAGGAATCGGGGCAAGCCTCACAAGTTTGACCTCAAACTCGCAGCCTGTTTCATATTCAATCTGCGTGAAAAGTCTGGAAAAGATGTTCCCGGTCCAGTTTAGCGCAGAAACTTTTGTGACCGAAGAAAAAGAAGGATCGGCTCTGATTTCTGCAAAATTGCCTCTAAGCCGTTGTGTTTTTTTGCAGTCAGCAATTTCTGGCGGGCGATACAGTATTGAAGGACGCTCGAAAATTCTGGACAAGAATAACGCCGGTTTTGAGGAAGGGTATTTTTATTCCGGACTTGGAGAACTCTGCTTTCACTCCCCTCTTTTTAAAATTAATTTCTTTTCGGGGATCCAGGAAAGTCCTTATGATGTGAATCCGTTTTGGTTCAGGATTGACGGGCGCACAAGTTTCAGTAATTTGCTTTTAAATTTCTCATATTTTGCAATTCCGACCACTAAAGATTCGCCGAAAGTCGCCCCGTTGATCAGTGGCTCTGGCCAGGTTTGCAGGATTGTCGAACAGGCGAGCGTGAACCCGCAGATTTTATTTTTGCTAAATAGTGAGAACTTATCTTCTGTTCGATTCGGTTTTTCGGCCCTTGAAAATTGGAAGGTTACGACCACAAATACGCCGGTACAGCTGAACACGGCAAAACTGAGAGCGGCAATGAGCTACGAGAGCAAATTTTTTAATTTAAGATTCGACTGGACACACGCGAACATTCTTTTGACAGGAGAGCCTCCGACAAAATCAGCAAGACCGGGAGAATACTTATCTTACGCAATTTCAGGTTCATTTGCAGGAAAGGTATCAAAAATCTCGTTTTCAGGAAGCTGGACAAATTATCCGTCTGAGTCGAAAAACACGGCGGAAAAGGCCGGTTATGCCGCAAACGTCAAAATTGCTGTTCCAAAAGCAAATCTTACGGCTCAAACAGGAATCGATGTGACGCTGAAGGACGACTCAAGGTGCGCGGGTGAATTTAATGCAGGAATGACTTATTCTGTGAGAAAGAAGTTTTTCCGATCCTCGATTAAACTGGCTGTTATCGTACCGTTTTAGCCGGCGTTGCGGGTGGCTATTGAGCCAGCAGAAGGGGTAGCGGCGCGCGGTTCAGGCACATTCTTCACCGAGAATCGTCCAGGAAGTCATATCACAGGTTTCTTCGCCACGGCGACCGGCTCCCCAGGGAGACTTCCCCCTCAAAAAGTATTGAACAAGGCTCGGATTTCTTATATAATTCTATAATTCTACAATACTTGGAAATTTTTTTTTGAGAGGTAAACAATATGGCTTTTGATATTTAAAGTACGTAATATCGGTATCAGTGCCCACATTGACTCTGGTAAGACTACCACATCAGAACGCATCTTGTTCTATTGTAACAAGATTCATGCGATTCACGAAGTTCGTGGTAAGGACGGTGTTGGTGCTGTAATGGACAACATGGAATTGGAGCGCGAGCGCGGTATCACAATTCAGTCAGCAGCTACACAGGTTCAGTGGAAGGACATCACTATCAACCTTATCGACACACCGGGACACGTAGACTTCACAGTCGAAGTAGAACGCTCACTCCGCGTTCTTGACGGTGCTATCATGATTCTTTGTGCTGTTGCAGGTGTTCAGTCTCAGTCTATCACTGTTGACCGCCAGCTCAAACGCTATCATGTACCTCGAATCGCATTCGTAAACAAATGTGACCGCCAGGGTGCAAACCCAATCCGCGTATGCCACCAGCTTCGTGACAAACTCGGCCTCAACTCTCACATGGTTGAGCTTCCAATCGGTCTTGAAGACAAACTCGAAGGCGTTGTTGACTTGGTTGGCATGAAGGCTATCTATTTCGACGGCGAGAACGGTGAAAACGTACGTGTTGCAGAAATCCCTGCAAACATGAAAGACGACGCAGCTAAATACCGCGCAGAACTTCTTGACGCTGTATCAAACTTCGATGACGAGCTCATGGAGCTTCTTCTTGAGGAAAAAGAGCCTACAGAAGAACAGGTTATCAAAGCTATCCGCGCTGGTACACTCTCAGAGCAGTTCGTCGGCGTATTCTGTGGTTCAGCTCACGTTAACAAGGGTATCCAGCCACTTCTCGACGGTGTTGAGCGCTACTTGCCAAACCCAACAGAAGTTCACAACTATGGTCTCGACCTCGACAAAAACGAAGAGCAGGTTGAGCTCTTCAACGTTCCGGACAAGCCATGTGTTGCACTTGCATTCAAACTTGATGACGGCCAGTTCGGTCAGCTCACATACATCCGTATCTACCAGGGACGCTTGCCAAAAGGCGCAGAACTTACAAACGTCCGCACAAAGAAGAGATTCAAGGTCGGTCGTCTTGTCCGCATGAACTCTGCTGCAATGGAAGATATTTCAGTCGGCGAACCAGGCGATATTTGTGCTTTGTTCGGTGTTGACTGTGCTTCTGGCGATACATTCTGTGGCGAAGGCATCAACGTTGCTATGACTTCTATGTTCGTTCCAACACCTGTTATCTCACAGGCTGTTAAACCAAAGGACAAGTCAATGGCAGCTAACTTTGCTAAAGCTCTTAACCGCTTCACAAAAGAAGACCCGACATTCCAGACAGAGCTTGATCCAGAGTCTAACGAGACAATCATTAAAGGTATGGGTGAGCTTCACCTTGCCGTATACGTTGAACGCATGAAGCGAGAATACAAATGTGAAGTTGAAGTTACTCCACCAAAAGTAGCTTACCGCGAGTCTATCACAACACAGGCTTCATTCAACTACACACACAAAAAACAGACTGGTGGTTCTGGTCAGTACGGTCGTGTTGCCGGATTCATGGAGCCATTGGCTGACAAAGACTACGAGTTCGTAGACGCAATCAAGGGTGGTGCTATTCCTAACGAATACATCCCATCTTGTGACAAAGGTTTCAAACGTGCAATGGAAAAGGGTTCACTCATCGGTGCTCCTGTTGTTGGTATCAAATGTACAATCAACGATGGTCAGTATCACCCAGTTGACTCTTCAGACATCGCATTCCAGACTGCAGCTATTGGTGCATTCCGCGAAGCTTATGAGAAGGCAAAGCCAGTTATCCTCGAGCCAATCATGAAGGTTTCTATCGAAGGACCTACAGAATTCCAGGGTAATATGTTCGGTCTTATCAACCAGCGCCGTGGTGTAATTCTTGAGTCTACTGATGAGAACAACATGTCTGTAGTTAACGCTGAAGTTCCACTTTCAGAAATGTTCGGCTTCTCTACAATCTTGCGTTCTTCAACACAGGGTAAAGCAGAATTCACAATGGAATTCCTTAAATACGGACGAGTTCCAAACAATGTTGCAGACGAGCTCATCAAAAAGTATCAGGAAGAGCGAAAAGCAGCACAGAAATAGGTCATAAAAAGCACTCCATTAAAATGAAGTGCTTTTTATTCCGCCGAGTTTTCTTTCAGAAAACTCGCAACCTAAATAATTATGCTTTCAATGGCGAAAGGAAACTGAAAAATCAGTTTCCTTTTTTTTTAAAGTCGTGCTATAATAAATTAAAGAGAGTTTAAGGCAAAGGAGGATGATAAAAACTAATCCTACGTAATTTATCACGTCCAGTTTTTTGCCGTTGGCAGAAACTTATGAATTAGTTGCCTTTATGCAACACTTTTTCTAAAACAGAATTATCTAAGGAGTTAATTATGGTTAAACAGGATCTTTATGACAAAAGCACAATTCGTCTTTTTGACGCTGCTACAGAAGGCGGCTTGAAGGCCGGTGAAATCGGTCTCGTAACATCAAAGAAGGGTTTGGGCAAAACATCCGTTCTCGTTCAGTTCGGTATGGATACACTTTTGCAGGATAAACAGCTCGTACACGTAACATTTGACCTTCACTCTTCAAACGTTATTTCATGGTACGATGGAATTTTCACAGAGCTTGCAAAAAAGAAGAATGTTGGAAACGCAGCAGAGCTTAAGGAATCAATCGTTTCAAAACGAACAATCCTCAACTTCTCTCTCGACAACTTCTCTCTTTCAAAAGTTGTTAATACACTCAACGCTCTCAAAGCTGGCGGAATCGCAGTCGCAGGAGTTATCCTCGATGGTATCGACTTCGCAAAAGTCTCTGAGGACGACGTAAAGGCTGTTTCTGAATACGCAAAGAAAGAGAACGTAACAGTTTGGGGTGCTTCTACAGCAGAGGGTGACAAGCTCACTGATTCTGTTCCTGCAAACCTCGAAGGCTACTTCTCTGCAATCGTTCACTTGAACCAGAAGACAGATGCTGTCGCAGTTGATGTTCTCAAAATCCACGACAAAAAGAATGTTGAGTCAGGCCTCAAGCTTGACACCAAGACATTGCTTATCACAAAAGCATAAATAAAATTCCTCACAGAGCTAAAGAGACCACAGAGAGCTTTCTTCAGATTGAGCATTTTTCTTGAATCTGAAATCTCTCTGTGAACTCTGTGTCCTCTGTGAGTTATTTACAAAATCCTGCGTTTCTTTTAGGAAATGCGGGATTTTTTTTGTCATTGTGTCACATTTTGATTTGTGCTAAAATCTTTCTATTATAATCATTTCGAGGAATCATAATGAAATTAACTTGTGGTATCGTTGGACTTCCTAATGTCGGAAAGTCTACTATTTTTTCTGCTTTGACAAAATCTCCGGCACCTGCTGAGAATTACCCTTTCTGTACTATTGATCCAAATGTTGGTGTTGTTGAGCTTCCAGATGAACGCCTTGATTTTATGGCAAGCGTTTTCCAGCCAAAAAAGAAAATTGCCGCAACAGTTGACTTCGTTGATATTGCGGGCTTGATTAAGGGTGCGTCAAAAGGTGAAGGACTGGGCAACCAGTTCCTTGCAAACATCCGCGAAACAAGCGTAATCGCTCACGTTGTACGATGCTTTGATAATCCTGACATCCAGCACGTTCGTGAAGATGCCAAAACAGACGCTTCAATTGATCCTGAGAGCGATATTCTTACTATTAACTATGAACTTTGTCAGGCAGACATCGACACGATTACAAAACGCGAGGACAAAGTTACCCGCCAGATTCGTGCAATGGGCAAGGCCGAAGAAAAGAAATTCGCCGGCTACCGAAGCGCAGTCGACAAAATCTTGCCTTTGCTCCAGGATGGAAAATGTGCCCGCCAGGCTGATTTAACAGAAGAAGAAATGGAAGGAATTTACGACCTTCACCTTCTTACAATTAAACCACAGCTTTTCGTGTGCAACATTGATGAGGACACAATCGCTGAGGGCACAAATAAATATGTCGAGCAGGTCAAAAAAATTGCAGCAGAGGAAAAGAGTGAAGTCATCGTAATCTGCGGTAAATTCGAAGCAGACCTTGCCGACATCAAAGACGAGGCAGACCGCAAGGACTTCATGGAGAGCGTCGGGCTCAAAGAAAGCGGTCTTACAGTTTTGGCTCGCGCAGCTTATCATCTCATGGGATTGCGAACATTCTTCACAGGCGGCCCGGATGAGTGCCGTGCATGGACAATCCACGAAGGCGACAAAGCTCCGCAGGCAGCTGGTGTTATCCATACAGATTTTGAAAAAGGCTTCATCAAGGCCGAAGTTTATTCTGTAGAAGATTTGCGCCAGTACGGAACCGAAGCTGAAATCAAAGCTCACGGAAAATACCG
>CACZYY010000119.1 GCA_902785455.1 uncultured Spirochaetaceae bacterium
CAATTCAGTCAAAGACAATCGGCGACCAGCTTTCAAGCATCAAGGAATCAATCAATTCCGTTGTCCAGGCTTCACAGGAATCTAGCGAGGCATTCAATACTGTTGCCGAAAAAATCCATGAAACAGACCAGCTCGTTCGCCAAATTAAGAGCGCAATGGAAGAGCAGCAAGAAGGTTCAAAACAAATCACCTCTTCTCTCCAGTCAATGAACGACAGCACAATTGAAGTCCGCACGGCTTCCGAAGAAATGTCTATCGGAAACAAGCAGATTCTTGATGAAGTCCGCAACCTTCAGAACGCCACAACCGTAATGAAGGCCAGCATGGAAGAAATGGCTGTAGGTGCAAAGAAAATCAACGAGACAGGCGCAGCCCTTTCCGAAATCGCTGGAAAAATGAAGAATTCTATCGAGCAAATCGGTACGCAAATTGATCAATTCAAGGTATAATCTTTGAATATGAAAAAAACTTTTACATTGCAGAGTTTTAGGAATATTTTGGACTGCCGTCTGAACGTGACTAAAACTCTTGCAATGATTGCCTTCCTTCTTTATCTCACCCCTGCCTTTCCGCACACACATTCATTGCAGCTTGTACGGGAAGAAGGAAAAACCATCGTCGAACGAATCCAAGTTCCGCCGAAATTCAAAAGAATCAAAATCAAGCCGAAAAGTTTTGCCGAATACCTACGAACTTATCCGTTAAAGGAATCTGGAAGCCCAATTCATTTATTTAATGGAAACGAAAAGTCAAATCAGGACACTCATGCGTGTATTTTTGACATGCCGATTGAAAACGATTTGCAAAAACACTCACAATCGATAGTTAGACTTTATGCAGAATATCTTTACACTTCAGGGCAAGAAGAAAAAATCTCCTTTCATCTGACAAATGGCGAGATTTGTAAATGGACAGATTGGCTTTCCGATTGTATTAGAAAGCGTAACTTACGAACGGAAGTTGCCAGAGACTTAAAAAAATGGACAAAATACGAAAAATCAGTCAGTAAAAGCGAAAAAGACCAGTTCTTCCGGGCATATCTCAAAAATGTCTTTGCACACACAAGCCCGCTTTCAATGATGGAATATGAATCAGAGCCGATTGAGCAAAATAAAGTGCAAATCGGAGACATTCTTTTTGATTTGAGTAAACCTACTTTTATTTGTATGGTCGTGGATATTTGCAGGAATACAGAAACTGGTGAAAAAGCTTATCTTCTCGCACAAAGCAATTCGTCCGCAACGGATTTTTATGTGATTAAAAATCCCAAGCGTGTAAACGATCCGTGGTATCATGAAGAAGATTTTAGAATGCCAGCAGAAACACCAGAATACATATTTCCAAAGGACAGCTGGCGAAGGTTGCAATATGGAAAATATTATAGCAAAAATAGCTAGTATCTCAGATGTGGACATAATCAAAACGATTTATAATGAAGCCAGAACGTTTGGCAGATCTTCAGGTTCATGTGATTGGACTGATGATTATCCTAATGATGAAATAATCAACTACGATATGGAACATAACTATCTTTATATAGTTTATTCTGGCGAAAAACCAATCGCTTTATTTTCATTGATGGACACTGATGATCTTGATAACGAACCTTTGAATTGGACACAAGTAAAATCTGGCGTTCCAGCCCGCATTTGTATTGCTCCACAACTACAGGGCAAAGGATATGGGAAAAAAATAATGCATAAGTTGATTCAAGTGGCAAAACAAAGAGGCTATCAGTCACTTCGCCTGCTTGCAGATAAAAAACACACACCAGCAAACAAACTCTATCAAAGCCTTAACTTCCAATACAAAGGTGCAGCACACCTGTATGAGACTGATTTCAATGCTTATGAATTGATTCTTTAACCTATTTGACAAAATCTCACCTGCGTGACAAACTTTAATATATGAAGACATTTCTTCGATTTATTCTTGTGACAATCGGCTCTATTCTCATGGCGTTGAATCTCAACACCTTCGTACACACGGCAGGTCTTTTGCCTGGCGGTTTCACAGGAATCACGCTTCTTTTGCAGGAAATTTTCTCAAAATTCTTCGGAATTAAAATTCCATTCGCAGTCTTTTACTGGGGTTTGAATATCGTTCCGGCAATAATTTGTTTCAAATATGTCGGTAAAAAATTCACAATTCTTTCGATTTGGTCAATAATTTCAGTCGGCTTCTTCACGGACATTATCCCAGGCCTCGATGTCACGAATGACATCCTGCTCTGCACTATTTTTGGCGGTATCGTAAACGGAACTGCAATCAGCTTGTGCCTTTTGGCAGGAGCAACCAGCGGTGGCACGGACTTCATATCGATTTATGTCTCAGAAAAAACAGGCCGAAGCATCTGGAATCATATTTTCATCGGGAATGTAATCGTCCTGGCTATTTTTGGCCTCTTATTCGGCTGGACGCGCGCACTTTATTCAATCATTTTTCAATTCGCAGGCACACAGATTCTAAACTCACTTTACAAACGCTACCAGAAATCCACAAAACTCACTTTACAAACGCTACCAGAAATCCACACTGCTTATTATCACGGACAAGCCCGACGAACTGGTCAAAACAATCCGAGAAACAACCGGCCATGACGCAACTCTCTTCAAAGGCGAAGGCTGCTACACAGGTCTTGAACGAAACATGCTCTACACGGTAATTTCAAGTGACAGCGAAGAAAAACTAATCCGCGAAGTCAAAAAGACCGACCCGATGGCATTCGTAAACATATTGCAGACCAAAATGCTCAAAGGCAATTTCATCATGAAAAAACAAGACTAGGCAGAAATATGACACCACAGAAAATAAACTACCAGAAAGAACTTGAGAAGATAATTGCTGATATTGAAGAAAAACAAGAAACTACCGTTAGTTATAAAAAGCCGACTCTGCTACTTCATGCCTGCTGCGGACCATGCTCTTCTTATGTGATTGAATATCTTGCGAATATTTTTGACATCACGATTTATTATTATAACCCAAACATAACCCAAACATCCATCCAAAAGACGAATATTTCCGCAGGCTCGAAGAACTGAAAAAATTTTTGGAACGATTTCCAGATGCCGTTAAAAACCAGGTAAAACTCGTTGTTGATGAATACAATCCAGAAGATTATTTTACAGCAACTAACGTTCGTTCAGAACCAGAGCTACAAACAGAACCAGAAAAAGGCGAACGATGCCGAAGATGCTATCAGTTCCGAATGAAGAGAGCTTTTGAATACGCCTGTAAAAACAATTTCGACTGGTTCACAACAACGCTCAGCATAAGCCCTCACAAAGACAGCGAAAAAATTAATGTGATTGGAAGAGAACTGGAAGAAATGAAATTTCAGAAGGTTGAGGAAAGTGAAATTTTACAGAAAGAGAAACAAAAAACTAACGATAGTTTGAATACCTCTCCCCATACAAAATTCCTCCCCTCAGATTTTAAGAAAAAAGGCGGATTTTTGCGCAGCACCCAGCTCAGCGAGGAATATGGCTTGTGGCGCCAGGATTACTGCGGCTGTGTGTATTCACAGAAGAATGGAAAGAAGGATTTATAATGCCTCTTCTAGTTCAAGAACCTCTATCACACCTTTACAGATTTTCTTCATAAGAACACTGAATACAAAATTTATTCGTTGGCTTTTAGAAATATTTTCTCTATATTTATTTAATGATTAATATAAACAATTCCCAAGTCGATTCTATTTCAAAAGAATTGAATTCTAAGCAAAATGAAGGAAAATCTAATTCTACGTTATATGAAATTTTCGCAAAAGCCTTATTAAACTTGTCAGATTTATTAAGGGATTTTTCGGTTTATGAAATGGCAAATTGGATTTCTTTTTCTAACCGATGGATAAAGAATCGAAACACACAAGACAATACAAAGAGTTATAAAAGAGGTTCCATTCTTTTTGTCGATTTGGGAGCAGATAATTTCGGACATGAACCATCTTTTACACATCCCGCTGTCGTTCTAGATTGTAATAAACATTCGATTTTAATTGCACCTTGCAGTTCTAAAAAATATGCTAAAGGTCTTGCCGATATTGTTGATGCCACAAAAACAGACGGTTTTAACGGCAATACAGGCATTCAAGTCGGATGTATAAGATGGATTAGCAAGAAAAGAATTATTTCGGAATTAGGAATGATAAATAGTTCCACATTAACAAAAATAGATGAATTTCTTTTAAAATCTATTCCAACTCATGCAAGAAAGATAATTGAAAAAGACAAAGAAATTCAACGACTACAAGAAGAAATAAAAAAGTTACAAAATCCCTAATCTATTTTATTGACAGCAAATAATAATGAAGATAACATATAAATACTGAAAGGCGTAACGCCGAATGCTCACGATTTATCGTGATATTACTAGAGAGGACTGCTGACATTTGTTGGCAGTCTTTTTTTTATTTCTTTCTGTTTACGACTTTTATACGGAACGGTATAATTATTTCGTATAATGAATAACAATTTTTAGGAGAATTAAGTGATACCTGATTTTCAAACTGCAATGTTACCATTATTAAAACAAATGAAGGATGAAAGAATTTATGATTCTACAAGTCTTCGGGATGTCGCGATTTCATATTTTAAAATAACTGATGCAGAAAAAACAGAAAAAACTCCTAACGGTAAACAATTGCTTTATTATAACAGAATTGCCTGGTCCATTTCCTATTTAAGAACTGGCGGTTTAATTGAAAGTCCAGAACGAGGAAAATATAAAATTTCTGAATTGGGAAAAGAAGTATTACGAAATCCTCCAGAAAAAATAACTATAAAATTTCTAAAAGAAATAAATCCAGATAAGAATTTATTTGAAAGAGAAAAAAATCTAAAAAATGAAGAAAAAGATTTAGAAATATCAGAAGATAAAACACCTGATGAATTAATCGAAGAAGGTCACAGGCGAATCAATCAAGAACTCTCAAGTATTTTACTTCAAAATATTGAAAACGCCTCTCCATATAAATTTGAAGAAATAGTTGTAAACTTATTAATTAAAATGGGATATGGTGATTCAGATTTTAATAATGGTGAAGTTACATCTAAATCTGGAGATGAAGGAATTGATGGCATAATAAAAGAAGACAAACTAGGTCTTGATAAAATATATGTTCAGGCTAAAAGATGGAAAAAAGATTCTAAAATTGGAAGACCTGAGATTCAAAAATTTGTAGGAGCCTTGGATGGTCAGAGAGCTAAAAAAGGAATTTTTATCACCACGGCTTTCTTTTCACAAGAAGCAATTAATTATGCAAATAACACAAGTAATGCAACTGTTATTTTAATCGATGGTCAAAAATTAACAGATTTAATGATAGAATATGAAGCAGGCGTAACTGTAAAAGAAACAATTAAAATTTGTAAAATAGATACAGATTTTTTTGTTGAAGACTAATCCCCCGCGTTAGGGATTGTAGCAGCGGCGTTAGCCGTACCGCTTGCGGTATGGAGCGATAGCGGAACTGCGGAAAGCCCGACAGTTCGCCGAAGGCGAACTGTAACGCCCAAAAAATAAAAAACTAGCCACAAAGGAGCAAAAAATGGCATACAAGATTTTCATTGATGGAAAAGAAGGAACGACTGGTCTCAAGATTTACGAGCGATTTGAGAAACGCACGGACATTGAGATTCTTTTGATTGATGAGGAGAAGCGAAAAGATCCCGCTGAACGCGCTAAGATGATTAACGCTTCGGATTTTACTTTCCTTTGTTTGCCGGATGCGGCTTCTATCGAGGCTGTTTCACTTTGCACTAACCCAAAAGTACGAATTATCGATGCTTCTACGGCTCACCGCACAAACCCGGACTGGGCTTACGGCTTCCCGGAACTTTCTGCTGAGCACCGCGCACGAATCGAAAAATCTAACCGCGTCGCAGGTCCTGGATGCTATGCTTCGGGATTTGCTTCAATTTGTTATCCTTTGGTCTCTCGCGGAATTATGTCGCCTGATTATCCTGTGGTCTGTCATGCAGTTTCTGGCTATTCTGGTGCCGGCAAAAAGGCAATCGCCCAGTACGAAGATCCTGCCCGAAATCCGGAGCTTGATTCACCACGACTTTACGCTCTCACTCAGGAACACAAGCATCTTCCGGAGATGATGAAAGTGAGCGGCCTCAACTATAAGCCGATTTTCAATCCTTATGTCTGCGATTATTTCCAGGGAATGACAGTCACGGTCTCTCTCCATGCCCGCCTTCTGGAAAAAAAGCTCACCGCAAAGGAAATCGCCGAAGTCTTCAAGGAGCATTATGACGGCTGTAAATTCGTTAAGGCAGCTGACTTCATGGGCGAAGGTATTTTGACCGAAAGCTTTATCCCGGCAAACACTCTGGCCGGAACAAACAACATGCAGATTTTCGTCTGCGGCAACGATGAGCGAATCGTTATCACAAGCCGTTTCGACAATCTTGGCAAAGGTGCAAGCGGTGCTGCCGTCCAGTGCATGAACATCATGATGGGAATTGACGAAGGAACAGGGCTGTAACTTCTCCTTTCTATGCAAAAATCTTGCGCTGTGTTACAATTTCTGCATGACAACTTCCCCAATCCTTGAAAAAGCCGAGCGAATCCGTGATGTCATTCGCTACATTAAACGATTCAAAAACGCGACTGTCGTGATTTATCTTGACGACGACATCATTGATTCGCCGCTCTTTGTGAGCCATATACGTGACATTGCGCTGATTCATCAGGCGGGTCTGCGGGTGATTCTGGTTCCGGGAGCGCGAAGGAAGATTGACGAATATCTTTCCAAAAACGGAATTTCCTGGACTTACGAGAACGGAATCCGAATTACGCCGGTTGAGGCTATGCCTTTGATTAAAAATGCGGCTTTTGATGCGGCAAATGTTGTCATGACCAGCCTCGCGGGCGAGAATCTTACAGCAGTAATCGGGAACTGGGTTCGTGCTCGCGGGAAAGGCGTTCTTAGCGGCGTGGATTTTGCTACGGCGGGCGAAATTGACAAACTCGACGACAACACTATCGAGACAATCCTTAACAACGGCTTCATTCCGATTTTTCCATGTATCGGCTGGAGTTTGAACGGAAAGCCTTACAACATTTCTTCGGCACAGCTTGCTTCCCAGATTGCGACTCACTTGCAGGCTGACAAGCTATTTTTCCTTTTGCCGGACGCAGAACTTTCAGCAAAAAATTTTACAATTCCAAAAGAACTCGGTCTTTCACCAGAAGGCTGTGTTCCAGCTATGAATATAGAAGAACTGGATGAATTCCTGGAACTGAACAATTCACAAACTAACGATAGTGAGCAAAAAATCATTTCCATGCTGGAACTAGCAAAAAAATCTGTGGAATCTGGCGTTACTCGTGTCCATATTTTGAATGGCTCAATAGAAGGAACTTTACCTTGTGAGATTTTCAGTGACTTGGGTTCCGGCACGATGATTTATAAATCAAATTACGGCAAATTCCGTGCTATGCGCCGCGAAGATATTTCAGCTGTTCTTTCACTTATCCGACCGTTCGTTAGTAAAGAAATTCTTCTTCCTCGCAGCGAGCAGCAAATGGAAGCAGAATATAACGATTTCATTGTTTACGAACTGGATGGAGCTGTCCGAGCCTGTGCCGCACTTCACATTTACGATCGAACCCAAGCAGAAATTGCTGCACTTGCGGTTGATGAAACTTGCGCCCACATTGGAATCGGGCCGAAGATGATAGAATATCTGATTGAAAAGGCAAAAACTGTATCGATTGAAAGCGTATTCATCCTCACCACACAAACTGCTGACTGGTTTGAAAAACAGGGCTTTGTGGCAGATTCAATCGACACGCTCCCGGAACGTCGCCGCGAAAAATGGAATCCTAAACGCGGTTCAAAATTGTTCAGGCTTAATCTTAAAAAGCAAACTAACGGAAGTTTGTAAAAAGGTCAAAACCTTTATTTTCAAATCTGTAATTCTCAACTTTTATTTTTCCTCGCCGAAAAATTTTTTATTTATTTTCTGCAAACCTGTAAACTTGTTCCATTCTTTCTTTGAGCAAAATGTGATGCCGCTTGAAAGTCCAACGTGCCACATCAAATGGCGGAACTGTCCAAGAATCAGCTCTAGCCTTGTATAGTCGCAGTCCTTTGGTTTTTCAAGAAGCTCTACAGCTGTGAGTTTTTCAAAATAGGATTCAATCTTTCGTTTTACATATTCAAAATAATTCAAAAGCTGGTCGCGCGAAATCACTATGCTTTTGTCATTCACGTATCCTTCACGACTCGGATCAATCACGCTCAGATTTTCCTGAATACCGAAAAGCTTCTCGCCCTCGTAAACGTAGTCCATTGGGTTGATGAAAAATCTGTCCATGGAATGAAGATAATGGAAAATGTAGCGCGAATTGTTTTCCTCGTCAAACATGGTTTCCAAATCCGCTGTCAAAATCTGATCCTTTACATTGGTGAAGTTGATTTCCTGCTGACTGGCAATCTGCCGGATTATTTCTTCCATTGAGTCCTCCTGATTTTGAACCTCTTGCTTTTATTCTCCGGTCGGAACGTTCGCGTTCAGACTTTTGTTGCGGTAATTTAGATTAGTTCTGAGCGAATAGCCTATCTTTTCCCAGAATGAATTTGCCTTGTCGTTGTCCTTGAACACAAGTCCGAAGGCTTTTGTAATTCCTTCTTTTTTGAGGGCTTCCTCAGCCTTAGCGACAAGTGCGCTGGCGATTCCCATGCGTTGAAAATCAGGGTGGACGCAAAGGTGATGAATGATTGCCCTTCTTCCGTCGTGACCTGTGAGAATTGTTCCGATGATTTTTCCACCACTTGTTGCCGCAAAGCATGTCGTAGGGTTGCGCTTCATATAGCGTGTGATTCCTTCGCGAGTGTCGTCCACGGGATTAAGGGCGCGCTTTGTCTGCTCAACCTGATTCCAGAGTTCCCAAAGCTCGTCATAGTCCGCGGGGCTAAGTGTCTTGTAAGTGATTTTGTTTGCTTCCTTTTCTATTTTTCTTCTGAAAATTCCAGAGTCTTCTCCCCAAATAGTTTTCATTTTTCCAACGAATTCAAAACCGTATTTTTCGTAAAGGCCTTTTTCCTCTGATGAAACATAAACGTATTCTGATTCCGGGTAGAGAGTAGCGACATTATTCATGCAGTGTTCGATTAGTCGTCCTGCAAGATGATGGCCACGATAGGCTGGAGCTGTGAACACAAATCCAATCCATGGCTTGAGGTCGCTTTCAATTTCATCTCTATCGCAAAAAGTCAAAAAGGATGCAAGACTTGGTTTGCCATCGGTAAGTTTCTCTTCGTCAAGCAGAAGATATAAGCT
>CACZYY010000120.1 GCA_902785455.1 uncultured Spirochaetaceae bacterium
GCTGCGTGGATTCCTGAAATGAGGGCTTCGCGCTTGTTCTGAACTTCTGACAAATCAATCATCTTTTTAATGAAGAAGAATGCTGCCAAGCCCAAACCGAATTCGATTGCGACTGTCAAATCTACGAAAACTGTAATCAAAAAAGTGACTGCAAAAACCGTGATGTCTGACTTCTGTCCGTGGAGAAGGGCGCGTATTGCCGGGAAGCCTGCCATGTTCCATGCTACATTGATAAGAACTGCGGCGAGGGCTGCCATTGGAATGTAAGAAGCGTATTTTCCGAAGAAAAGAAGAATCAAAAGAAGTGTGAGCGCGTGAATAATTCCTGCGACCGGAGTTTTTCCGCCGTTCTTGATGTTTGTCGCTGTTCGTGCGATGGCTCCTGTTGCCGGGATTCCGCCGAATAATGGCGACGCGATGTTTGCGATTCCCTGACCGATAAGCTCAGTGTTTGAGTCGTGTTTGCCGCCTGTCATACCGTCAGCGACTACTGCGCTCAAAAGACTTTCGATTGCGGCCAATACTGCGATTGAAACTGCTGTTGGGAAGAGCGTTCGGATTGTTGTGAGCGAGAAATCTGGCAGTTGCGGGGCTGGAAGAGTGTTCGGGATTACGAAATGCTCCCGTCCGTCTGCGAAAAAGCCGATTGTGTCTGTTTTGAGACCGCAGAATTTCTCGAGAAGAATTGATGTGACTGTAGCCAGAATCAGGACGATGAAGCTGCCCGGAATTTTTTTGATAAATTTTGACCAGATGAAGATGAAAGCGAGGCAGATTGCGGCCATCACGAATGAATAGACATTGATTGTTGAGGCTGATTTTATGTAAACGATGATTTTTGGCAAGAAGTCGCCTGGCATTTTTGAATATTCTTCGCCAAGAATCAGCATTGGTTTTGAAAAATCAGGGACGAGACCGAAGAAATCACCGATCTGACCTGTTGCGATTGTGACTGCGATTCCCGCTGTGAAACCTGTGACGATAGTATATGGAATGAACTTGACCAAACCGCCCATTTTAAAGGCTCCGAGCAAAATCAAAAGGATGCCCGCCATGAGTGTAGCTGTTGCAAGACCTGAAAGACCGAACTGAGCAACGACTCCGTAAACGATGACGGCGAATGCACCTGTAGGGCCTCCAATCTGGACAGCCGAACCGCCGAAAGCTGAGATACAGAATCCTGCGATGATTGCTGTGAAAAGACCTGCTGCCGGATTTACGCCAGAAGCGATAGCGAATGCGATTGCCAGCGGAAGCGCGACAATGCCGACGATAAGACCTGCGATGAGGTCAGAAACAAAAGTTTTGCCGTTGTAGCCTTTAAGAGAGCTAATAAGCTGTGGTTTGAACATAATGTAAAATTATGCTGTTTTTTGTCGCTTTTTGCAACAGAAAGGTAGAAACGATACAGGGGCTCCGCATTATAAAATGTTTGCTGCTAAAAATGGCTTCCAGTCGTGAAAACGTCTTATGCGCCACGCTACCACCGTTTTTGACTATCTGAGAAAGTTTTGGAAATTCAGGCAGATGTTCGTTTATGTAGTTTTGTATCTGACTGTGTTTTTTTTCGTGTGTTATGTGTGTGAACCAGGTGTGCCTGGCACAGATTTGCTCAGCGTAGGCTAGGGCTTGCGAAAAATTGCAGTGGCTGGAGTGTTCGCGTTCTCGGAGCGCGTCGATTACAAGGTGCTCGATTTGACCGCCTGCCTTTTTGACTTCGGCGATTGATTGATCCGAGATAAAGTTGCAGTCGGTGAGGTATGCGATTCCTTTTTTGATGTTGCTTGAATCGATATAGCTGAAAACAAAACCGATTGTGTGGTGGTTTCCGTGGAGCATGGGGATTGGAACGATCTCAACGCCGCCGATTTTGAGGGGATTTTGTGAGTTGTTTGAATCCATGCCGATTAGATTGAGCTTGGGAATGCCGCCGCCTTTGTCGTGGTCAACGAAAATGTATGGAAATCGCTCGTGAATGTAGCCTTTTGTGCGTTCTGTTGTGTAGAGAGGGAGCCCTTCGCCGCTGGTCTCCGGGTATTTTTGTAAAATTGCCTGTTCCCTGCACATTGCGGCTGAATTTTTGTGACTGAAAATGCGCAGGTCGTCAATTCCGTGAAGGTGGTCAGCGTGTGAATGAGTGATGAAAACTGCGTCGAGATGCCGGAGATTGAATTTGAGTGCCTGCTCCCGGAAATCCGGGCCAACATCGATGAGAAATTTTTTGTCTTCATGCTCGACTAGGGCGCTGCACCGGAGACGTTTGTCATGCTGGTCGGTTGACTTGCAGACTTCGCAGTCACAGGCGATAACAGGAACACCGTGGCTGGTGCCTGTGCCCATCAGTGTCATTTTCATGGAATCGATTGTATCAGAAAGTAAAAAAATTGACCACTGCAGAAAAATGACGCGAAAAAATATTCCCTGCTAAAAATGGCTCCCAGTCATGAAAACGGCTTATCGGGACCGCAGGCTCGCCTGCTACACGCTTTTTGTGCTTGTAACTATATACATTTGCCGCTTTCTCGGCAGCGCAAAAAGAGTGTTCCCGTAAGCCGTTTTATTCCTTCGCGCCATTTTCAATATAAAACTGATTATAATGCGTTTGTCCTAACGTCACATAAATGACATGGGGAACGCGCCGTATTGTTTGCGAAATTTGCTAATGTTTTCTTATGTTTACGCTTCTTTCTTGACCACTCTCGCTTAAAAAGTTACAATAAAAGTATTGAAGGAATCCTGTATGGACTAAATTCTCTAAGGGGATTAAAATGCCATATTCAGAACCGACTAATCTTGGTGTCGTTGCTTGTCCGGGTGGCGCAGTATTTGCAGATGAGGTCATTGCACATTTACGCCACATGTATAAACACCGCTTTGCACTTAAAAGCGATGTTATTTCAAAGAGATACAATCTCGAAAAGGATAAATTGGTTCAGGACATTAACTTCCGGAACGACCTTGCTACTTCTGACCTGGTCGTGCGCGGAACAGTCGATAAATATCGTCCGCCAGTTTTCAAAGTGAACACTCAGTTCACATGGTTTGCCAATGGTGAGGTTAAAGCCGAGCTTTTGGAGTGCGTCCGTGGAAAGGACATTTACATTTTCCAGGATGCAGAGAATCATTCTCCAATTCCTATGAACGGCGGAAAGAACACGGTCACTTTCTCTGTAAACGACCATGTTATGACTTTGCTTGTTACAATCGATGCTGTTCAGCAGGCAGGGGCCGCATCAATCACTTTGGTTTTGCCTTCGTTCCCATACAGCCGCCAGCACAAAAAAAAGAGCCGGGAAGGCCTTACAGCCGCTTTGCTCTGCCATATTTACGAGCTTAAGCATGTCACACGAGTCATCACTCTCGACATTCACTCTCGTGAAATCGTAAACGCATTCAACACAACATATCTCGACAACTTGCACGCTTCTTATCAGATTATCCGCGAGCTTGCAAAAGTCGTTAATCTTACAGGTCCTAACAAAGAGGATTTGGTTGTCGTTTCGCCGGATACTGGTGCAATCGACCGCAACAAATTCTATGCTACAGGTCTCAAAGTTCCTCTGGCTATGATTTACAAGGAGCGTGATTATTCTGTAGTCACTCAGGATGCCAAAAACACAAACATCAAGAGCGTTAAGTTGCTCGGCGATGTCAAAGGCAAGGTCGCTTTCCTGGCAGATGATATGCTCGGAACAGGCGGTACTTTGCTCAAGGCTATGGAATTCTTACACAACAACGGTGCGACAAAGGTCATCGCTGCAATTTCTCTTCCGTTCTTCACGGGTAACGCAGTTGAGCTTTTCGACCAGGCTTACAAAGACGGCCTTTTCTACCGCGTAATCGGTACAAACGCTGTTTATCATCCTGATTTGAAGGACAAAGAGTGGTTCATCTCAACAAACGTAACTGGTTTGTTCGCAAATGTAATCACACGAATCCATCACGACCAGAGCTTGAGCGATTTGCTTGATAACCGCACGATTATCGACAAATTGATTAAGAAAGACACTGACGCTGCCGCAAAAGCAGAGAAAGCTGAATAGTTTTTGATTAAGATTTTTCAGACTGCCACACCGATTCGATTTTCCTACGGAAAATCAGTTTGAGGGGGTGCACCCCTAAAAATTGAAATTGCGTAGCAATTTCGAATCTGTGTGGCATTTTTATTTTTATGACAGATACGATTTTATGTATAGACATAGGAACTTCCTCGTTAAAAGCGGCTCTCCTGCCTGATAATTTGCGTGCTGGGGAGATTTTTGTCTCACGCCAGTATTTTTCTCAGGCAGCCGTGGTTGAGAATCGCGTGGCTGAGGAATGGCTTCCTTGTTTGAAGGCTGCTGTGGCTGAGCTTACGGCGAAAAATCCTGACTATGCGGTTGAGGCTGTTTGCGTGAGCGGGAACGGGCCAACGGTTGTCAGCGAAGACGGCACTTCTCTTCTATATAATCAGCTTTTTGTAAACGGAAGCCGCGGACAGGCCGGAAACCTGAACGGGCAGAAAAAACTTGCTTTGAAAAACACAAAATCTCTTTTTATACCAAGATTCTGCGGGTTCAAGCTTAATTTTCCGTTCAGCTGGAATGATTCGGCACATATTTTTGGTGCGCCGGAATTTTTGATTCATGAGCTTACCGGTGAATCTGTTGCGATTTTGCCCGAAGAGCGATTTTTGCCTGCCTACTGGAACGAGGACGAGCTTAAAAAATGCGGATTTTCCGAAGATGATTGCAAAAAGTTTCCTGGCTTTGTGAAAGCGGGCAACTTTGTCGGCAAGGTGAGCGCGAGTGCGGCCATTGCGACAGGTCTTCTTGAAGGAACCCTTGTCTTTGCCGGCGCTCCTGATTTTGTTGTCGCGCTGATTGGAACAGGCACGGTTCTCCCGGGGCGTTTGTGCGACAGGGCGGGGACAAGCGAAGGGCTGAATCTCTGCACGTCCAAGCCTGTTTTTGCCGAAAATCTTCGTACATTACCAAGCGTTGTTCCAGGCTTGTGGAATGTCTCTTATCTTATAAAATCAACCACAGATTACACAGATGCCACAGATGAAAAATCTAATCTGTGTAAATCTGTGACATCTGTGGTTTATTCTGACGAGCTTTCTCATGGAGAAAATAGCTCTGTGAACTCTGTGGCCTCTGTGAGGAAGTTTGACGAGCTTTCCCGTGGAATCAACTTGCTTCGTGAGGCGGCTCTTTCTAGCGGCGAGTATTTCCCTGACTTCATGACGATTACCGGCGGTCAGGCTTTGAATGAAAGTCTTGTTGCACAAAAAGAAGTGGCTTGTGGCATAAAAATTAAAAAAATGCCTTGTGAGGATGCGGAACTGCTCGGCGATTTGATTCTCGCCCGCGTGGGGCTTGGCGATTACGACGACATCACCGAGGCCGTGTTTGCGATTCTGGGGTGAAATGTGATAAGATAAGGCGATGCAAACATACAATCTTCCTTCTGATCCCAAAGTTCTCATCTTTGACATAGACATGACGCTTTACACTTGCCCGGAATATGCGCATGAACAGATTGACTGTCAGATCCGGCATTGGGCAAAACTCAACGGCTATTCTGTCGAGAGTGCGCGGAACATGATTGCGGATTTCCGGCGAAAATGGGCGGCCGACCACAACGGGCAGAAAATCTCACTCGGCAATCTTTTTACAAGTTTTGGCGTTTCAATTGAGACGAGCATTGAATGGCGCAAAACGCTTTTTAATCCCGCGGACTATCTTCACCGTGACGAAAAGTTGATTTCAGCCCTCACCGAGCTTTCAAAAAAGTTTTACATGATTTGTGTGACGAACAATCCTGTGGAGCCAGCCCGTAAAACGCTTGAAGTAATCGGAATCTCCGAGTTTTTCCCGAAAATTATCGGGCTTGACACTTGCATGGCTTCAAAACCTTCCAAAAAAATCCTGGATGCCGCCGTCAAAGAAGCGGAACTTGCGCTTGGCCGAAAGGTTGAATATTCTGAGTGCATTTCAATCGGCGACCGTTACGACATCGACTTGTCGCTTGCGATAGAGCTTGGCATGGGCGGCGTGCTTGTGAGCGGGGCGGAAGACGTTTGTTTGTTGAATGAGCAGTTAGAAATGAAGTGTTAGGAGTTGGGCGCAACGGCTTTGCCGTCGGGCTTTGCGGCGAGCACTTTCATTATCGTGCTCGTTTGGTTCCGCTGTCGCTTCATTCCGCCGCTTCCTTCGGGCGCTCTGGAACGGCTGTGCCGCCACTCCAATCCCTTGCGCTTTTCTTTTATAAATTACTCCTAAATTATGGATTTTTTTTCCTTTTCCTGATATAATATTTACATTGATTTTCTTGATCCCGTAGCTCAGCTGGATAGAGCATCAAAAACGCTTTCGCGTTTTACCTAATTGAAAGGTCGTGCGTTCTATTCTGTCTGCTGGCTATGGCATCTAACTCGATCCCGTAGCTCAGCTGGATAGAGCATCCGCCTCCTAAGCGGAAGGTCGTGCGTTCGAATCGCATTGGGGTCATTTTGCCGCAAATTGCGGCATTTTTTTTAATTTTCGGTTATATTGCTTATCTGGCCGCTGATTTTTTCGGCTTTTTCTTTTACTTCGCTGAATTTCGCGCTGGCGTTGGTCAGGTGCTTTCCTAGCGTGTTGATTTCTTCTGTTAAGTCTTTGAAATTCTTTTGAATCCCGCTGATTTTTTTGATGATGCTTTCGGCTTGTTCTTCGATTTTCATTCCTTTGAGTCCGTAGACGATTGCCATCAGGTAGGCGTAGAAGGTGTTTGGTGAGACCGGAATCACGCGGCTTTTCATGGCATAGTCAAAAAGTTCATAGCCTTTTTGTGTGTCGTTCGTTAGAATTTCGTAGTAGACGCTTTCGCTTGGAATGTACATGAGCGCAAAATCAAAAGTGCCTTCCTGCGGGCGGATATATTTTTTTGAAATCTCGTCGATTCGGCCTTTGACCGAGCGGGTGAATTCAGTTTTTGCCTTCTTTTTTGATTCAGAGTCTGTTGAAGTAAGATAGCGTTCAAAACTTTCGAGCGGAAATTTTGAATCAACCGAAATAATGTTCTTTCCAAGCCTGATTATCGCATCCACGGCACTTCCGTCCGAAAATTGATATTGAACGGCAAAATTTTTGGGCGGGAGAGTGTCTTTAAGCAAATTATATAGAAGATATTCGCCAAAATTTCCCCGAAGTTTGGGCGCGTGCAGAATCGATTTGAGCGAGCTGACTTCTTTGCCAATCTCCTGCATTTGTGTGGCGGCGGTTTGGAGAGAGCCGAGTTTTTGCTGAATCTCTGAAAGAGGCGAGTGCGAGCGGGAAACTAAAAGCACAATCAAAAGAATTGTAAGAATCAAGATGAGAAAAGTTGCGGCGGCAAGTGCCAGGTAAAGCGGATTGATATTCATGGTATACATAATAACACAAAATAACGCAGAAAGCACATCTTCATTTGGGGTGTTGCGGTCCCCCGCAGAGGGGGTAGCGGAAAACGCGAAGCGGTTGCAGCGAGGGGGAGACTTCCCCCTTTAAATGTGTTATAATATTCCCTTATGGTACAAGTCAGTAATGTGCAGAATGCTTCGATTCTGCCACAGTTTTACACGGATTTTTTGACAGGAAAAAGGCAGCTCACTCCAGATGAAATTGAAATTTTAAGTGCTGTCAACAAAAACTCGGATTCAACATGGAAAAATATCTGGGTTGATGAAAAAGAATTTGATCCGAGCCTTATTACTTGTTGTGAAATTCAAGGTTTTCTTGTGATCGGCAAGCTTTCTTGTCTTACGCTCAAATATCATGATCTTGCTCTCACTGCAGGTCTTTACGATTCTTATCTCGAAAATGTAGTTTTGGGCGATGATTGTGTCGTCCGCAATGTGCATTATCTTTCAAATTACAAAATCGGAAACAGAAACATTCTTTTCAATATCGATGAGATGAGCTGTACCTGCCATTCAAAATTCGGAAACGGCATTCTCAAAGAGGGTGAAAAGGAATCCAATCGTGTTTGGATTGGTGTCGGCAACGAAAATGATGGCCGGGCAGTCCTTGCTTTTGAAAATATGATTCCGGCCGATGCTTTTATTTGGGCGAAATACCGTGATGACATCCAGCTTCAGAGACGGTTACTGGAGATTACGGACAATCAGTTTCCGCATGAGCTCAACACTTATGGCATTACCGGCAACGATGTAATTATCAAAAACACAACCTTGCTTAAAGATGCCAAAATTTGTGACGCTACATATATCAAGGGCGCGTTCAAGCTCAAGAATATCACGATTCTTTCAAGCGAAGAAGAACCAAGCCAGATTGGTGAGGGCGTGGAGCTTGTTAACGGAATCATGAATCCAGGCTCAAAGGCATTTTATCAGGCTGTGGCCGTTCGTTTTGTTATCGGGCGCAACTGTCAGCTCAAATATGGCGCACGTCTGCTCAATTCAATTCTGGGTGACAATTCAACGGTTTCTTGCTGTGAGATTTTGAACAACTTGATTTTCCCGTTCCATGAGCAGCATCACAATTCTTCATTCCTTATTGCTTCGATTGTTGGCGGTCAGAGTAATATCGCTTCCGGCGCGACTATCGGCTCAAATCACAATTCCAGGGCAGCTGACGGTGAAATGTATGCCGGTCGTGGATTCTGGCCCGGGCTTTGTTCTGACTTCAAGCATAATTCTCGCTTTGCAAGTTTTACTCTTATTTCAAAAGGAAGCTACCAGAACGAACTGAACATTATGTTTCCGTTTTCACTGGTCGCAAGTAATGGTCCGTGCCAGCCAATCACGATTATTCCTGCTTACTGGTTCATGTACAATATGTATGCTGTGGCCCGAAACAAGGCGAAGTTTGAAAAACGAGACAAGCGCATTGTAAAAGTTCAGACTATCGAAACAGATCCTCTTGCCCCGGACACGATTCAGGAAATTGAATACGGACTGAGGCGAATCATTGAGCTTACGGCAGATTATCTTCTTGAGTTAAAAAATGAGGTTGCTGTCGCTGCAAGCAATAAGCAAGAACTTT
>CACZYY010000121.1 GCA_902785455.1 uncultured Spirochaetaceae bacterium
CCGTCGTCACAACGAGAACCGCTTGAAGCCAAACCGTTCCATGTGATTGAAGATGGCAGCGAAGTGCCGCTCTGAGACCAGACAGTTTCACCGCTGGTATTTTTGATTTCAACTGTGTACTCACTGATTGAGCTTCCGGCTTTTACAACTGGTGTAAGTTTTACAGAAGTCTTAGATTTGTCGCTGCCAGCAGGATTGAATGCCGTTGGTGCGACAGCAAGCAAAAGCTCGGTCTTGCTTGTATCAAGAGTTATTTCATTGATTAAAGTCTCAGAAGAGTTGCCGGCCAAATCAGTTGCAGAAAGAACGTATTTGTATTTTCCGTCTGCGGCAAGTGATGAAGAAGAATCGAGACCATCCCAAACAACTGTATCTGGAGCAAATGCACCGAAATCGAACTCGCGGATTGTTTTTCCTTCTGAATCTACGATTTTACCAGTCCAGTTTTCAACAGGCGAGCCTGAATTAGCCGCGATGTCCTGTGTAATGACCATAGTATCCAAGTTTCCGTCGCCATCTGGTGAGAACGTTGGGCTTGACTGCTTGATTTTTGCAACCGGCGGAGTTTTATCCAAAGTGAACTCAGGAGATTTTACTACATCCGGCTCAAATCCATTTGAGTATTTTGCAGTTACAACAGCCTGATACAATCCCTCTGGTGCGTCTGAGCCAGAATCTGTTTTGCCGTCGAATGTGATACGATCAGGAGGATTTGACTTTCCGCTGTATGTTTTGACAGCATTTCCTTTTGCATCAGTGATTTTTACAGCCCATTCATTGAGTTTGTTGACAGATTTTGCATCCGGAACAGGAATCTTAACATTGAAAGAAATTGTGTCATTGACTCCGTTACCGTTTGGTGAGAAATATTTGCTTCCTGCAATTGAAATGTTTGTTGCAGGTTTGTCAGCAGAATAGATAATGTTAGAAATTGAAGCAGGAGCAGAGACGTTGCCGGCACGGTCTGTCGCAGTGACTTTGTAAGAATATACACCGTCTGGGAGAGGTGCACCGCTATCGTCTGAGCCATTCCACTCAAAGCTCAAAGGAGCACTTGTAGTCCATTTGTATGAGCGAACGACTTTGCCTGTTGAATCAGCAAAAACAGCATTCCATTCATCTTCTTCGGAACCAGTCTGCTTAACTGCAAGAACAGGTTTTGCGCCCTCACCGAAGATTTTTTCGTTGCCAGATGGCTGAGACAAATCAATCTCCGGAGGAGTATTATCGACTACGACTGCAAGTTTTTTGGTTGTGGCAGAGTTGCCGTTGTCATCAGTAGCAGTCATATAATAGAAGTAATTTCCGTCTGGAGCCACTTCACCGTCATCCATTACACCGTTCCACATGATTGAAGAAGGAATTGTGACGCCTGATTTTGGAGTAAAAAGTGCCTTCCAGAATGTTTTGAAAGTGATCCGAGTCTCGCGCTTTTCCTTGTTGCCGATTGTTCGGACTACCTGACCTTTATCATTCTCGATAATAAGAGCCCAGTCTTTTACATAACGTCTGTCTTTGATTTTTACAGGAACATCCAAAACGTCCTGTTTACCGTCATTGTTTGGAGAGATATACACCGTCCCCTTTTCTGCGAATGTAAAACCAGACACGAGGACAAGAGCCGCCAATGTAATCAACGATTTTTTCATCTTACTGATCCCCCCACATTGTGATTTCCGGAGCCTTTGTATCTGCAAGACCAAGGTTCAATACAGCACCAGCACTCACGGCATTAACATTTTTGTACATTTGCTTCCATGCGCCGGAAACAGTCATATCGCTCTGATCCCAGCCTTTGTTAGACAAGTAAGAGCCCTGTGCAGAATTGAAAATGAATTTGAAGCTCACACCAACTGACGGCATGAGGTTTTTAGAATCATTTGCGAATTCCTGAGCGTCAAATTCCCATGAAGAATAAACTTTGATTGAATCCCAGAACTGAAGCTGCAATCCGACATCAGCGACAAAATCCTGGAAGAACGGATATGACAAATCCAAAGAAACGCCAAGATCCATGATGTCAGTGCGTAGCATTGTAGCTGCTACACCAGTGCGGATCGTGCAGATTCCAGGCCACGGAGTTGAATCATCTGATTCAAAGTTTTCTTTTGAATTTGAATCAATATAATCACGATAATTCTTTGCAGTTTTGATTCCTAAAGTTTTACCGCTTTTTGCATAAACTTTACCGATGTTGGACATTGCCACACCAAAGCGGACGTTCTGCATAAAAGCAAGGTCGCCGTGATTGTAGTATGCGCCAAATGCAAGATTTGCAGTCCAGTCAGAATCAACCCAGTCGCCATAAAGAAGACCGAAATTTGCGTTCATGCCAACTGAAACCTGATCAGTGATGTCTTTTGAAAGACCGCCCGTAAAATTGAGGGAATCACCGATTGGCATGTCAAAAGCCTGAGTCCAGACACCCTGAAAAAGAAGTGTTGAGACACACCAGCGGGAAGGAATCAAGAGCGCTCCCTGGAATCCTTCGCCGAGAGAATGGCCGCCATAAGGCTCATCCGTATTAGAATTGATGAACAATGTTCCGGCAACATCCAAAGTGATTCGCTGCTCCCAAGCTGTAAGAGCAGGATTGTTGACAATAGAAGCAGGTGTGACACCAAAGAGTCCGCCACCAGCAGCAGAATGTGCGCCTGTCAAAAGCTGAGGTTCTGTGAGACGAAGAACGTTCTGGCCTCCTGCAGGCGGGTTGTAAGCAAACAAATTCGAGCTGAGCAATAAAGCTGCGAATGCTGCACCCAAAATTTTTTTCATAAAAATCCTCCAAGCCCATGCTGAGAACATAGGCTCCCATTTTTTAAGAATATTAAAATGATAGCAAAAAAAATTATGTTTGTCATTAAAACCGCCAAGTATCTTCTATAAAAAAGTTGCTTAAAAACCCGCAAAGCATTTGACTTTATATCGTTTATTTAGCATATTTAAAGTATGTCAAAGAAAGAATCTATATTTCATAAATTGCTTGATTCGCTGATTGGTGGCAAAGACGTCGATGCAGCAAAAAAGAAGCAACTCAAAAATATCGCAAAAATACTGTCAAAAACACATTTCAAATTTTACAAACCAAGTTCAGATCAGGCGTTGCCGCTCATGGGTAAATTCTTTTTTGATTTATACAAAGCCCTTTCAAGCAGCCAGGTTTTATTCAACAGCCAGCCCAACCCCAACTATTATAAAGATGTCTGTATAAATTTCGGATTGTCAGAAAATCAAAAGTCTCTTATAGAAGAGCTCTCAGAAGAAGCAATTGTTGACAACTCAAAGAAAATGCAGTTCTCTCAGCTCAGGGAAAAGGTAAAGGCGGACATTTCATCTTTCACTGGCGAATTCGATCAGAATAAGATTCAGATGATTGACGGGCTCTACCAGAAAGTTCTGCTTTTCAAATCATTCTGTACTTTCGACTATTATTTCATTCTCAAAAAATTCGATTCAACGATTCGTGAGAATGAATTCAGTAAAACACCAAAATTCAATCCGATCGATGCCTCTTACATCACAGAAGATCTCAAAGACTTTCTTATTGTTCTCTACTCGCTTCCAATCGGTGAAGACTGGTCAAATGTTCTTCAGCTATTAAAGGCAATGCGCGGCGGAAACGAGCCTATCAAAGCAAGTCAGCTGGCAAAAATTCTCGCCCGGCTCAATCAAATCCGCAATTCACGTGTTTTCGAAATGATTATTCAGCTCAGCACAAAAAATCCGCTCTACGAAGTCAAATATGAAGAAAAACGAGAGCAGATTGTTGAGGCATTCATCGAAAAAATCAAGAACGAAGCTCAGACAACACTTAAAAAAGTTGAGAACGCGCAAAAAAATTCAAAGGCAGACGGTCTTCTCAATCAGATTTTCGGCACCACAGATATTTCTGCACTTCAGCATTACACCGAAGAGCAGAGCGCATATTTTCTCAAAAAGAATCTCGGTGGCTTTGAATACACCAAACCGCTCAATTACCTCAAAGCTTTCCTTCTTGAATATGTAAAACGAGATGTACGTCAGTACGCTGATTTGGTTCTTGTCCGTGGCAAATGGGCGACATCCCCGCTCACAGCAGAAATGAGCGACGCATACAACGCAATTCTTGAATATTCAGAAAAAATCACCCTCTTTGACAAGGCACTTTCCGAAGAAAGCGGAGAATACGGCAAAAAGCTCAAGACTTTGCTTCCTCGCGCAGACCGTGACAAAGAGGCGGCAAATATCATCCGGACAACTTTGCGAGACAACAATGCGATTGCACGAGAATATATCGTGGGTGCCACAAGGCAATTGATTTTGTTCGCAAAGACAACGAAACTTCTTATCGAGGATTATCAGAAACAACGTCCTGAGTTAATGACAAACTGGAAGGAACTCGAACGTTTCGCAGAAACTCCAATCAAGGAGCTTGGCGTAAACGTTTACAAAAAGATTTATCTGGTAGTTCAGCTCATGCAGGGGCTGGTAGGAAACGGATCTTAGAAATCAGGCAATCACCCAAAACAGCAGCATTGAAAGCACTGATCCGGCTGTAATAAACGGTACGAAAGGTATCGCAAAAATCGGGCGGTGCACAATCTGTTGTTTCTTAAATTTCTGAATTGCAGCCAAAAACAAGTAATAAAGCACGCCAAGCAGGGCCGCAAATACTGTGGCAATTATGTTCATGTAAAAACCTGTGTACAAAGCCGAAAAGACTCCAAAAAACACATCACCGAAGCCCAATCCGCCAGCAGTAAGCACACGGGTACAAAAATAAATCAAAAATGATGTTGCAGTCGCAAAAGCCATATTCTTCAATAACGGAACCACAGCCCCAGAAAAAAGGCCGAATCTTACGCCAAGAACGCAAATTGCCCCGAAAACAAGTCCTGGCAGGCTAATACGAAATTTTCTCGCATCCATAAAAGACATCGGGATTGCAAAAACAAGGTAAACCGCACTGAGAACAAGCAGACTTTTATCCATTAATAATTCCTAGTAAAGAATTGAATCAACGAGTCGCTTAAAATCCATGTTCAATGAGATTCTTGAATCAGATTTTGGCATTTCTGTTACATGGAAAGTACCATCAGAATCCTGTACGATAGCATCAGGCAAATCTACAAGCTCTGCAATCTGAGTATTTGAGGTTGATCCAAATTGTGTAAACATAAAAGGCATATTTTTCTCCAGTTCTTCAAGATCCTCGACATCGGAATCATCAAGTTCCTCAATCGGTAGGTAATCATGATTTTCGGCAGATTCATTCGAATCGTTTAGAGTTTCTTCAGTTTTTTCTGCATTTTTTTCATCTTTTTTTTCTTCAGTCTGAACAGGCTCTTGTTCAACTTCTAGCTCAGTTTTCTGAATATTTTCAGGCTCAAAGTCCTCTAGTTCTTCGACTTTCAGTTCTTCAGCTTCATATTCTTCGTTTTTCTGTTCTTCAAGTTCCGGTTCAATCGGCAAATCTTGGACATCTTCTTCCAAAGGCACTTCTTCAATTTCACTTTCTGCAGAATCTAATTCTTCTGCTTCCAGGAGTTCTTCTTCTGAGTCGAGCGGCAGCAGTTCTTCCGCATTCTCGTCGTCCAATTCTTCTTCGGTGCCGTCATTTTCTCTGGCTTTCTTTTCGAGGTTCAGCAAATTGATATTCTCAAAAAAATGCTCGTTTTCTTTTATATCAACAGGCGGTGCCTCTTCATACATTTTTTCATCAACATCGTCTTCGTCAAGGAAAGAATAATCAACTGGTGCGGCGACAAAATTATCGGCAACGGAATCATCCGTTTCTTCAAAGAAGATTTCTGACTTTGGCACACCAAATTCAATTTTTTCAAGCAGCGATTCATCTTTATAAATGTCATCATCAGGATAAATATTGTTATCCATTAAGTGAGGAAGATAAAAATCCGTGTCCAGCGTTTCCGTATCATCTTTTTTTTGCGTTGGATCAAAGACTTCAAGTTCTTCAAGCTCATTGTCCGCAACATCAATTGCAAGAGCAACTTCCTTCAGCTTTTCTATATCGTGCATTTCGGAAGCGGACAATTTACGACTCAAACCAGAAGAATCAAGTTCCAAATCGTCATTATCGCTCCATTGAGGCGCATGTTCGGGAAGAGCGGCGAGAGTTTTCGCAATATCAACTTCACGTTCTTCTTTTTCTGAGACTTCCGGGAGCACTTCAAGCTCTTCCTCAAATTTTTGTTTCAAATCATCTTCTGTTACGGTTGCAAATTTTGTTGGCGTAGAATCATCGGCTTCAACTCGCCCATCACCAAAACGAAGCTCTTCATTCAGGTCAGTGATTGGCTCCAGCTCCTTACTAATCACGGCCTCAGAATCTTCATCCAGTTCCTCTGCCTCAGGAATTTCTTCCACCAGCTCCTTACTAATCACGGCCTCAGAATCTTCATCCAGTTCCTCTGCCTCAGGAATTTCTTCCAACTCATCAAGTTCCTCAACAGCTTCGGCGTCTTCAACCGGCTCGGCGTCTTCAACTTCTTCGGCAGGTTCTACATCTTCAACAGGCTCTGCTTCGTCAATTTCTTCGAGAGGTTCAGCATCCTCAACAGGCTCCGCTTCGTCAATTTCCTCGACCGATTCTACATCTTCAACTTCTTCGAGAGGCTCGACGTCCTCAACCGGCTCAGCGTCATCAATTTCCTCGACCGATTCTGCATCTTCAATTTCTTCGAGAGGTTCGACATCTTCGACTGGCTCTGCTTCGTCAATTTCCTCGACCGATTCTGCATCTTCAACTTCTTCAAGAGGTTCGACATCTTCAACAGGCTCAGCGTCATCAATTTCCTCGACCGATTCTACATCTTCAACTTCTTCAAGAGATTCTGCATCCTCAACCGGCTCGGCGTCTTCGACTGGCTCAGCGTCGTCAATTTTCTCTACAGATTCTACATCTTCAACTTCTTCAAGAGGTTCGACATCTTCAACCGGCCCGGCATCTTCGGCTTCTTCGGCAGATTCTGCATCTTCAACTTCTTCGAGAGGCTCGACATCTTCAACCGGCTCGGCGTCTCCAGCTTCTTCGTCAGATTCAATTTCCTCTACTGATTCTACATCTTCGACTGGCTCAGCGTCCTCAACAGGCTCGGCGTCTTCCACATCTTCAGCATGTTCAACTTCGTCAACAGGCTCGGCGTCCCCAACTTCTTCGTCAGATTCAATTTCCTCTACTGAATCAACTTCTTCGATTGCTTCAGTCTCTTCCACGTCAGAAACATCTTCAAGTTCCTCAGCGGATTCCTCTACAGGTTCAATTTCCTCAACCGGCTCAGTTTCGTCAAGTTCCTCGACCGATTCTGCATTCTCAACTTCTTCAAGTAGTTCAATTTCATCAATCGGCTCAGCATCCTCTACAGGAGCAACATTCCCGGTATCATTGCTAACTGGCTCCGCATCTTCGAGCTCTTCCACCCTAGGAATTTGCTCTTTTCTCTCAGGAACAACTTTTCCAACAGCATCTTCGATTCTTGGCCCCTGAACCGCATTAATCTGAATTTTTCCGTTTTCTAAAATATCTTCGAGTGATGAGCGGACAATTTTTTTGAGTTCATCGGCATCAATTGCAACGGTAACTCCCGGATTTCCGATTGCAAGCGGAGAATTCTCACCAAATGATGCAAGCATTTCCTGCCAGTAGCCTTCAAAAATTGACTTGAATTCCGCGGCATGTTTTTCGCCTTTTTTACCGAGAGACTTAAGAATTCGTCTTTCAAGGACAGGTTTTTGCTCAGCAAGATAATCCGCACTCTTTACATCGCCCATTTTTTTGTATCCGATGAAAAATTCATTCTCATACCGGCGAACTTTGTCACGAATCACCACGATATCATCATGCTTAAAACTTAGAATTAAGAAAATCGCAAGATAAAGCGTGACAAATGCAGTAGCAAGGAGCAAAATCCTGATGTAGGGCGGGAATTTCAATTCAGATTCATCATAAAGAAGCGTAATGAAGCCCAAATCAGCACGAGTGCTTTTATAGGAGAATGCACAAAGCGAACTTGTCTTTGACTTATCAAGGATATTTGGAGATTCGGGATTTTCGGTCGCAGTTATTTTCCAAAAACTCTCTGTGTCTGAGTGCCATTTTTTTAGAATTTCTTGCCGTATTGAAGATTGACCGTAATTCGGCGGCCCAAAGACAAAACCGCCAAAACCGTCATAGTCTTTTCCAGGCTGCAGAGACTCTGTAATAAGACTGCCTGATACATCTATGAGATTGCGATTTTTCAAAAACTTGGTGAAACCTGAAGGATCACAATAGAAAAGAATGGTGCCGGAATAATCATTTTCAGAATTATAAAAAGGAAAAGAAAAAATTATTCTGCCTGCATTTCCATCTTTTATGATTCGACATTTTTTATCCGCCGGAGAATCGGCATCCGCAAGTTTTCTGGAAGAGACAGAATCAAAATCTATTTCACCGGAAGTGTCATAATTGCGATAGACAATGCCCTTTTTCCCAGAAATTAAATCCGGAGCAAACGTCGAGAAAAATATATTTCTGCCGTTTTCACCGACTATTCTGATTCCTTTAAGCACATCTGTTTCAGCGAAGAGATGCGAACGAAGGGTCTCACGTTTTCTTGCGGCCGCATCACTTGGGTGCGTGTCCGTATAGGTTTTGACTGACGGATCAACGGAAAAAGCGTCAAAACGCTTCATGAGACTATCAAAATACTCGTTTTGAGCCGCGGCAATCTTCTCGATTTTCTTTTGCTTGATATCCTGCACAATCGGCTGATAAAAATTCACTTCGAGAAGATCAAAAAGACCTGAAAAAGCGACAACCGTGAACGCACAGAATGCGAGAACTGAAATCAAAAGACTGAAAGCGACCTTTTGGCCAGAAGACATAGTTTTATATATTTTCGGCTAAATTTTATAGAAAATCAACATGAAACAAAGCGAAAAACAGGGCAAACGCATTATAACCGATTTTATATTGAAAATGGCGCAAAGGAGCGAAACGGCTTGCGAAAACACTCGTTTTGTGCTGCCGCGAGAGCGGCTA
>CACZYY010000122.1 GCA_902785455.1 uncultured Spirochaetaceae bacterium
TATTCCGCATAGGCGTAAGCGTTGTGGAAATGGATTGACTCCTCGGTTTCGGCTTCCACGGTGAACCATTTGAAGTCCATTTTCTTTAGACCAAGATAGACTTCGCGCACGACATCCTCAACAAAGCGAGGGTTGTCGTAGGCATGTTCCGTCACAAATTTTTCGTCCTGCCGCTTCAAAACTGAATAAAGTGGAGTCGATGCACATTCTTCAATCATGGAAATCACATCTTCAATCCAGAAAAACTTGCTGTAAAGCACTTTGACCTTAACAAAACCACGCTGATTATGCGCCCCGTAATCCGAAATAGCCTTAGAACAAGGGCAAAGGGTCGCAATCGGTACTTTTATTGAAATGAAAAATTTTGAATCAACCGGGGTTTTAGGGGCTTTGCCCCTAGGAGAAGGGGGTGTGGGTGAAAGCGAAGCTTGAACCCCAGGGGGAAGGCTTTCCCCCTGCCCATTGCTAATTGCTAATTGCTCACTGCTAATTTTTACTTCGCCCTCGTACGAGCATGTGTATTCCATGAGGCCGGCGGATTTTGAAACCGGAGCGGATTTTTCGATAAAGTAAGGAAATGTGATTCGCCCGAAAGCACGCTCCGCATCCAGCTTTGCACGAATTTCTTCGAGCATTTCAAGAAAATTGTTCATCGAAATGTCGTTGTGGTGCTTGTGGAAGACTTCGATAAAGCGGCTCATGTGAGTGCCCTTGAAATTATGCGGCAAATTAACAAAAAGATTTACCGTGCCAGTTGTTGACTGAACCTTATGGTTCTTGTCCAAAACCTGAATCGGATAGCGGACATTTTTAACACCGACTTTTTGCAGAGGAACTTCGCGTGTATCTTGTGTTGACTGAATATCTATCATAGGATTCCTATTGTCACACGGATTCGAAATTGCTACGCAATTTCAATTCAGCTTTATTATTCACCTTGATTTTTCGTAGGAAAAATCGAATCTGTGTGGCATCCTTTATTTCATATTTTCCGCTGCTTCCAATGTGTTGTACATCAACATTGCAATCGTCATGGGGCCTACTCCACCCGGAACCGGCGTGATGTAGCTGGCTTTTTCTTTGAGGTCGTCGAAGTCGCAGTCACCAATCAGGCGGAAGCCGCTCTTTTTTGTGCTGTCCGGAATTCGGTTTACGCCAACGTCGATTACAACGGCTCCTTCTTTTACCATGTCGCTTGTCACTGTGTGCGGGTGGCCACTTGCAGCGATTAAAATGTCTGCCTGACGGGTGATTTCTGCCATGTTTTTGGTTCCTGTGTGGCAGATTGTGACCGTGCAGTTTGTTTCTTTGCGGGCAAGAAGAAGTGAGACCGGCTTTCCTACGATGTTGCTCCGACCGATTACAACGGCGTGCTTTCCGCTTGTTTCGATTCCCATGCGCTCAAGCAAAACGATGATTCCGTGCGGTGTACAAGGAAGGAAGGCTTTTTTACCGATTACGAGATTGCCGACATTGACCGGGTGGAAGCCGTCAACATCTTTTTCTGGCGAAATTGCCATGATGATTTTGTCTTCGTTGATATGTTTTGGAAGAGGAAGCTGAACCAGAATTCCGTGAACAGTGTCGTCGCGGTTGAGTTTTTCGATAAGTGCAAGCAAATCAGCCTCAGTTGTGCTCTCAGGCAAAACTTCGCTTCGATCAGCCATGCCAGCCTCGGCCAGAGCCTTGCGCTTTCCTGTGACATAGCTTACGCTCGCAGGATTTTCGCCCACAAGAACGACCGCCAAACAAGGAGTGATGCCTTTAGCCTTGAGAGCCGCAACCTTTTCTGCAACTCCTGCCCGAACATCCAAAGCAATCTGTTTTCCATCGATAATCTGTGCGCCCATTTGTAACCTCTTCGCATTTGTTTTCTTTATTCTATAGAATTGAAAATATACCGTATTTTCAGTAAAATTACTATCCATTATCAAAATAACGAGGATTTATGAAACGCTTTCTTGCGCTTTTCTGTGCGCTTTTTATGATTTCCGGGTTCGCATTTGCGGACGATGACGATGCAGACATTTATGACGACATTGATCAGGGCGAAGAACAAGAGGATGACATCACTTTAAGAACTTCCGGCAACATCAACGAAGCTGGCGACCAGTACATCAAAATTGGTCTCATGGTAACTTGTCCGCTCAATTTCGGTGGCAGTTTCCCTCTATATAAAGAAGGCAAGCTGGCTACTGGCGGTGCGGGTATGATTGGTTATCATCGGTTTATCACCAGCTGGTGGGCAGCAGGAATCAACATCTATTTCGGCTATCACCCTACTCTCGGCGAAAATATTTTCACTTATATTCCGTTCGTCGTGGACACAACTTTCCAGCCCACTTTCAAAAAACTCGAATTTCCAATCACTCTGGGAGTCGGTGCTGCCATGGAAAACTATCTCAGCCGAACATACTTCCCGGGTCTCGTGCTTCGAGGAGCAGCCGGCGTATTCTACAGAGCCACACCAAGCTGGTCTTTCGGAATCGAAGGTGACTGTATGTATATGCCTCAGTGGTACTCAGATCCAAAATACAATGACTACGGAGTCTTTGGTTCGATGCTAATTACAGCCAGGTATCACTTCTAATTTTGACAGGAACAAAAAATGAAAAAAACTTTTTTTAAGAATATAAAATTTCCGGCTTTTCTTTTGAGTCTTCTTCCGCTGTTTTTCTCTTGTCACGGCGTCATTTTTGACACAATCCGTGATGAAGTAAAACTCGCTGATGCAGTCATTTCCGGCGACATTCAGGATATTATCCGCTACAAAGATGACATTTACGTTTCAACAGGCAAAATCAGTCATCGCAGCGTTTCACTCAAAAAAGATATAAACGGCAAAACTGAGGAAGAATGCCAAGCTGCAAAAGAAGTTTTTGTTGCCGCTGCTGACCAAAAATCCGAGCTAAAAAGTTTTTCCTCTCCAAGCGGATATATTTATTCTCTTGCGGCCGATTCAAACAATCTCTATGCGCTTTCAGTAATTATCGAAGAAGACGATGACGGCTACAACGTTCCTACCAAACGAATTCTCTGGTGCTACACCGCCACCGAAGAAGGCAAGGAAGGTTCATGGAAGGAAATCTGGTCAAAATCTTATGACGGCTCAAAAGACGACAAAGCTTTCCTCTTCTGCACAAACACATTAAAAGAATCTAATCGCCACGCATATTTCAGATACCAGAAAACAATTTACGATCTGACAGGCGAAGAATTAGGCGACACTGGCATGACTAGTGATATAAATAGCTGTACAGTTCTCGGCTCAACAGTCCATTTCAGTTCAGCATATGCAATGACTTCAAATGAAACTTCAAAGGATGAATCTACGTACATTTATCGTTCAAGCGGCGACACAGTTTATTACTCAACAGACGGCGACAGATGGGAAAGCGTAGATTTAAACTGTGACACAATTCTTTCACTTGCAATCACAAAAGATTACCTTCTCGCAGGAACAGCAAGCGGCATTGTTCATACGCCATTAAAAGCTGACAGCAACGGCAAAAATGCAATTCCAAGCTCTGGCAATGCAGATTTTGATACAAACGCAGATTCAACACTTTCTTCTTACTATGAAGTTCCTGCATTGCTAGTTCTTGATCCTCTTCAAAAAGAAATTTCCGCGACAATTTTCGCAACCTGTCTCACATCAAGCACATCTGCATCCCTCAACAACGTAGGCCTCTGGTCATATTTCGCAACCGAAGGAGAATGGAACAGAGAATAAATAGAAAGGAAATTATCTCCTGTAATTTTCTTTTCTGACAAGATTTTTTTCTTCTCAAGAATTCTCTTTCGGCTTTATCCCCGCATCCAAACGAGCACAACAACGATAGTGCTCGATGCGGGGAATATTTTTGTGGTCTCCAAACGAGCACCCCCCCTGTTAAAAACATGATTTTCCGTAGGAAAATCGAATCCGTGTAGCCTCTTTTTTCCTTTTCTATGCTATAATTTTCTTCATGGCAGACCTTTTCGACAATTCAAAAGCAGAAAAACAACCTCTTGCAGCCCGGATGCGGCCGCGAAATCTGGACGAATATATCGGTCAGGATCATATCGTCGGAAAAGGGCGTCTTTTGAGGCGTGCGATTGCGGCTGACCAGCTTACTTCCGTCATTTTTTATGGCCCGCCTGGAACAGGCAAAACAACTCTTGCCCGCGTTATCGCAAATCACACAAAATCAAATTTTATCACGCTTAATGCCGTTCTCACCGGTGTTGCCGACATACGAAACGCAATCAAGACCGCCGACGATTTTTACAAGCTTTATAACCGCCGGACAATTCTTTTTGTCGATGAAGTTCACCGCTGGAACAAGGCCCAGCAGGACGCGCTTTTGCCATGGGTCGAAAACGGCACGATTATCCTGATTGGAGCCACCACAGAAAATCCATTTTTTGAAGTAAACAAAGCACTTGTAAGCCGAAGCCGCGTTTTCCAGCTCAAGGCTCTCACCAAAGAAGATTTGACAAAAGCGGCTCACATGGCACTTTCAGACGTGGAGCGCGGTTACGGACACTGGAAGGTCGAATTTGAAAAAGGAGCTTTGGAGCATCTTGTAGACACGGCAAACGGTGACGCACGAAGCCTTTTGAACGCCCTTGAGCTTGCCGTCGAAACCACTCCCGAAAAATGGAATCCCGATGGACGAATCCCGGAACCTGCTTACGGAAGCACAATCTACATCTCAAAAGAAACTGCCGAAGAGTCGATTCAAAAAAAGGTCGTGCTTTATGACCGAGACGGCGACTATCACTACGACATAATCTCAGCTTTTATAAAATCTTTGCGCGGACGAGACCCGGATGCCGCAATGTACTGGCTTGCACGAATGATCAGAGCCGGCGAAGATCCGCATTTTATTTTCCGCCGCATGTTGATTTCAGCCTGCGAGGACACGGGGCTTGCCGATCCTTACGCGCTCGGAGTCGTAACAAGCTGCGCCGATGCCTTTGACCGCGTGGGGCTGCCCGAAGGCCGCTATCACCTGGCACATGCCGCCCTTTATCTTGCCACCGCTCCAAAATCAAATTCAAGCATGGCATTTTTTGATGCGCTCGCCTCAGTCGAAAAGGAAGACGTCGAAGTTCCCAACCACCTGCGCGATTCAAGCCGCGATGCAGAAGGATTCGGACACGGAGACGGGTATTTGTACCCGCACGCTTACCGCGACCACTGGGTTGCCCAGCAATATTTGCCCACGGAGCTTGTCGGCCGGGTTTTCTACACGCCGAGCACACAGGGGTACGAAGCCAAAATCCGCGACGATGTTCTGAGCCGAAGAGAAATGCAAATTTCTTCTATACTAGAGCACATTGAGCCGGAAAAGCCGGACACAGGTGCTAGCTGCGGAATGCACCCGCTCCCGCATTTTTCACAGGATTACGAAAATCCGATTGGCGAATGGTGGATTAACAAAAATTTCAATCAGAACAACACGGTCAAATCCGAAAACCTCACTTTCACGCCAAAAGACGAACGAAAAGAAAGTGCTCTCGACCGTGCCGATAAATCATGGCGAAGCCGCCTGGACTCAAACCGGGCAGAAGTTTTGCTTTCAATCCGCGATGCAATGACAAACCTTGCAAAACTCACCCGCCACACACGAAGTCTTGTCTGGAATGCCGATGACGGGCTTTTACTTTGGGATGTGAGCCGAAAAACGCCCGAAGGAATTACCTGTGGAATCTGCCGAAGCCAAAAAGGCAAAGAAATAATGGAGCAGTACGGACGTACTCTAGACGACCTTGACCGGCCGATTCTAACAGTGCGCCCGCAAACCAGCGAAAACTATCTTTCAAGCGAGAATTTCAAGACGATCCTAGAAGATTTTTCCAAAAAAGACATAATCTTCGACCGGATTTTCTTCCGCGACCCGTTTACAAG
>CACZYY010000123.1 GCA_902785455.1 uncultured Spirochaetaceae bacterium
CTTACGGAAACACTCGTTTTGTGCTGCCGCGTGAGCGGCAAACGTATATAGTTACAAGCACAAAACGCGTGTAGCATGCTAGCATGCGTTTCCGATAAGACGTTTTCACAACTGGAAGCCATTTTTAGCAGCAAACATTTTATAATGCGGAGCACTTGGAAGCCACAGCAGGGCAAACGCATTATAATCAATTTTATATTGAAAATGGCGAGAGGGAGTGAAACGGCTTACGGAAACACTCGTTTTGTGCTGCCGCGTGAGCGGCAAACGTATATAGTTACAAGCACAAAACGCGTGTAGCATGCTAGCATGCGTTTCCGGAGCACCTGGAAGCCACAGGCTTCCAATTTGCCCATTTTTTGTCTTTTTGTTACAATCTGCGCATGCCTTTTTATGCGTTTTTGATTGTCTGTCCAATGCTTTTCCTGGCAGGATTTGTCGATTCCATTGCGGGCGGTGGCGGATTAATTTCGCTTCCCGCCTATCTTTTTGCAGGTCTTCCGATTCATACCGCAATTGCTACAAACAAATTTTCATCCGCTTTCGGAACAGCTCTTTCCACGGCGCGTTTTATCAAACAAAAACTTGTCCTTACAAAGCTTGCGATTCCTTCTGTTTTCTTTGGATTCCTTGGTTCTGCGATTGGGGCACGGCTTTCCCTTCTTGTTTCTGAAAAAGCACTCAAATACATGCTCCTTGGCGTTCTTCCTGTGGCCGCATTTTGTGTCCTAAACAAAAAGATTTTTAAGGCAGGCGAATCAAAAGAACTCAAATGCGACTTAAAGACTTTTCTGATTGTGATGATTTCAGCACTGATTATCGGAACTTATGACGGACTTTACGGCCCCGGAACAGGAACTTTTTTGATTATTGCCTTTACAGTTTTCGCAAAAATGCGCATTGAACAGGCAAACGCACACACAAAAGTGATTAATTTTTCGACAAATGTAGCCGCACTCGTTGTTTTCCTGCTTCACGGGCAGGTTTTGATTCCGCTGGGAATTGCGGCGGCATTAAGCAATATGCTTGGAAATTATTTCGGTTCAGGACTTGTGATGACGAAAGGCCCAAAAATTGTAAAGCCTCTCATCATCTTTGTTTTGAACTTGCTTTTAATAAAAATTATCGTGGGCTTTTAAAGACGCTGGAACAGGAAATTCCTGCAACGGCAGCTGAATTTTTATTCTATGATCCCGATTTCCTTGAGCCATGGCAAGAGTTTTTCGTCGTTCCAGTGACTTTCTTCCATAATAAAACTGTTTTCCTTCATGCCGAATCCGTGCCCGCCTTTCGGGTAACTGACAAAAATATGCGGAATATTTTTTGCAGCAAGGGCTTTTTCCAGACGCACGGAATTTTCGTAAATAACAACAGGGTCATCCTCACAGGCCAAGATGAACGTGGGCGGCATGTCGTCGGGAACATTCAGTTCCATGGAGAATTCGACCTTGAGGCTCTGAGAATAGGCGTGCCCCCAGAAATTGAGCGGACTCCAGCCCTTCGTTGCGTTCGGCTCTTTCCATTGATGACCAAGCAAGCTCCGCCGAGACCATTTGTGTCCGATATCGTCCTGCATTGAAACGACAGGATAAATCGGCATAACAAAATCCGGCCGGACGCTTTCGGTCGTTTCGATTCCAAGCTTTGGAAGCTCGTTGTGAGTTGAAGCAAACTCGCCCGCCATCGTGACCAAGTGGCCTCCCGCGCTGTAGCCAATCGCACCGATTTTATTCTTGTCGATGTTGAATTCCCCGGCATGCTCACGGATATAAACAATCGCCATCTGCAAATCTTCGAGCTGGTCAGGATAATGGTGACAGTTGTAAGCCACGCGATAACGAAGAACAAAGGCAGCAAATCCATGTGAAGAAAACCAGCGGGCAGAAGCAAAGCCTTCATGCGGCATCCCAAGATGATGATAACTCCCGCCCGGACAAATAATGACGGCAGCGATTTTCCCTTCAGTTTCGCTTAGAGACTGCCCGTTGAGCGGAGTCGAAACAGGCGGAACATAGTACAAAATCGTGTCACGTTTTTGAGTTTCCATTTTTGGGATTCCTTCCCAAAGGAATATTTTTTGAGTGTAGTCTTTGGAGAAAATAGGGATATTTATAAAAAGAAAAATGTAGAATACGAGGGAAATCTTGAGAAAAACTGATTTTGCGGAAATTTGCATAAAGCCAAGTATATCAAAAATGAAGGAAATTGTCCTAAAAAAGCAGGCGCGCCAGGCTATGGAGTGGTGGCGAAGCCAGCGACCGCAGCGAAGCGAGGACGCCGCGCGTTAGCAAGCCACGGAACAGCCGACCCTCCGGGTGGCGCCATAAAAAAACAGAGTGGAAATTTCAAATTCTCATGCTATAATAGTGAACATGAATAAGAATTTTTGTTTAGCGTTGGCCGCTTTAACCCTTTCCATTCCGCTTTTGCTTTTACAAGGGTGCGGGAATGACTCAGATGAAAGCGCACCTGATTCTGATTCAGGCCAGAATATCACGATTAACGGCAGAACATTCAGCAAAACTTCCTTCGCAACTGTAATTCCAAAAGATGATTCTGTAACTATTCCTTCCGAAAAATTCCCCAGAACAGGAAACGTCTTTATCTGGGACAGGACAGTCACTTTGAACAGCTACGAAATTTCAAAATATGAAGTGACGCAGGAATTATACGAATATGTAATGGGAAGCCTTCCGCATGACGACAGCGCAAGCCGCTACGGAAACGACGTGCAAAAACTCCGCCCGGCAACTGGAATGAGCTGGTTCGACGCAATAGAATTCTGCAACAAACTGAGCGAGCTTTGCGGTTTTGACTGCGTTTACACAATGACAAAAATCAACCGCAGGAACAATAAATCCTACATCGATTCCGCCGGCGTAACTTACGATTTTTCAAAGAATGGATTCCGCCTGCCTACCGAAGCCGAATGGGAATTTGCCGCCAGAGGAGCCGGAACTACAGAAAAAGACTGGAACTATAAATACCCGGGAAGCGACAACTACAAAAAAGTTGCATGGTCAGTCTTAAACTCATCCGGCTACAGCGACGAAGATCTCGAAATACGCACTCACGAAGTAGGAACAAGGCAAGCTAATGCACTTGGCCTCTACGACATGGCCGGAAATGCCTGGGAATGGTGTCAGGATTACTGGAAATGCAAACAGCCCGGCTACGAATCCACAATACCAAAAGATGACACCTATAAATACATAAATCCAGTGGAACACAGCGGCACTTTCATCGATCCCGTCGTAGATTCATCACAATACAAATCAAGAGTCATCCGTGGCGGATATTATGGAAGCACTATCTTCTATCTGGAAAACGACTGCCGATATTTTGAATATCAGTATGTCTGTGCAAAAAACACCAGCACAAGCCAGAAGAATGTCGGAATAAGACTGGCAAGAAGGAAGTAAATCGCGCAGTTTTCAATTTTCAATTTTCTCGCTATACTTTCCTCATCATGAAAGAAAATTCCTTAATCTACATAAACAACTGCCGCGTGCAGGATTTGCACGGAACTAAAATTCCTTCCCTTGACTGGGAAATGCGGGCAGGTGAAGCATGGCTTGTAATCGGGCCGAACGGTGGCGGAAAGGCTGATTTTTTGCGTGCTCTGGCTGGCGAAAAGCAGATTTTGCCGAATGATTCCACGGGCGACTATTCAACTCATTTTACTGATTCTGTCGAAATTGTCTCTCTGGAGCGGGCTGCGAGCTTGATTCAGGAAGAGCGTGACTTGGACGAAAGCGAATACATCAACAAGATTGACGAAGGACGAACTGGCCGGCGTTTTATCTGCGAGGTTCTGGGCGGGCCTGACGCCAAGCACCGTCATCTTCCGTTGCCCCCGATTGCCGAACGGCTTGAGACTCTGCCGGAAGTCAAACTTTGCGGCGTCGAGAAGATTCTTGACCGCGGGCTTAAATTTATGTCCACTGGCGAAATACGGCGCACTTTGCTCTGCCGCGCACTTCTTTCGGGCAAAAAACTGCTGATTCTTAGCGACCCGTTTGCAGGACTGGACGCACAGAGCCGCACGATTCTGCTTGAATTTTTCAAGACAATAGTCGGAAAGCAGAAGAATTCTGATTCAAAAGACCCGCGCACAACGATTATTCTCGGAATGGAGCGTTACCACGAAATTCCTGACACGATTACGAATGTGCTTGAATTTGCGGGCGGGGCGGTTTCTTTCTGCGGAACAAAAGCCGAATATGAAAAACTGATTTCTGAACGCGAGGCTGAAAAGGCAAAATCCCGCGAGACTGAAAAAAATGCTTTTATCACTGAATTAAAGAAAATCCAGAGCGAGACAGAAGTTTTGCAGAATAAGAACTCCACAAGCGATACGAACGAAAGCCTTGTAAAAATGAACAATGTGAACGTGGGCTGGGACGATCACCGCGTTCTTGTCGATTTCAACTGGGAAGTAAAACGCGGCGAGCACTGGCTTATCCGGGGCCCTAACGGCAGCGGAAAGACAACTTTGCTCGAATTGATTACCGGCGACAATCATCAGGTTTTCTGCAACGATGTGTGGATTTACGGACGCAAGCGTGGAACAGGCGAGACAATCTGGGACATCAAAAAAAATCTCGGAATCGTAAGCTACCGCTGGCACGTGGAATACCGCATGGTCGGCGGCACGGACCTTGAAAGCGTAATCATCTCTGGCTTCAAGGACTCAATCGGTCTTTACGAGCAGAAAACCGACGTTGAGATTCAGGCTGCACGATTGTGGCTCAAACTCGGCGGATTTGAAGGCCGTGAGCACGAAAACTTTGGCAGCCTGAGCTACGGAGAACAGCGCGCGATTCTGATTCTGCGTGCGGCCGTAAAAAGCCCAAAAGTGCTGATTCTGGACGAGCCATGTCACGGTCTTGACGAAAGCTACCGCCAGAAAATCCTCGACCTGATTGAGACTGTAGCAGAAACAGGCACAACCACGATTTTGCACGTAACCCACGACCCAAGCGAAGCCTTGCCGTGTGAAAAGCACATCCTGGAACTTAGGCCAGGAGAAAGTCCTATGTATGAGATAATTAAAAGATAGCCACACAGATTCGAAATTGCTACGCAATTTCTTTAAAAAGGTATTTTAACTTTTATTTATGACTTTCCGTAGGAAAGTCGAATCTGTGTGGCAATAAATTTGAATTTCCGTATTTTGCAGTATATAATTGTAAAAAAGGAGGCTAATTCAAAAAATGGCTAAAAAATCAAATCTCAATCTTTATCTGATCGGCCTTGTACTCGTCGTAATCGGATGTTTTCTTCCGCTCACGGCTAGCAAATTCTTCGGCGGCGGTTCAAGCGCATTCAAAGCAATCACAAACGGCTCAGGCGATCTCAAAATCGGTTCAATCCTGGCTCTTGGCGGTGCAATCGCAGGAATCGTCTTCTGCTTCGTCAATCTTGGCGTAAAATTGCCTGTCAAATTGATTTCACTCATCGCTTCAATCGTAGGCGGTGTTTATGTCTGGTATTGCTACATGAACGGCGGCGCAATCCTCAAAGGTGCCGTAAAACTCGGCCTCAAAGCAACCGGCTCCAAACCGGGAATCGGCCTTATCCTGATTCTTGCCGGCTGGATTCTCGCACTTTTGGGATGGCTTAAGACTCGTGACTGATTAAATAAAAGACACGTTTTACACTTTGCAAATTAATGCAAAAAAAAACGGCGCGAAGGAGCGAAACGGCTTACGAAAACACTCGGTTTGTGCTGCCGCGTGAGCGGCAAACGTATATAGTTACAGGCACAAAACGCGTGTAGCAGGCTAGCAGTCCTTCACAGCATAGCTGTTCGGAGACTCACTCAAAATGCTCCATCGGAGCATTTTGCCGGCTTCGCCGTCGTTCCCTAGGCTTCGATAAGCCGTTTTCACGACTGGGAGCCGTTTGTTTTGTTTAAGCTAGTAAATTCAAAACTTGGCTTTTATTAATAATGCGGCGGTCTGCGGTTCGGGATTTCCTGATTATCCTGCAAATCCTGAATCCGCCCCGCCAAAATCTGATTTTCTTCACGCAGAATCTGAATCATCTTCTGGTTTTCTACGGCTTCTTCCTGCAA
>CACZYY010000124.1 GCA_902785455.1 uncultured Spirochaetaceae bacterium
CGATTTGCGATTTGCGATTTGCGATTTGCGATTTGCGATAAGGCCAAATCTTTCTTATTTTCTAAAATCAATCACACAAAAAATTTCTTCTCTCGTAAAAACAAGTCCGCATGGTTTTGCTTCGTTTGAGGCATAGCCGGCGGTCTTTTTTATATAAAAAGTTTCATTTGGAGGAGTTAAAATGAAAAGTAATGGGAAGATGCTCGGTACAATCTTGAGCATGACGGAATCATTCCGTCCGAAGATGGCACGACCGGGAGCATTTTTGTCTCTGGTTCGTAAGTTTGTCGCGCTTTTTGCGGCAACAGCATTTCTGTTTGCATTCACTTCATGCAGTTCTGATTCGGGCGGCGGAAGCGATGACAATCCACCCACACCACCAGCAGAAGAAATTACCGATGTTCAGAAAAAAGCCGAAGGAACCTACACAATCGGCGAAACGACTTACACTGTGGAAAATGGCAAAGTCACAGTAAAAAAGGAAGATGGTACAACAAAAGAAGTCGGAGAGATAAGCAAGGAAGGCGTCATCACAATCAAGCAGGATGACGGCACGACTACTGAAATCACCGCAAAAACAGGTGAGGACGGAAAAACTACAACAACCGTCAAAATCGAAACAAAAAAGGAAGACGGAACCTCCGAAACAAAAACATACACTGGCGATTTGAGCACTGGAACTCTCACAAACAATGACAATCCGGAAGAAACTCTGGAAGTCAAAAAGACTGAGCCAGAAAAGCCAGCCGAGAATCCAGAAGAGCCGAAAACTGACGACCCGAACACTGACCCAAAACAAGATGACCCGCAGGAAAATCCAAATCCAGAGAATCCGAACCAGGACGATCCGAAGGAAGACCCGAAAACTGACGAGCCGGAGAATCCTGACCCTGAGAAGCCAAATCCTGAGCCAGAAAAACCTGAACCAGAGAATCCTGAGCCAGAAAATCCAGAACCGGAGCCTGAGCCGGAACCCTCGGCAACAGCAGGCAGCTTTGAAGTCTCAATCGATTCAAAGTCAAAAATCATTGTTGAACCTGCTGTAACTGATACCACAATCACGCTCACTGCAGAAGAGGGCTTCACCGGCTACACATGGAGCATCGACAATGGCAAAACAGTCACTGAGTTCGATGGTGCAGAAATCAGTGCGGACGGAAGAATTCTCACTCTCACGCGAAAAAGCCTTACAAAGGACGCCAAATATCCGGTTTCGCTCCTTGCGATAAAAAATGGCATTCCGTACAGCGCAAATATCCTGGTAAAAAATGTAACAGACCGGAACTAAAAAAGGGAGAAGATAAATGAAAAGAAAAATATTATCGGCACTTGCGGCCATTACGGCACTGGCACTTGCTTCGTGCTCAATGTTCAACAGCGGTTCTGAAGAAGACTCTTCTCAGCCAGCATACATCAAAGTCGGCGTAAAAGACATCTCTCGCTCAGCTTTGCCGAACGTAACAAATGAAGATGAATTTGAAAATTTCACGCTCACAGGCACTGCGGAAGGCGAAAATGTTCTTGCCGTAAAAGAAACCTGGGCTACAGACGAAACTTTAACAGCCTGGGCAAAAATGAAAGAAGCAAGCATTCCTGTAACAGAAGGAGCAGGCTACAACTTCACTCTCTCAGCCGTAAAAGGCGGAGCAACATGGCAGGGCAGCTGCGCAAAAACAATTCAAAGCGGAAAGAACACTCTTACTTTCACGCTCTCACTCAGCGCACTTTCTGCAGAAGGCAATGGAAATCTTGAAATCACACTCAGTTTGCCGGTAAGCGTAAAAGCCGTTGAAACAAAACTCACAAACAAGGACGGAGCTGAAGTCACCGGAGAAACAGAATTCAAAGGTGGAAAAGAATCAGGCTCTGTTTCATTTGCCGCAAAGGACATTCCTTCTGGAAACTACCTTCTCACATTCAGCCTTTTTGGCGACGAGAAAAAAACATTAAAGCTCGGCGAATGGCGGGAATATGCGGGAATCACAAACGGACTTACAAGCTCATCAACTGACAAAATCAGCGAGCTTGAGGACATTTACACGATTGACCTTGAACTCGGCGAAGGCACTTTGCAGGGCACAATTCCAGGCTCATACACACGCTATTCAGAAGAAATCAGCATCCCGAATGCAAAAAAAGCCGGAGACACTTTTGACGGCTGGGTTGACGGTAACGGCGAAGAAATTACGGAAATCAAAAAAGGCACAGTAGGAAACATTACGCTCAAAGCAAAATGGCTTGGCGGAATCTACGTTACAGCCGAACAAGTCAAAAATGGTGAGCTCAAGACAAAACTCCTCGAAGCCAAAGGCGCAAACCTCAAAAACGTAAAGGTTGTTCTCCCGGAAGGCATAACAAGTATTGAATCTTCTCTTTTTGAAGGCTGCACTTTCCTTTCAGAATTCACCATCCCTGCCAGCGTAACTGAAATTGAAGCCTCTGCATTCGAAGGCTGCTCTGCACTTTCAGAAATCAAAATCCCTGCAAAAGTAACAAAAATCGGAGCATCTGCATTTAAAGACTGTACTTCTCTTGAAAATTTCGAATATGACGGCACTGCAAAAGAGTGGGCAGAAGTTGAACGAGGCTCAGACTGGCACCAGAATGTTCCTGCAACCTCAATCAAATGTACTGATTGCACGGTGGATCTTGACTACGACGGAAAAGAAAGAATCTCGCCAATCGAGCTTGCGCTTGGAAAAGTGGAGCTTTCTGGTGACATCAAGCTCACATTTGACAAGGAAACTGGAATATTTACGGCAGAGGAAGGTTTTGAAAGCTATCAGTGGTATATTGATGGAAAAGAAAAACAGACTGGAAAAGAAAACAAATTCCAGTTGTCAGAACTGATGTTGGATAAGATGCCAAGAAGCTACAACATCACTGTGATTGCAAAGGATGCGGATGGAAAAGCTTATGCCTCAGAATATGAATTCACTGTGGATGATAAAGTCGTAAAAGTTGTTTTTGTTGAAAATGCCGACGGTTCTGGTGATTTGAGTGCCAAGACAAAAACTGTTTATCTTCATAAAAATCATCTGCTCCCATTTTATAAAGATATCTTTACTAGAAAAGGCTACGAACTACTAAGCTGGAACACAAAAGCAGACGGAACTGGAACTTCATATAAAGTGGATGAAAATATTCCGGATACAGAGGATATTACGCTTTACGCACAGTGGAAGAACGTTGAAGTAGATGTAATAAAGACAATTTCACAAGTATATGAAGAGCTTGGTTTTACTGCTATGGAGGAGTTAGAATATTTTAAGAAAAGCCCGCAGCCTCCTGCCGGGGAAATTAGACTTTCTTACTTTGATGATGAGAAAAACTGCCCTCTCTGGTATGACGAAGAATCAAAAACACTCTTCTATTATCTTGAAGAAGGCTTTGTTTTGAAAATGCCGGAAAACTCAGCGAGTTTTTTTGCGAATTTGCCTTATATCAAAGAAATTGAACTTTCTGATTTTGACACGTCAAATGTTACAGATATGAGCTATATGTTCAATTACTGTTATGTCCTGGAAAGTCTTGATTTGAGCAAGTTTGACACGTCAAAGGTTACAGCTATGAGCTATATGTTCTCTTGCTGTTATGCCCTGAAACGCCTTGATTTGAGCAAGTTTGACATGTCAAATGTTACAGATATGAGCTATATGTTCTCTGGCTGTTCTGCCCTGGAACGCCTTGATTTGAGCAAGTTTGACACGTCAAATGTTACAGCTATGAGCTATATGTTCTCTGGCTGTTCTGCCCTGGAACGCCTTGATTTGAGCAAGTTTGACACGCCAAATGTTACAGATATGAGCTATATGTTCTTTGGCTGTCGCAAGCTTACCACAATCTACGTTAAAGAGGAAACAGACTGGAGCTCTTCTACTAACCTTTCAAACAGCACCAATATGTTCAAAAATTGTAAAAGTCTTAGCGGTGGAGCTGAAACAAAATACAGTGACCAGAATCCACAAGACGTAACCTACGCCCGCGTAGATGGCGGCACGGATGCTCCAGGCTACTTCACTGTAAAGCCTGCTGTAGAGTAACACTAACACGAGGAGATGAAAAATGAGAAAACTGACAAAAAAAATATTTGCCCTGCTCGGCTCGTTTGCCCTTGCGGCGGCTCTGGTTTCCTGCGGCGACATTGCCACTGGAGACGAAACACAGAATCTGAGTGAAACACAGGGAAAAGCCCGTGTTATCGTGAATATTGAAAGCGGCCTGCGTTCTGCCACCCTGCTTCCAAGCGACCTCACCGAAGATGACATCACAAGGGTTGTGCTCCGCGCAAAAAAAGTTGAGGATGACCCAAAAAGAACCGTTGATCCGTCAGAGAAATTTGATGTTTATATTGATCCGTCAGAGAAATTTGATGTTTACCGTGAGTGGAAAAGCTCAAAAAATGCAATCTCAAAGATGAAAAACGATATGAATATTCTTGTTGAGGTTGAAACTTATGACTTTGAGCTTCTTCTTTATAAAAGTTCTGACGAAGGCGACTATATTCTCTGCGAGAGTGCAAAACTTACCCAGACAATGCACTTGGGCAACAACACTCTCAACTTTGCCGCAAGCTATGTTTCAGACGAAGATGCCACAGGCAGCCTCGAAGTCAATTTCAAATTTGAAGAGAAAGACTATGTAGATAGAATCGAGGTTGAGTTTTATAAGGTAGGTGATACCAATTCTGCACAAACTAAAAATGTCTACAGTTATGACAAAACTAACGAAAATGACACATTCACCGCGGAATACTCAATGTCCGGGCTTGAAGAAGGCGATTACATCCTTAAATTTGAAGTTTACGGACTTCTTCCAAATTCCCGTGATGCTGACACCTCTAATTTAATTAACACTTACCAGAAACTCGTGCGCATTGCTCCATTCTGTAAAACTCTCGCAGAAATAGAGCTGGACAATCTGAATTCAATTTATATGGTAAGTTTTGTTCTGCCGAAAGATTGTCCAACCTCTTATGGTGACAGTCAGCGCAGTAGAAATGAGTCATGTATTCTTCCAGGTGAAGACTACTTTTTGGGTTCCTGGCCCTTCCACACATTCATCGGCTGGTATGATAACGAAGAATTTGAAGGCGAACCTGTTTACTACATAGAGCAGGGAACAAAAGGCGACAAGACATTCTATGCGAAATTCGAAGAAGACAGCCTGCTTGTCATAGATGATATTTCTACTCTTGATACGTTGGGTGAGCAACTTGCAGCTGCAAATGAAGCCGGACTAAAATCCGTTACAGTAAAAATCACGGACGAAATCACCCTCGATCCGCTCGGTGAAAACTGGATGGAAGATGCCAGTGTTTATAATGAGTCTTCGCGTAAACGTGAGTATAAATATACAAGTAAAGCATTTGCTCAAATTACCAGTGTTCTTGAAGGCTTTATGAAGAGCTCCTCTACCAGTGATAGTGGAGAATATAACGGAATGAAGATTGAGCTTGACCTTACCGAAACAGGTATTTCTTATCTTCCGACTTATGCATTTAAGTTTAGGAGTTTAAGGGGCGATAGCTCGGATTGGACGGATGCATATCTTGGCTGTCTGACAGCTGTAAAGCTTCCTGATAAGGTGACAGCCATACTTCCTAACGCACTGCAAGGTACAGGCATTACATCTTTTGAAGTCCCTGCGAATGTGACAGGAATAGGCGTGGAGGCATTCGAAGGTTGTAATAGCCTTGAGGTTGTCGACTTTGCAGAAGAAAGTAAGTGCACAAGTATCGGGAAGTGGGCATTTTGTGAATGCTCGAATCTCAAAAGCATTACGATTCCTGCA
>CACZYY010000125.1 GCA_902785455.1 uncultured Spirochaetaceae bacterium
GGAGAAAGTTCCGTCTTTTTGAATCGGCTGATTCTCGTCAAAAATTGCAAGAAGAGCCGATATTTGTTCTTTTAAAGTCGTTTCCATAAGTTTAAATTGCCACACAAATTCAATTTAAATTATTACGAAGTGAGATTCCGTAGGAATCTCGAATCCGTGTGGCATTTTTTTACAAAGTTGCGATAGTTCGCTCGATTCGTGCCAAAGATTTTTCTTTGCCCAAAACTGCGATTGAACCAATAAGAGGTGGAGAAACGCGGCTTCCTGTTACGGCCATACGAACTGGCATGCGACGCACAAGTGCGCCGCGCACTGATAGGAAGTTTATTTTACGACTGCGCTTACGCGCAGTGCGTGTCATAAAGTCACCGAGTTTGATTCCAAGCTCTTCAGTTTTTTCATTACAAAGTTGCTATAGTTCGTTTAACACGTTCTATAGATTTTTCTGTTCCCAATACAAGAATAGAACCGATAAGAGGTGGAGAAACCCTGCTTCCTGTTACAGCCATGCGAATTGGCATCATGAAATCACCGAGCTTCACCCCAATTTTTTCAGCTGTATCTTTAGCCAACTGTTCGGCTGCTTCATGGTCAAGAGACGGCAATTTTTCGATAAAGTTGATTGCGTTCTCAAGAACTTCTTTTGTTTTTGCCTGGTCGAGTTTTTTCGGAACAAGCTGCTCAACTGGAGGTACGGCCGGTTCTGTGAACATAAAGTGAACCATCTCCGCAGCCTCTGTGAGGAACTTAAGTCGTTCCTGAATAAGCGGCATGAGACCCATAAGTGTCTTTTTGACATCGGCAGAAGTCATATTCATTGACTTGTCTACGCAATAAGGCTCACCGTCCTCACCCAAAGCAACTCCACTGAACTCTGGTCCGACATTTGGTTTTGGCTGCGGGTTCTCAGGGTTGATTTCAAGAGTTGCGTCGCCAGTTCCTGTGATGAATGGAAGAGTCCATTTGTAAAGCTCTTCTGTTGAAAGCTGGCGGATATAGTTTGCGTTGTAGAATTCGAGTTTTTTGTAGTCGAATACAGCCGGAGCCTTGTTGAGGTGCTCAAGCTTGAATCGCTCTGCAAGTTCGTCCAAAGTGTAGAAGTCACGGCCTTCCTCGTATGAGCAGCCCAGCAAAGCAACGTAGTTTACGATAGCTTGCGGAAGATAGCCACGTGCACGGAACTCATTCAAAGATGTTGAGCCGTGTCGTTTTGAAAGCTTTTTGCCGTCGCTTCCGTTTACCATTGGAAGATGGCAGAATTCCGGGTGCTCCCAGCCGAATGAGCGGTACATCTGAACATGGAGTGGTGTAGAAGGAATCCATTCCTGAGCGCGCATTACATGGCTGATTTTCATGAGGTGGTCATCAACGATGTTTGCCAGGTGATATGTCGGGAATCCGTCGCTTTTGAGCAAAACTGGATCCGGGGAAATGTCTTCGTTTTTCCAGGTGATGTCGCCGAGCAAGTGATCGTGGAAAGTTGTCTCACCTTCAAGAGGTACTTTGAGGCGGATTACATAAGGCTTTCCTGCGTCAAGGTTTGCCTTTACTTCCTCTGGAGTGAGGTGACGGCAGTTTCGGTCGTAGCCAGGAGCCATTTTGTTTTCTGTCTGGATTTTTTTGATTCGTTCCAAACGCTCTGAATCACAGAAACAGTAGTAAGCTTCGCCTTTTTCAACGAGCTCCTGTGCATATTTTTTATAAAGCTCGAATCGTTCAGACTGAACATACGGACCGTATTCGCCGCCTTTTGAGCCGCCTTCATCCCATTCGATTCCGAGCCAGGCCATTGTGTCGTAAAGGTTCTGGACATATTTTTCGTCGTAGCGGGTGCGGTCTGTGTCTTCTAGACGAAGAATGAATTTTCCACCCTGGCTTCGGGCGTAAAGATAATTGAAAAGTGCTGTGCGAACGCCACCGATGTGCTGCATTCCTGTTGGTGACGGTGCATATCTTACACGAACTTCTTTGTCAGACATAAAATCCTCTGTAAAAATAAAAATTTTCTATATATTATACTGAATTGAAGATTTATATTCCATAGAAATAAAAAATATGAACAGGGCAAACGCATTATAACCGATTTTATATTGAAAATGGCGTAAAGGAGCGAAACGGCTTACGGAAACACTCGTTTTGTGCTGCCGCGTGAGCGGCAAACGTATAGAGTTACAAGCACAAAACGCGTGTAGCATGCTAGCAATAGAGTTACAAGCACAAAACGCGTGTAGCATGCTAGCATGCGTTTCCGATAAGCCGTTTTCACGACTGGAAGCCATTTTTAGCAGCAAACATTTTATAATGCGTTTGCCCTAAAAATATGAAAATAAACTGTATATTTTTTATTTAATATATGTTATAATAATTAAAGAATTTACAGGAGTTTATATGTTCAAGAAATTAACAGCTATCTTTATTTCTCTCTTTATTGTTTCATCAATTGCATTTGCTCAAGAAAAGAATCAAACAAAAATCAAAGGTGTTGATGACGATAATTACATGTGGTATGAGTTCAAGGCCAAGAGATTGGGCAAAACCTTCAAATTCTTCGCCTTCAAAAATGACACTCAGCGCGATAACCGCACAATCCAGCTTTTCAAAAAATCTGGCTGGGGCATGGGGCCAAACGAAACAATCACCGAATTCTACAACTTTAACGGTGGCGAAATCACAAAAACATGGGATGAACAGCTCAAACCTACCATGAAGGAAAACGGCTACAAATACGCATTCACTACATATCGTACCACTGATAAAGATGTAACCACAATTTACCTTTACACTTTCTACTACGACCCGGATACCGATCAGCTTCACATGCTTCGGTCAGTTAAATAATTTTTTTTGAATTACTAGCTGTAACAAAAAGAACGGTTCCCCCTCGGAACCGTTCTTTTCGCTTTAGTCTGACTATAAAAAATTGTTTTTCTGAGCAGATATCTAACTCAGCATAACCCTATCGTTCAAATCACCTGCTGCGCTGAATTTCGCCAGCAAATCTTCGACTTTCAGGTTCTTTTTTTCTTTCCCGCGGACATCGTAAATGATATTGCCTTTCATCATCATGATGAGACGGTTGCCATACTGGATTGCGTGCTTCATGTTGTGTGTGACCATGAAGGCTGTGAGTTTATCCTGCTCGATGAATTTTTCTGTAAGTTCAAGAACTTTTGCAGCTGTTTTTGGATCGAGCGCCGCTGTGTGCTCGTCGAGCAAAAGAAGTTCCGGCTTTTTGAGGGTTGCCATGAGAAGGGTGAGAGCCTGACGCTGACCGCCCGAAAGGAGACCGACCTTGCTTGTGAGGCGTGTTTCAAGCCCCAGGTCGAGCATGGCAAGCTTTTCACGATAAATTTCTTTTTCTTCTTTTTTGATGCCCCATTTTAGAGTGCGTGTGCTGCCGCGTCGGAGAGCCATTGCAAGATTTTCTTCGATTTCCATGTTTGCGGCTGTTCCTGTGAGCGGATCCTGGAATACACGACCCAAAAAAGCTGCGCGTTTGTATTCTGGCATATCAGTGACATCGCGGCCGTTGAGTTTGATTGTACCAGTGTCACAAGAGTGAACGCCAGCTATAAGATTGAGCAATGTTGATTTGCCTGCACCGTTTCCACCGATAATTGTGACAAAATCTCCGTCTTCAAGGGTGAGGTTTATGTCGTTAAGGGCCTGCTTTTCAGTAATAGTTCCCGGATTGAAAATCTTTGATACATGTGAAATTTCAAGCATTTTTTTTGTCCTATTTTGCAAGTGCTTTTTTGGGTGCAATCTTGTGCTTCATGACAGGAATTGCAAGAGCGATAACAACGATGATTGCCGTGAGCAGCTTGAGGTCAGATGATTTGAGACCGAGCTGAAGGACAATCGCAATAATCAATCGGTAAACAACCGAGCCGAGCAAGATTGAAAGCAAAGTTACATAGAATGAGAATCGTTTGTTGAACCATGCGAAAATGCTTTCACCAAGAATAATTGATGCCAGACCGATTACGATTGCACCTGTTCCCATGCCGACGTCACCATAACCCTGCTGCTGTGCAACGAGTGCGCCGGAGATTGCTATCAAGCCGTTTGAAAGCATGAGCCCCATGAGCTTCATTTTGTCGGTATCAACGCCCATCGCACGAACCATTTTTTCATTGTTGCCGGTTGCTCGCAAACAAGAACCAAGCTCCGTACCCATGAACCAATAAAGTAAAATAATCAGCGCGATTCCAAAAATAACTCCGACGATGAAAGAGGCGATGTTCGGTGTGATTCCGAACTGATCCTGCATTTTTGTCATTACAGTATCGACACCGAGAAGTGGTGTGTTGGAACGCCCCATGATGCGGATATTAATAGAATAAAGTGCAATCATTGAAAGAATTCCGGCAAGAATCTCATGAATTTTAAGCTTTGTGTGCATGATTCCTGTGGCAAAGCCTGCGATTAAACCTGTCAAAAACGAAATAAAGACTGCAAGAAGCGGATTCATGCCCTTTGTAACAAGAATTGCACAAGTGGAACCGCCGAGTGCAAATGAGCCGTCACATGTCATGTCCGCGATGTTTAGGATTCGGAAAGTGAGATAAACGCCCAGGGTCATAATTCCCCAGAGCAAGCCTTGTGCCACAGCACCCTGTGCAGCACCAAAAATACTTAAGAAGTTCATAATAGAATTATTATAGCACAAAATTCAGAAAGTTGCTATATATAGAAACTTTATTCGTTATTCTCAGCAGATTCTGGTTTTGTATCAGAACTCTCAGAGCTCTCTGTGTCTGCTTCCTCAAGCTCTTCAATGTTGTCGTCAAAAGATTCGTCGTAATCTTCGCCTTCAACATATTCGCTTACGTTTTTTCTCTTGGCGATTATGACAGTGAGGTCATCTTCAAATCCCCTGTATTCAGTGAATTCGTCAAGCCGTTCCATGATAAGACCGAGAATTTCATCTGATGACTTCGCATGGTTCTTTTTCATGATTTCTTTTATTGCCTGTAATCCGAATTGTTCCTGCTTTGAATTCGTGGATTCCGTGAGACCGTCAGTGTAGAACAAAAGAATATCACCTGTGGACATGAAGAAATTTGAGCGGGCAAAAGAAACCGTGATTCCTTTCATTCCGATTGCGCCGTAATGCTGTTTTCCGTCATTTCCTTTTAATTCATAAATTTCGTTGTCTGAGACGCTGTATTTGAGCGGATACGGATGGCCTGCATTTCCGAGCTCGACCTTGCATTTTGCCGGATTTTCGCTGTCATCAAACCGGCAGAGAACGCCCGTCATGTAATTTTCGATGTCGCCCTTTTCGGCAAGAATCAGATTGTTTATTTTGTTGAGAATTTTATCAACCGGCTCTTTCCGCCTGAATCCTGTCTGGAATACTCTGGAAATAATATTCTTGGAAAGCATTGTGACAAGACTTGCCGAAAGACCGTGCCCCGAAACGTCGAACAATGTGATTCCGTTGAGCGTGTCGTTGAAACTGTAATAATCGTAGAAATCGCCGGAAACTTTTGCCTGTGGAGAATAGCAAACCGAAATTTCCCAGCCGCGGAAATGTTTGTTCGGTTTGGGCAGGAATTTTCGCTGTACAATTGAAGCCATTTCCAAATCCATGTCAGAGCGGTGCTTGTCCTTTTCGAGCCGTTCGTTCAAATTTGAAAGCTCGTTGTTTGCGAATTGCAAATCTGATGTTCGTGCCGCAACTTCTTCTTTGAGGTGATTTGAAAGTCTTTCGTTTCTTTTGTAAATCGTCGCGAACCTGAATGCCAGCATGACAATGAAAATTATAATTGAAATTTGCCAGCCGAAAATTGAGAAATAAGTGTAAGTGCGCGTGTTGTCAGTTATTCTGAGCGTTAAATCAACAACGATGGTGGAAGATAATGGAAGGAACCCTGTCGCAAAGTAAAGGGCACTCATGCGTTTTTCTTTGCCGATAAGTTCCTTTATGACTGCAACGGCTCCAATCAGCCCTTGAATCGTAAGAAGAATAATCATGAACGGGAAAATATTGATGAGAAACTCGTAGTTTGGAGCAAAAAGCGTGAGAAGAACCTGAATGGCCAGTACTGACCAGCGCAGAATATTAACTTTGAGAGGCGGCTTGATGGATAAAAAATTGATCGCAAACATGCTGGCAAAGAAGACCATGAAATAAGGAGGAATGCAAAGCGTGAGTTTTATGAACGGAACATATGGAATTGCTCCGTTTGTATACATGGGCAGTTCGGTTGCAAAAAATGGAATGAGGAATATTGACGTGAAAAAATTTACGAATGCAAAATCACGGAACTCCTTGAAAGACTTAAGATTGAGATAGAAACTGAGGTACAAGATGAAAGTGAGGAATAGAATTCCCACAAGGAACATATAAATGCGTGTATGATGAAAGTTTAATGTTTCGAAATTTGGATATGCGTATCTGGCAGGCTGTACGAAAGAATATGATGAAATGCCGCTCCGGCCTTGCGCAAAGATTTTGATGAGAATTATATTCTTGCCTTCCTGATTGAGAACATTGAGCGGAAAGCTGAAAAAGTGTGCCTTGAACAAAGTGGACTGTTCGTGAGGTGGAAATGCGCCGTATTGTGAAATGAATGCGCCGTTACAGAAAACCTGCTCTGCGAAGCGAAGATGAGGGATTACAAGACCCAGCGGTTGATTTTTGAACTGTGGGGGGATAGTGAATTCGGCCCGAACCCAGACGTAATGTCTGCCTTTGCCAAGAGTGTGCCAGAGATTGTGCACGCATTTGTCCTGGAGAGGTTTAAAATTGGCGGTGTTTTTCATTGCATCGCCAAAAGTTGAATCTGCATCAGCCTCCCAGTATTGGAAAGTGTCACCAATGTAAATTCTCGGCGTATCGTTGTGCCCGCAGGAAAAGAAAAATGCGGAACTTAGTGTGAGAAAAGTTAAAAAAAGCCTTTTTGCGAAAAATCTAAAAGTCCGCATGATAATATTTTAGCATATAATATTATTATTGAATATCAAATTTTAATCTTTTTTTAATTCCTGTTGTGATAACCATTCGAATAAAGTAAAATTGCCGTCAATGCAGTCATTGTTGAGGACATAAATCCAGCTCCAGTGTCCGGGATATTCGTATGGAAGACCGTATTCTGCATCGCCATTTTCGGCATCGGGATTTAAAAGATATTTCCCGCTCAAATCAACGACATTTCGGAATTCAGAATAATGAAGGTTTTCTGCTCCGGCCTGATTGAGACGGACAATCGTAGGTATAGAATTGTTTTCTGGATTTACGGCATCATCGTTCAGTGCGTAAGTGAACCAGAACGGTTTTTTTGCAAGAATTTCTATTTTGCTTGGATTGATTTTTGAATCAAGGTAGTATTCGCAGATGGGGAAGGCAGCCGCAAAAAGTTCAGAATTTTCAATCATCATGTTCATGGTCATGTAGCCGCCAGCTGAACATCCTCCGACGTAAATCCTGTTTTTGTCAATTTCCGGGTGGTTTTCGAGATATTTATATAGAAGATTTTTGACGGGTTCTGTGTAATATGAAACCGCCGCGAATTGAACCTTATCTTCTCTTGGCTTGTCTTTGTCGAGTGAAAGTTTTTGCAGAAGTTTAGTGATAGGTTTTTTGACTTTGTTTGCAGGCGCATTTTTGTCAACAGGTGCCCAAACTCTTGCATTTCCCGGGCCTTTATCGGTTGTTTCAAGCCAGCCTGTCGGGCATTGTGGAGCAAG
>CACZYY010000126.1 GCA_902785455.1 uncultured Spirochaetaceae bacterium
AACACAGTTCATGACTGTCTGCCACAGGAAATTCAGGAGCGTGTGACCGTAATCTGCAAGGACGGAGCGCAAATGTGCCTTAAAAACGAAGAAAAATTCGACGCGATTCTGCTCGATGCTCCGTGCTCATCTGAACGTCATGTTCTCGCTGACCCAAAATATCTTTCTGAGTGGTCGCCGTCTCGAATCAAAACACTTTCGATGGCTCAGTGGGCGCTTCTTTCTTCAGCATGGCGAATGTTGCGGCCGAACGGCTTTCTTTTGTATTCAACCTGCGCGCTTTCTCCTGATGAAAATGACAATGTAATCGCAAAATTATTAAAAAAATTCGATAACGTCAAACTGTGTGAACCAAAAATCTCTCTGGATTACAAGAATTTCACGGCTTCCGTTCTTCCTGAATACGAAAAAACAGAGTTCGGAGCGCATGTCCTTCCAGATAAAGCAGGCGGTGCAGGTCCGTTATATTTCTGCCTTTTGAAGAAAAATCACTAGACATACCAGCCAATATTTTGATACAATCCAAGAACATATTTGCAGTAGTGTTTTTTATGAACACAAGGAGGAATGTTGGCAGATACAAAAGGTTTACGAATCAATGAACAGATTCGTGTACGAGAGGTCAGGCTTGTAGACGAAGAGGGCGGAAAGAACGGGATTGTTCCCACTCGGGAGGCTCTTGAGCTTGCAAAAGAACGCGATCTTGACCTTGTAGAAGTTTCGCCAAACGCAAATCCGCCGGTTTGTAAAATACTTAACTACGGTAAGTATCGGTTCGAGCAGGAAAAAAGGCTCCGTGATTCCCGCAAGGCCCAGAAAGCCCTTAAGCTCAAGGAAATTCGTATGCAGCCAAAGATTGGTGCCGGCGACCTTGATACTAAGGCAAAACATGTTCAGGAATTCTTGGACGAAGGCGATAAGGTTAAGGTTACAATCCGTTTCCGCGGTCGTGAGCTTGCCCATACCGAACTCGGCTACGATGTTCTGAACGAAGTATTGAAAAGGTTGACCGAAGGTTCATACACCATCGAGAAGCCTGCCGCAATGGAAGGGCGATTTATGTCAATGACATTAAATGCCAAGGCCAAATAACCTAAAGTCCAAAATCTCCCAGGTGGAGTACTTTAGTTAATCAAAGAGGTGGCTAAAATGCCAAAAATGAAGACAAAGAAAGCCGCAGCTAAAAGATTCTCTTTTACTGCAACAGGCAAAGTTAAGTACAAGAAGATGAACCTTCGCCATATCTTGACGAAGAAATCAGCAAAACGCAAGATGCATCTTCGCCACGCAGGTATCCTTTCTGAGGATTCAGCAAAAGTTATCCGCAGCCAGCTGCTTCCGTACGGTAATTAATTTTAAAGGTTATAAGGAGTAAAGAATGTCTAGAGCAATAGATGGAACAAAACGCAATAACCGCCGTGCAAAAATTCTTAAGCTTGCTAGCGGTTTCACAGGACGCCGTGGAACAAACTATAAGGCAGCAAAAGACGCAGTTGTAAAGGCTCTCCGCCATGCTTACGTTGACCGCCGTGACCGCAAAGGTGATTTCCGCCAGTTGTGGATCGCTCGTATCAACGCAGCAGTTCGTGAAGAAGGTCTTTCATACTCACGCTTCATCAATGGTCTTACAAAAGCAGGTATTTCACTCAACCGCAAGGCTTTGTCAAACCTCGCTATCGAAGATCCAGCAGCTTTCAAAGCAGTCGTTGAGGCTGCAAAAAAAGCTCTCGAAGCATAAATGACATGCCAAATCCGGGCAAATGTTCGGGTTTGGCGTATCTAATCGGAGTACAATATGATTTCATTCGATCAAGTTCTGTTGTTAGAAGAAAGGGTAGAGAGCGCTGTTAAAAAAATCGAACAGCTTAATGCGGAAAACGCTGCTTTGCGAGCAAAAGTTGCAGAGCTTTCAAACGCGCTTAACGCAAAATCGGAGCAGTTCTCATCATTTCAGTCTGACCAGAGCAAGATCGAAGAAGGAATTCTTAAGGCTTTGAGCCGTCTCAATGCCGTGGAGAATGTCGTTCTTCAGGCCAGCGGGGCGGCTCAAAGTGTTTCTGTTTCTAGCGAGCATATTGCAAACGAGCAAACTCGTTCAGAAAGTGTAACTTCAACACAAACACAGCCAGTAGCAGAGCCTGTACAGGTTGTGCAGGGCAATGTTCCAGAGCCAAAGAAGCCTGTTGCACAAGCTCAGCCTCAGAATATAAACCAGGCACAGAACGTTCCTGTGCAAAATGCCGAGCCGTCATTTGACAGCATGAATGTCTCAGAACCAATTTCTGAGCAAAAATCACAGTCTCTTGAACCTGTTCAGCCAATCCCAGAAGAAATCGAGGTTCCTGTTTCTCAGGGGGGGCAAACTCAGCCTGAGCCGATGTCACAAAACTCTCAGGTTTCTTCAGTCTCTGAGTCAATCTCATCAGAAATCGGTTTTGAATTCGGTGATTCAGATTCTTCCTCTCAGGGCAATTCTCAACCAGCTCAAGATTCGCAGGGTGCACCATCTCAGCCAATGTTTGACATTTTCTAGCCTATGGGTGCGCTTCAGATTGATGTCTTCAATTCGCCGTTTGTCATTCAGGTGAACGAAGATGATGAATATCTACAAAAACTTCTCTGGTACTATAAAAAAATCATTGAGCGAATCGAACGCAATGGTGCGCTAAAAAATCCTGTTCAAATTTCTGCTCTCGCAGGAATCATGCTTTGCGACGAACTTTACAAGGAAAAATCAAAAGCTCAGCTTACAAAAACTGACGGAACTGAGTCCGCTTCCGTTCCTGTGGATTCCGAAGAAAGCAAAGAAGCAGAACGTCTCGCAAAAATGATGATTGATCGAATCGACAAAGCGCTGGAATCATAGATGTTAAAATTTTCCGTCTGGGTTGATGCAGATTCTTTTCCGGTGAAAGCCCGTGATTTTATTGTAAGCCATTCGTTCTCCAAAGAAGTTTCTGTTAATTTTGTCGCAAACCATGAGATAAAATCGCCAAATCCAAAAGTAAAAATGATAATTTGTCAGAAGGAGCATAATGCGGCCGACGATTATATTTTCGAAAATGCTTGTGAAAATGACATCGTTGTTACCCGTGACATTCTCTTTGCGGCTCGCCTTGTCGAAAAAAATATCGCCGTTATGAACGACAGGGGAGTGTTGTTTTCAAAAGATAATATCGAAGATAAGCTTCGTGAGCGTGAATTCAGCTTGAACATGGCCCAGATTGGTCTTGGCGGTAATAAAGGAAATTATTACGGAGACAAAGAGTTTAAGAAATTTTCTACGCTCTTTGAGACAGAGCTTCAAAAACATATAATCGCCGACATTTACAATGTGAAACGCCGGTGATTTACAAGTCTTTTTGATTCTTCAGTTTTTATTTTTTTCCCATTCTGTCGTATGCGGCATTGATTGAAATTATTCGGTCTTTTACTTCAAGGAAAGCCAGTACGAGTGAAGGATCAAACTGTTTGCCCGACAAGCTTTGAATCTCAATGAAAGCGTCATCGATGGACCAAGCCTCTTTGTATACGCGGGCATGAGAAAGTGCGTCAAATACATCGGCAATTGCGACAATTCGTGCCGAAAGCGGAATTTCTTCACCTTTTATAGGCTTGATTTCTCCAATCGGTTTGCCGATTTCGTATTTTGTATAATCAATTCGTCCAGGATAGCCTCTTTCGTCTCCGTTCCACCATTCGTGATGATGGAGCGCGACGTCACGTGACATCTCGTCAATCTCAGACTCTGGTTCTGTGAACAGTTGTGCGCCAACACAAGTGTGCCCCATCATGATTGAACGCTCTTCCGGCGTGAACCGGCCAGGACCAGGCTTCTTCAAAATCACATCGGAGATACCGACCTTTCCCAAATCATGGCATTTTGCCGCAATTTTGAGAATATCCCTGTATTTCATGCGTTCTTCTTTTGGAATGTTGTGGTTGAGTGCCCACTGATCGTAAATTTCAAGAGAAAAATCTGAAACACGCTCGACATGTGTACCGGTTTCTTTCGGATCTCGGAATTCGGCCATTCGCTGCATTCGCTTGATCATGTTGCTGGTGAGATATGTGTGCTCAAGAGCCTGAGTAACGCTCGAAGCGAATTGTTTTATGAATTCTGCGGATTCCTCGCTGAAAGGAATTACGTTTTCATCCTTGTCTTTTGCATTGATAATCTGAATTACGCCCAGGGTTTGGCCGCTGCTGGTAATGAGCGGAACTGTAAGCATGGAAACTGTTTTGTATCCAGTCGAAATATCCGTGCTGCTGTTGAATTTATATGGCGTGTTTTTGTCGATGTTGTATGCATCCGGGATATTGAGCGTTTTGCCTGTACAGGCGCAATAACCGGAAATTGAAGTTTTTGTTATAGGAACGGTGAAGTAAACGTACGGAGATTTTGACTCTGTGCGCGTTGATTTATGTTTTGTATCGTTTTGTGCGTATTTAATACGAAGAAGTTTGTCTTTGAATGCATTTTCTTCGTCGGCGTAAGTTGCTGACGGAGTTGTGGACGGTTGTTTGTCTTCAATTACATAAATGGAACCCGCGTCAGCATTGGCGATTGCCCGTGCTTCAGTAAGAATGCGTTCCAGCAAAACGTCAGTATCGCGAATCTCGTTGAGAAGTTTTTCAGTTTCGAAAACTTTTTTTAATTTTTCTGCATTTAGCTCGAGTGGCATCTTTTTGTCCTTAATTAGATTATAGTTGAATTGTTCTGTTTAGTCTAGAAAAATTATTTCTTTATAAGGCGCAAATCCACCGGCTGCCGCTGTTGCGCCGCTCGGTAGCCCTCGGTGCCCCGCCCGCGGGCACTGGCCATGGGCCACGGCTCCATAGCGGTGCGGCACCCACTCCCGGCGCGGGGGAGCCGGCCTTGGCCGTAGTCCCGTCACGGGCGCCCCCGGCTGTCCAGGCCGCAGGCCGCTTCAGGACAGTGTGAGGCTCCTGCCCGGGCAGGGGCGTCCTTAGGCCGCAGGGGGAAGCAAAAAAAATAGCGGAAAAAAAACGAAAAAAAATCGAAAAAAAAATTTAAAAAGTGTTGACAGAAAATATAAGCCGTGATATATTCATTCTCACCCGCTGACAACAAGCGGCGGGCACAAAGTTCTTTGAACAGCA
>CACZYY010000127.1 GCA_902785455.1 uncultured Spirochaetaceae bacterium
AGGTGGAGGAAGCACGATTGACTCTGCAAAGGCAATTGCGGCAGGTGTTGTTTACGACGGCGATTTCTGGGATTTTTACATGGGAAAACCGATTGAGAATGCTCTCCCGATTGGAACAGTCCTTACAATTGCGGCTGCTGGTAGCGAAGGAAGCCCTGATTCTGTAATCACAAAAGAAGAAGGAATGTTTAAGCGAGGAGCAAGCGGAAACGCAATACGTCCTAAGTTCAGCATTTTGAACCCGGCTTTGACACAGACTCTTCCTCCTTATCAGACTGCTGCCGGAATCACGGATATTATGGCTCATCTTTACGAGCGTTATCTTACAAACACAAAAGAAGTTGAAGTTACCGACCGTTTGTTAGAGGCACTCCTTCTTACAATGAAGCACGAAGGCCCGCGTGTAATCGCCGACCCGAACAATTACGAGGCTCGTGCAAACATCATGTGGGCCGGAATGATGGCACACAACAATTCATGTGGTGTTGGACGAAGCCAGGACTGGAACAGCCACAATATCGAGCACGAGCTTTCTGCTTTGTACGACTGTGCTCACGGGGCTGGTCTTGCCGTAACGATGCCTGCCGTTTTCAAATACGTAATGAATCACAACGTAATGAGATTTGCTCAGGTTGCAAGCCGTGTATGGGGCTGCCAGATGGATTTTGAGCATCCGGAAGTCACAGCCCTTGAAGGAATCAACGCCTTTCAGTCTTTCCTTGTCTCTCTTGGAATGCCAAAGAATTTTAGCGAACTTGGCGCAAAGGAAGCAGACATCCCAAAACTTGTTCAGGTTCTCTGCCGCGGAGACGGACGCACCGGCTCAATTTCAGGCTTTGTAACTCTGAACGAAGATGACTGTACAAAAATCTATCAGATGATGGTATAAATTCTAAAAGGTAATATTGGGGGAACTTTATGGCAAAATCAAAGGCGTTGTTTATCGGCGGAACAGGTACAATCTCTTCTGCAATCGTAAGGGAACTTTCACAACGGCCGGATTGGGAAGTCTGGCTTTTGAACCGCGGAAGCAGAGCTGGCGAAGTTCTTTCCAATGTTCATCAGATTGTATGTGACATTTCTAATGAAGAAGATGCGCGTAAAAAACTTTCTGGAATGGAATTTGATGTTGTAAATGAGTTCATCGGTTTTGTCCCTGAGCAGATTGAACGTGATTATCGTCTTTTTAAAGGAAAGTGCAGGCAATACATTTACATTTCCTCTGCCTCAGCCTACGCAAAACCTGCGGCAAACTATGTGATTAACGAAGGAACCACTCTTTCAAATCCTCACTGGGAATATTCACGCAATAAAATTGCCTGCGAAGAATTCCTTTTCAAAAAATACAGGGAGGAGGGCTTTCCTGTAACGATTGTCCGCCCCAGCCACACTTACGACGAACGACACGTTCCGCTTGGCGTGCACGGAAAAAAGGGCTTTTATCAGGTTATTAAGCGCATGATGGACGGAAAGCCTGTGATTATTCAGGGGGACGGGACCTCCCTTTGGCACGTAACTTTTAACAAGGATTTTGCGACCGGCTATATCGGACTCATGCTCAATCGTCATGCAATCGGCGAGGCCTTTCAGATTACAGGTGATGAAGTTCTTTCTTGGAATCAGATTTACCAGACGATTGCGGATACGCTCGGAGTAAAACTGAATGCTTATCATGTTTCTTCGGATTATCTGAGTGCTGTAGGTGATAAGTTCGGCTTTGATTTTGAAGGAAGCCTTATCGGCGACAAGTCAGTTTCGGTTGTTTTTGACAATTCAAAGCTCAAACGCCTTGTTCCAAAAATGACAACGACAATCCCTTTCCATGACGGAGTTCGGATTGCGCTTGATTACGTTATGTCTCACCCAGAATGTCAGGTTTTGGACGAAGAATTTGACGACTGGTGTGACAAGGTGATTTCAGTTCTGGAAGAAAGCAAAAAGAATTTTTAAAAAGAGAATAACGAGGCTTTATTATGGATAAAATTAAATGGGGAATTTTGGGAACTGCAAACATCGCTCGCTGGGCAACAATTCCAGGAATCAAACTTGCCCGGAATGCAGAACTGTATGCAATCGCAGGCCGCAGTCTTGAAAAAGCAAAATCTTTTGCGGATGAATACGGATTTCAAAAGTATTACGGCAGTTACGATGAGCTTTTAAAAGACAGTGAAGTTCAGGCGATTTATATTCCTCTTCCAAACAATCTTCACAAAGAATGGGTAATCAAAGCTCTCAAAGCAAAAAAGCACGTTCTTTGTGAAAAGCCTCTTGCCTTGAACGCGATCGAAGCCGAAGAAATGTTTGCCGCTGCAAAAGAAAACGGCGTTCATCTTATGGAAGCCTATGCTTATCTTCACAGTCCTTATGTCCAGAGCCTAAAAGATGACATAAAAAGCGGAATCATTGGCGAAGTTGATTTTATCGACACGGCATTTGTGACACAGGGGTATAAAGAAGACTTTCGCCTTTACAAAGAATTTGGTGGAGGTGCTTTCTACGATTTGGGCTGCTATTGCTCCACGATGATTCTTTCGATGATTGATTCAGATGTCGAGAATGTAAAGGCCTGCGCAGAATTTTCTGATCAGGGCGTTGATAATATTACTACAGGTTTTGTCCGCTTCAAGAATGGAGCAAGAGCCGCTTTCAATGTCGGAATGATTCTTGGCAAAAATACCAATTCCCGCTTTGACCGTCTCTATATTCACGGCTCAAAAGGAAACATACGATCGGAAGTTGAATACAATCAGGCAGGAAAGCTGAGTTACAAGATTTTCACAGAAAAAGGCATTACTGAGCGAAAAATCGAAGTTCCACAGAATTATTCGCTTGAAATTGAACAGCTTGGAAGATGTATTTTAAATAACGAACTACCGTTTGTAAGTTTAGAATTTTCTATTAAAAACGCAAAATTCATGGATGAGGTTCTCAAGGAAATTGGATTTTGATGTAATAAAATAAAAAGTTTCACGAATGTAATTATTCTTCGACAAATTGCTAAAAACGAAATATAATAAGAAATCTTTTAAAAAGTCGAGGGATTTTTATGTTCATAAACAAGCGGAATCAGCTCTATAAACCGAAGAGGATTCTTTATTATCTTGAAGCATCTGATTCTGATATCGAAGCTTTTTATAATGGCATTGTATGTGACAAAATCAAAAAATATACGGATTCCTTCGGAGCTTATGATTATCCAGGAATTTTTTTTATACATTCGCTCGGCAAAAAAGTAATTGGAATTGAGTTTCGAGTTGATGATGATCGAATAAAATATCCTGAAGATTTGAATTCGCTTGTTTTTGAAAGTTCGTTTTTTTATGCAGTTGAGTTTGAAAAAGAAAATGAAATTACAGAAAATTATATTCAGCGAATAAGTGAAAAACTTTTATTGGATGACGATGCTCACAGACATTACAGCGATTTGATTATAAAATCCGAGCCAAATGTGATAGCTGTATTCGAACATGCCAAAAAAATCAGGATTCTTTATGAGTGTGAGCTTATAAAGAACCGTGCGAAAGATATTTTGGATGATAAATTTGACAATCTGGATAAAGAAATGCTTTATCGTAAGGCGTTTTTTGATCCAATCACGAATTATTATAATTGGAATCATCTTGTTCCCTATCTTGAAATTCCAGAGGCTGCTGGTATAAAAGACTACGCGTTTGCTCATTTTGACATAAAGATGTTCAAAGTTCTGAATGAAGTTTATGGTCATATTGTGGCAAATAAACTTTTGGCTAAGGTTGTGAATGCAATAAAAGAGTCAGATTTCATATATGCTGGCGGAAGATGCCACGAAGACAATTTCGCGATTATTCTTAGAGATATGCCTCAGGAAGAAATGGTCGAAAAGCTGGAGTGTTTTTTTGAGAGTATCTCGCATCTTGATGAAGATCCGAATTATAAGATTCATTATCGTTGTGGTGTAGTTCCAATGCAATTTGCGATTCATTCCGGGAATAGGGTTGCGGATGAAGGAAAAATGGCTCAGGCGTTGGGAAACAGTCCTGACAAGACGGACATTGTTTTTTACACTGAAAAGATGCACGATGATGTTCTTTGGAGCAACACAATCAAGGCTTATGTTGATACTGCGGTTGAAAAAGACGAATTTTTTGTAAATCTACAGCCCAAAGTTGACATCATCACAGAAAAATTAAAAGGTGCAGAGGCTTTAGTCAGATGGAATTATAAAGGAAAGGAATTCTTGTCACCATCGAGATTCATTCCGTTTTTTGAAAAAGATGGTTCTATTGGCAAAATAGATGATATTGTATTGAAGAAAGTTTGCGCGGCATTCGCAAAATGGAAGAATGAGGGGAAGACTCTTTATCCGATTTCAGTGAATCTTTCTCGAAATCGATTGTATGACAAAAATATTATTAAGCATCTTACGGATATTGTTGATTCATTTGGTGTAAGTCATAATTTGATTGATTTTGAACTGACCGAAAGCGCGACTTACAGTGACATGGAGCAAATGATAAGAGTTTTGGAAGAACTTCGTTCGCTTGGTTTTAAAATTTCGATGGATGATTTCGGAACAGGATATTCTTCACTTTCTCTGCTTACACAAATGCCGCTCGATACGCTTAAAATTGACAAAAGTTTTGTTGATAAAGTTGGAACAGAACAGGAAAATGAAAAAGATTTATCCGTAATTCGTCATATCATTTCGCTTGCAAAAGAATTGAATTTTACTTGCTTGGTCGAGGGTGCGGAGCAAAAGCAGCAGGTGGAAAAACTTCGGGCTTTGGGCTGCGAGGTTATTCAAGGTTATTATTATTGTAAGCCGATTTCTATCGAGGAATACGAAAATCGATATTTGTAGAATATCTTCAAAAAGGGAATAGAAGCAATTTTCGGACAGGTGCAAAAAAGTTTTCAGAACATTAAAAAAATCAGCAATGCCCTAAAAATTTAATAACAATTTTACATATAGAATGGAATATTGTTATCAAAAAATGTAAAATTTCCAATTTTCTTACACAGTGAATAAAAGTATAATTGAAACTAGCTTAAAGCAGATTCCTTTATCAGTAAAAGGAGTGTAAAAAAATGAATATAACGTTTGATCGGGCTTCGAAAGACGATATAGTAAAAGGAGTGTAAAAAAATGAATATAACGTTTGATCGGGCTTCGAAAGACGATATTCCACAACTCATTCGTTTACGGCTTGCCTACATGGAAGACGATTTTGGCTCAGTTTCGGAGCGCGAAAAATCTTGCATGGAAAAGCAGCTTCCCGATTATTTTGAGCGAAAACTCGAAAAAGAACTTTTTGCCTTTGTCGCTCGTGACGGCGAGAAAATTGTTTCGGTCGCCTTACTTCTGACAATCGAAATGCCAGCAAATCCAAATGTCTTGAGCGGATTTTACGGTGAGGTTCTGAATGTTTTTACTCAAAGCGAATACCGAAGCAAAGGCTTGGCTTCAACCTTGATGAAAAATTTAATCGCGTTTGCCAAAGAAAAAGGCCTTAGCCGAATTGACCTTAGCGCGACTGACGCAGGCTTTGGCATTTACGAAAAATTAGGCTTTAAAGAAAAGGAAAACCGCTACCGCGACATGCGATTAAAATTTTAGGAGGCACATATGGAATTTATCAACGCAAGCGACATCAAAGAACTGTCAAATCCTGGCGTAGTCTCGCGCCAGCTTTTAAATCCGGAAAATTCAAGCAGCGAGCGTGTGACCATTACCGAAGTTCATCTTGTTCCCGGAGCGGTACAACCGCGTCACACCCACGACGCTTCCGAGCAAATCTGGTATGCCACCAAAGGCGCTGGCAAACTTCTTCTTGCTGACGGCAAGGAAAAAGAATTCAAGGCAGGAGACGTGGCCCGATTCGCTGACAAGGACGTTCACGGACTTTTGAACGACGGTGATGGAGAATTCATTTACGTTTCTGTTACTGCTCCTCCAATCAATTTTGGATACGCATACAAGGACAAAAGGTAGGAAAAATGAATATAGGAATCATCGGTTATGGCAGCATGGGAAAAATGCTCGCGCAAAAGTTTTTAGAATCTGGGCGAGTGAATAAAGACACACTGTTCGTTTCCAACAGGACAAAAGAGCGTCTGAACGAAATTGCGGATAAGGCGACTGTTTGCGACACAAATTCCGAGGCCGCCCAAAATGCCGACATTCTTTTCGTCTGCGTCCGCCCTTGTGATATAAAGGAAGTCGTGACAGAAATCAACGATTCCCTTAAAAAAGACGCGCTTCTTGTTTCGCTGAACGGAAACATCATGTTCGATATGCTTGAAAAAATTGCGATGCGAAAGATTGCAAAAGTAATTCCAAGCGTTACGGCAGAAATCAATCGCTCGCAGACTCTTCTTTGCTGCAACAGTTTGGTTGAATCTTCCGACAAAGAAAATTTGCGCAAGTTGCTTGAATGTATGGGCGAGGTTATAGAACTTCCCGAAAACGAAATGGGCATGGGATCCGAGCTTGTAAGCTGCATGCCGGGGTTAATAGCGTCTATGTTCGACGTTGTTTGTCAGGCGGCACAAAAGCACACGAGCATTTCAAAGGAACAGATCACGCGGATGGTTTTGAAAACAGTTGCGGCCACAAGCGAACTTATGACAGAAAAACAAATGTCATTCGAGGACGTAGTTTCACGGGTTGCGACAAAAGGCGGCATCACGGAAGAAGGAACAAAAGTCATCTACGAAATGTTCCCAAATGCAGCCGAAGAAATGTTTGTAAAAACTTTGGAAAAAAGAAGGTTGATTGCAGAAAAGGCCGAAGAATCGTTTTAGAGGAAATAATATTTTAATAGTCAGATTAAGAATAGAAAGGATGCTAAAATAAAGGAAAGAACATGAAAAAAGCCATTATATTTGACCTTGACGGGACTCTTTGGGATGCAACAGGATGTTCCGTGGATATTTGGAACCGCGTTTTTGACAAGCACGGAAAAACGGCTATTCGAATGACACAGGAAATTTCTTCCAGTCTCATGGGAAAAACCATGCCGGAGATTGGCGCGGCCTTGTTCCCGGACATGACGGAAGAAGAGCGCATGAGCATAGTAAATGATTTTGGAGATGAAGAAGTAAAATATCTGTCAGAACATGGAGCTAATGTTTTCGATGGCGTAGAGGAAACTCTTTCTGAACTTGAAAAGGACTATGATTTATACATTGTAAGCAATTGTCAGGATGGATACGTTCCCGCCTTTTTGCATGCGCATAATATGGGGCATCATTTTAAAGACATAGAAATGTCAGGACGCACCGGCATGGAAAAAGGCGAAAACATCAAGCTGATAATGAAGCGGAACGGTATTGACAATGCTGTTTATGTAGGCGACACTGCCGGAGATGAGAGCGCGGCAAGATATGCGGGCATTCCTTTTATCTGGGCAGCTTATGGATTTGGTAAAGCAAAGGCACCGGATGGGGTAATTCAGACCATTGTAGACTTGGCAAATTTGTTATTGCACAGGAAAGACGGTAAAATAAATTTATGACAACAATTTATTTTGTACGGCACTGCAAGCCGGACGGAAAAATTAAGGATGACAGAAACAGACCTTTGACGGAAGAAGGCCTTGAAGATTCAATCAAGGTGGCGGAAATTCTCAAGGACAAAAAAATCGACGTTTTTATCTCAAGCCCTTACAAGAGAAGCTATGATTCAATAAAAAAAGCCGCAGAATCTTACGGCAATTCGATTCAGACAGACGAACGGCTCCGTGAGCGCAAGGCTGGAGAAAATGGCAACAATCATGAAATGTTCAAAAAGCGTTGGGCTGATTTTGCCTTTGCCGAAGAAGACGGAGAATCCATTGGAGCCGTTCAAAAAAGAAACATCGAGGCGCTCAATGAGATCCTTGAGAAATATGACGGCAAGAACATTGTCATCGGAACTCACGGGACGGCACTTTCTTCCATAATAAACTTCTATGACAAAAGTTTTAACGGCGAAAGCTTTATGAAAATCATAGATTTTATGCCCTGGATTCTAAAGATGGAATTTGACGGAAAAAAATTCCTTTGCAAAGAAGAAGTATTTCACATACAAAAAGAGTATAAAGAATAGGAGAATTCTATGCTTACGCACATAGGAACGCAAACGATTGAGACAGAGCGATTGATTCTCCGCCGTTTTGAATACACGGACATTGATTCAATGCTCAGGAATTGGATTTCCGATGAAAAGACGCAATATGATTACGGCGAGCCATACTACCCAACCTCAGAGGCAGTTCGAAATCTATTTGACACGAAGTATATCGTTTCTTATGCAAAGGATGATTATTACCGGTGGGCGGTTATAGAAAAAGAGTCGGGCGAATGCATCGGGCAAATCGCTTATTTTACGATGGACACAAAGAACCTGCATGGCGAGATTGAGTATGTCGTCGGCCCTGCCTTCCAGGGAAAAGGATACGCCACCGAGATGACAAAAGCGGTCATCACCTTTGGATTTGAAAAAATCAACCTGCACAGAGTTGAAATCGACTGTCGCACAGAAAACACTGCATCGCGAAGAGTCATCGAAAAATGCGGCCTGACTTACGAAGGGACCTTCCGTGATTTTTTCTGGCGCAAGGATCACTATGAAGGAAGAATGGTGTTTTCCATGCTGAAAGAGGAGTATGAGAAAAAGGGGAGGAAATGATGACAATCAGGAAAACGAACCAGAACGACATTGAGACCTTGATGCAAATCCGCCTTGAAATGCTGCGGATTGTAAACGGCCTTGATGAAAACGCACCCTTTGACAAAACTTTACTTGAATGCAGCCGTGAATATTTTTTAAAGGGCGACCAGACGACAGTCTTTGCAATGGACGGAGATAAAATCGCAGGCTGTGCAAGTCTGAGCTACATCACTGTGATGCCCACCTTTGACCATCCCACGGGAAAGAGAGCTCATCTTATGAACGTCTACACAAGGGCTCAATTCCGCAGGCGTGGAGTTGGAAAAATGATGGTTGAATTTTTGATTGAAGAAGCAAAATCCCGCGGCGTTACGGAAATCAGCCTTGACGCGACACAAATGGGACATCCGCTTTACAAGAGCCTTGGCTTCAACGACAACGGCGAAGGTATGAATCTAATACTTTAAAAGGAGCCCTGATGAACCCTATTTTTTTATTTGACCTTGACCAGACCTTGCTGAACTTCCACGCATCGGAAGAAAAGGCATTGGAAATAATCTCAAAAAAATACGGTCTTGCTTACACCAAAGACACTTACAGTCATTTCAAAGATTACAACAAGTCCCTTTGGCTGGAACTGGAAAAAGGAATCATATCGCGAATAGATTTGTTCAGGCTCAGGTTCACTGATTTTATTGCACAGTGCAAAGGTGAGGCCCTGGGGCTTGACCCGCTTGCAATAAACAATGAGTTCATCGCGACAATGGCAGAAAACGGAGTCCTGATGGATGGCGCATTGGAATTCGTCAGAAAACTCAAAAGTACAATTTCAGGCTGCAGAATCTACATCATATCAAACGGGGCAACCGTCAATGCAAAAGGCAGAATAAATTCCACAGGCCTCAATGCGTTTCTTGACGGAATTTTTGTAAGCGAAGAGATGGGAATTGCAAAACCGGCAAAAGAATTTAGGAGACTCTCTCACATCCGACATGGCAGGAGCAAAGAATGCCTCCCTTGATTCAGTCTGGTTTATGCCTCAAGCAAGCTGCAATTCAAGCATAGAAAATGAAATGGCACAATATGACATCAATTATTGTGCGAACTCTTTTGACGAACTGTACAAAATCTTAAAAAACTGGACAGAACAAATTAGCAAAAGGAGGCAGAATTGAAAAGCACATTTATTTTAAAAGACTATTTTTCTTATGAAGACAAAGAAAGCATTCTGGCTCAGATGCAGGCTCATTCAAAAGAATGGGGCGCAATTCCCTTTTTGCTTTCACTTTTAAAAGATGGCTCTTTCCACCAGAAGCTTGGGAAAGGTAGCTTATATCTTCTGCTTGACGAAGAGAAACTTACCGATGGCAAACCAAGTCTTGCATCCTTTTTGACTTTTTGCGATAGAGATGAAATTGAAAGCGAC
>CACZYY010000128.1 GCA_902785455.1 uncultured Spirochaetaceae bacterium
CGAAAAGAACTTGCAAATGCTATAGGTTTTGATGTCACGAATATCAGCTTTGGAATCAAGAGGAATAGTGTTCCAGCTGCCGACACAGCCCTCAAAGTCGCACGCTTCCTTGGTGTCTCTCTTGACTATCTTCTCGACATGGACGAAGAACAAAAAGAAAGTACATCAAATCAACAAATTTCAGAAATTGAGAACAGATTACGGCGTTTTTCACAGAATGACTTGAACGCAATTCTTACGGTGATAAATGCGATTAACGAGAAATATTAACCCTCCAAAATTTTAAGATTCAATATAGTGGAAAAAATCTGACTTTCATTCTAAAATATCCCTTATGTCAGAACAGCTTTACAAAGAAATTTTTGAAGAAGCGATGAATCTTCTTCACGAGGAATACAAATCAGCAGGTAATGAAAACGAATTCATTTTAAATTTTAATCTTTCTTATATCGAAGACACAATTTCTGAAATAAAGGTTGGTGTCGCATCAAAATTTTTGTGGGACCGCATGGTTCGGAAAGGCAATGTTTCAAAAATTCAATCTACAATCACGGAACTTTCAGGTCAGAGCATTAATCTTTCGCCTGTTTTCAATTTTAAGCCACAGGTAAGCGTTCAGCAAAATCAAGTTTCTCAGACTTCACAAACCATCTCAGAAACTCCAAAAATTGATGAAAGTCCATCTCAGGAAAATATTGAATCAACTCCAAAATCACATCCAAAGAAATTTTTTGACACTGATTCACCAGATTTTTCTTCTCCAAAAGCAAAATCTCAGCCTCAGATTGAACCTCATCCGCAGCTGATTGAAGATTTTACTTTCGAAAACTTCATTCCGGGCGATAACAGCGACTATGCTTACAAAGCATGTCTTGCGGCAGCTGAAAATCCTGGCAGCAAAAACTATAATCCGATTCTTCTTTATGGTCCTTCTGGTGTCGGAAAAACTCATCTTATGGTCGCAATCGGAAATTCAATTTATTACCGGAATCCCAAACTTAAAATCGCTTATATCACGACTGAATCAATGATGAATGAATTCACTGCTTCTATCCGTGAACGCACAACTGACAAATTCACAAAAAAATACCGCAAGCTTGATGTTCTTCTTCTCGATGATATTCAGTTCCTTGAAAAATCCGAGAAACTGCAGGACGAGCTTTTCTACACTTTCGATGAAATCTACAACCGAAAAGGTCAGATTGTATTCACGAGCGACCGTCCCCTCAAAGACATCAACGGTATCGTAGAACGACTCAAAACAAGATTCGGTCGCGGTCAGAATATTGACCTTAAAGTTCCTGACTATGAAACACGACTTGCTATTATTGATAAAAAACTTGAATTCCAGGGAAAATCTATTCCTAAAGATGTAAAAGAACTTATTGCGCAGACTTTCCAGTCTAGTGTCCGAGAGCTTGAAGGTGCACTTTCACGTATGATTGGCTATGCCGAGCTTATGAACAAAGATCTTACTATTGAAATTGCAAAAGAGCAGCTCAGTGATTCAATTAATCCTGCCGGAAGCGGAATCATAAGCGTCGAGACAATCCAGAAAGCTGTAAGTGAATTCTACAATGTCTCAGTTGATGATTTGAAAAGCTCTTCGCGCAAAAAGACTGTAGCAGTTCCACGTCACATCGCGATTTATCTTTGCCGTGAGCTTACGGAATATTCGCTTGATGAAATTGGTGCGGAATTCGGTGGCCGTGATCATTCGACTGTAATTTCTTCTATTAATAATATTGAAGATAGGCTTAAAACAGGAGACCTTGCGATTTCAGACATCATCAAAGTACTGACAAAACAGATTGGAAAAGGCAACTAAATTTGCGGCCCCGAATATAAATTTCGGGGTCATTTTTTTATAGAAATTTGTGAATTCATTGCTAAATTCATGTGGATTTCGTGTTGAAAACTTTATTTATTGTGGAAAAGTGGAAAACTTGTTGAGAACCTTAAGATAGTTTTTAACTTTCTAAGTTTTTATTTTTCAATGAAATAAATTGCTTTTCAACAAATTCACACTCCTTATTATTATTACTACTAAATTCTTTAAAATTTAGATATAAATAAAATATGTGAAAAACTTCAGCTTAGGGATTGTAGCCCCGTAGTTGCCGAAGGCAATGAGCGCTAGCGAAGGGCGAAAAGCCCGACCCAAAGGGGAAGCACCAAAAATTTCTTATTTACAGAAAAATTCTCTTTAAAAATAAAAAAAAATTCTCTATAATAGAAAAATAGTCACAGGAGTTAAAAATGAAGTTTACTTTTGACCGAAATGCAATGATTAACGAAATTTCCATCGCACAGGAAATTATTTCTACTAAAAACGCTTTGTCGGTTCTTTCTAATGTTCTTTTGATTGCAGAGGGCGGAACTCTAAGAAGGCTCAACAACTGTTCTTTGTGACAAATTCATGGGTATTCTTTCTGCTCTTCCAGAGGGCGAAATTGAGTTCCTTCTTAAAGACAATGATAACCTTGTTTCAGCCGTAATCCGTCATACAAGCAAAAAAATCAAATATCAGCTCAATTGCACTTCTCAGGATAAGTTCCCGGAAATTGCCGTTGCAGAAAAAGTCTCATTCTTTGAGGTTCCTGCAAAAGAACTCAAATCTATGATTACTCAGACAAGTTTTGCCGTAAGTGACGACGAGACACGCTATTTTATGAACGGTGTTTATTTTGAAAAGAAGGAAGACAAGCTTGTTCTGGTAGCAACAGACGGTCGCCGACTTGCTTATGCAGAAAAGGCTGTTTTGGCGGGCGTTGCTGATTTCCCTGCTGCTATCGTTCATCCAAAAATCTTGAATGTCGTTGCAAAACATGCTTCTGATGAAGGAAATGTTTCTGTCGCAATCGTTGACAAAATGATTTTCTTCAATTTTGCGAACTATGAATTCTCAGCGACACTTATCGATGGTCAGTATCCGAACTACGCACGTGTAATTCCTGAGTCACAGGCACATTCTTTCAAAGTTTTGAAGACAGAATTTGTTGACGCTCTCAAACGAATCGCAATCATGATTGATAAAACCGGAAGAATCATTTTCAATCTTACTCCTGGAGTTCTTACAATCACTTCAAAATCAACTGATTTAGGTGACGCAAAAGAAGAGATTCCATGCCAGTACGACGGCGAAGAAGTTTCAATTTCAATGAACTATAAGCACATCGATGCTCCGCTCAAGGTTATGAATAGCGAGTATATCACTTTTGAGTTCACAGAGGTTATGAGAGCCGTAACACTTAGGCCGGAACCTGCTGCTGATTACTTCCATATTTTGATGCCGATGAGTGCGGAATAAGCAAGAAAGTCCCTGCCTGATGGTGGGGATTTTTTTTATGAGTAGAATTTTATGTTTTCGCTGAAATTATTGGATATATTTGTTTGAGATATGCTTGGAAATATTCGTTTTTTTGGGAATTAAAATTAGAATGGATTATTTCACCGTTATTTTTGAGAAGAATTGATTCTGCTGTTTTGCAATCTTCAAAACATACATCTGAGTCGGTGTAAGTAATTAAAATTCCATCTTTTTCACAAAATTCTTTCCGAGTCATATCAACCTCGAATTAAATATAACATGAAAAGGTAAATAATTCAAAAAGTTAGTTTGATATTTGTGTGATTTCAAAATTTTATTTGTTCAAAAAGGTTCACAAATCCAAGAGAATACTCAGGTGTGATTATGTTATGCAGAAGTATTTGAAATAAGGCAGGAAAAAAGTAGTTCTTCTTTTCCTTTTAGTGCTATACTTTTCTTAAGGACAGAATATGAAATCAATCGATTTTGATGAAGTGATTGCGCTAAAATCTGCCGTGAATAAAGAATGTGGCATATATGTGCATTTTCATGATTATTGCTCCAGCCAGGTATTCTCGCTTGATGAGCCAAATGAAAAAGCGCAGGCGTTTATTGAGAAATATTTTGCAGAAAAAGGATTTCGAGCGGTTTTTAATGATGAGGGCACGGATTTTATGCTGGAGTAGAAAGATTTCATGGGCTAGGGTATGAAGCACCGCCGTAGGCGTTCTGGAGTGAAACGGAAGAATGAAGCGAAAGCGGAAGTGCGGAACACCCGACCCGAACGCAAGTGAGGGTAGCCCCCATATTTTTCTCCTTTTCGTTTTCAACTTTCCACTTTTATGCTACACTAGCTTCATGCCCCTTCTTTCCGTTTCTTATGTAAATTACCGAAATCTCGAAAATAAGACGATTGATCTTCTTTCTAAAGAAGTTTTTTTTGTGGGGGAGAACGGTCAGGGAAAGAGCAATCTTCTGGAGTCAATTTATTTTTCGGCTTACGGGAATTCTTTTCGCACGCGCTCGGATGCGGAGATTGTGCGTGAGGGAGAGAAATCCTTCAGCGTGAAGACTTTGTACCGCGAGGAAAACGGCAACACGTCGAGTCTTTTTTTTACTTACGAGAATCAGAAAAAACGAATTGAAAAGAACGGTAAGAGTATTAAAGACCGCAAGGAACTGATTAACACTATGCCTTGTGTGCTTTTCTGCCATGATGATTTGGATTATGCGGCAGGAGAGCCTGAAAAAAAACGATTTTTCATTGATCAGTGCCTTTCGATGTACGACGTGCTTTATATCGATTTGAACAGGCGTTACAAAAAAATCCTTAAAAGCCGTAATCTTTCGCTCAAAGAAAAAAAATATGAGATGCTCGATATTTTTGACCAGCAGCTTGCTCAGGACGGAATTGAGATTCAGAAAAAACGCAGTGACACGATTTTTAAGTTCAACCAGATTTTCGGAAAGCTCTACGAGCAGATTACGGGCATTGACGGTGTTTCGATAAAATATGTTCCGAGCTGGCGGACGGAAGAAAATCAGCCGGTCACTATGAATCTTGCGCTTTCGGTTCTGGCTCAGAAGCGTGAGATGGACAAGGTGATTCAGACGACGATGAGCGGCCCTCACCGGGACAGAATTGTTTTTGTGCGTGGAGGAAAGAATTTCGTGCCGAATGCCTCGACCGGGCAGCGCAGGCTTCTTGCGATACTGCTTCGGATTGCGCAGGCGATTTATTACACTCAGGTCACGGAGAAAAATCCGATTCTTCTCATGGACGATGTTATGCTGGAGCTTGACCCCGACAAACGCCAGAGCGTCACTACCCTTCTCCCTTCTTATGACCAGCTTTTCTGCACATTTTTGCCGGGCGAGCCGTATGAGCGATATAAAAAGAGCACCACGAAGATTTATGCTATTGACGGCGGGAAATGGGAAGTCAAAAATTAGGAGTAAGCAGGCAGCATTTTTTAGGGGGCTTCCCCTCACTTGGGTTCGGGTCGAGCTTTTCGGGGTTGTCATTCGCTTCGCGAACAGCTTCGCTGCCCCTACAATCCCTAAGCCATGTACTTTTTTGATTTTCATGCTATAATAATCTATCAAATTAATAGGGAATATGGAGAAAATCATGAACGAAGTTTACGAATTTATTAAATCTTGCGGAACTTATTTTCTTGCTACTGTTGAGGACGATCAGCCACGTGTAAGGCCTTTTGGAACGGTTAATATTTTTGACGGAAAACTTTACATTCAGACCGGTAAATCTAAGAATGTCTCAAAGCAGATTCAGAAAAATCCTAAAGTTGAGCTTTGCTGCTTTGACGGAAAAACAGGCTCCTGGCTTCGCTTAGCGGGTGAGCTTGTTCGTGATGAGAGGCGTGAGGCAAAGGCTGACATGCTGGAGCACTACCCGGATTTGAAAAAAATGTATTCTGCTGACGACGACAACACAGAAGTTCTTTACTTTAAGAATGCGACAGCCACTTTTTCAAGTTTTACGGCTGCTCCTAAAGTGGTGCAGTTTTAAAATCGGTTAGTGATTGTAGCCGCGCCTTGAGGCGTTGCGAAGCAATGAAGCGACAGCGGAACGGCGAAAAGCCAAGCGAGCACGACAACTAGAGTGCTCGCGACCTGCCTTCAGGCAGGGAACCGCCTGATTTTCTATGTTTTAATTTTGTGTTACACTCTTCGCATGAATTTGAATCACGAGGCTCAGATACATTATACGGTTTCGTTTATCGGCGGATTTTTAGGAATCTTTCCGATTGTGAACGCGGCTCATTTTTTGGGGTCGGCGCAGACTTCAAATTTGATTGATATAGTTTTGGGTGCCCTCAACGGAGAAGGTAATACAGTTTTTTTACATGCTTTTGGGGCTTTTTTGTACGCTTTTGCAGTTTTCCTCGTGACTTTTCTTCCAAAGCACTCAAAGGCAAATGTAAAAATTCTTGCGATGCTCGTTGATGTTTCTGCGGGTGTTGCGATGTGGCTTTTTCCGACAGAAAAAAAGCTTCCTCTTACTGTTTACCTCTACCCTACTTTCTTTGCGATGGCTTTTCAGTGGTGTGCGTTCAAGGGTGCTTATGGATTTTCAAGCTCCACGATTTTTTCTTCCAACAATTTCCGTCAGTTCATTTCGGCTCTTACAGAGATTTTTTTTAACGGCGATAAATCATTTTCGCTCAAGGCAAAGTTCTTCGGAATCACGCTTTTATGCTTCCATCTTGGGCTTACTTTGAGCTGGCTCAGCTGGCATTTTTTTGGTAACGCTGGATTCTTGTTCGTGATTTTGCCATGTACAACAGTCGTTTACTACGGTAAAAAAACAAAGGCCCTTTAAAAAACTTCTCAAGACACGTAAAGTCACTTTTATTTTAACCTCGAAATATCTCATCATACATCGCATTCTCTGCATCTTACATAAAAACATATTGTTTTGTGATGCCTTCCGTTTTATTCTGCAAACATCTGACGGAGGTATTTATGAAAAAAATCAGTTTGAAGGCAATTTCTTTTGCCGTAGTTTTGTTGCTTGGTTCGCTTGCTTTTGCTGGCAGTGAAAATCCCCAGATTCAAAAGGGAATTGAACTTCACAATCTTTCACGCTCGGCTGAGGGAGAAGAGTCCGATGCGATGATTGATGAGAGTCTTGCTATTTTGGAGCCCTTCATCGAAAAAGATTCGCTTGCCTGCGCTTATTACGGAAGCGCGCTCACGATTAAGGCGGGCAACTACGCAAAGAAAAGCCCGGTCAAAGCACTCATGAATCTCAAAAAAGGCAGCAAACTCATCGACGAGGCCGTAAAAAAGGACAGCGACAACATTGAGCTTCGTATTTTGAGACTGGAGAACGGAATCGATGTGAGCCGTGGTTCGCCGGTCAAACGCTACACGGTTATCAGAGAGGACGTTGATTATTTTATCGCTCAGGAAAAAATCAGTTTGCTCGGAGACGAATTAAAGGCTGAGGTCTATCTTTTCTGCGGCCACTACTATCTTGATTCGAAAGATTCTGACAACGCACGAAAATATTTTGAGCTTGCATAC
>CACZYY010000129.1 GCA_902785455.1 uncultured Spirochaetaceae bacterium
AAAGATTTCCGGGGCGACTATTCGAAGAGTCCTCTTTCTCAGAAAATGCTTGAATCTCAAATCGAGCAGCTGGCCCAGAATATTCTGACTTTCCTGCACGATTTCTTACAGCCGAATGTTTGCAGTGCTGCAAAGCCAAATTCAAGAACGAAAACTCTTGGCTATGGAGGCTGCCTGGTGCGCGGAGTTGAAAAGTCTTTCTCTGCCAAAAATGAAAGCAAGAATTACAATTATTATGGTGCGATTGACCTTCTCTTGAGCCCAGCCACAAAAAACACAGACTCAGATGCATGGATAATCATCGATTATAAGAATACAAAAACACCTGCAAAGAAAGATATTATGGTTTCTAATGAAAAACTTGGTGATTTTCAGATGCCGATGTATATTTCTCTCATCAAGGCGAACAAATCTTGTGGCGATGTCGATGTTGCCCGCTTTTATGCAATCAAGGATGCGTCAACCTCTGTCGCCATCGACATAAATACGGCCGGCTGTTCAATAGATGATTTTGAGCCAACAATGAAAGCGTTCGAGCGTTATTCCGATGATTTTGAAAAAATCGTTGCTTCAAAAAACTTTGCCCCTGATTTAAGCAAGGTTGACAAACACGAAGACTGTTCAAAATGCAATTTTAAGGCTGTCTGCCGCCGCACATACGAAGTCGCAAAACGAAACTAGGAATTGATTTATGGAAAATACAAAAGACGAATATAAATATCTTGATTTGCTGGAACGAAAACTCGATCAGTATCAAAAAGCAGCCTGCTGCCGTACCGAAAACACAGTGGTCGCGGCGGGTGCTGGCTCTGGAAAAACTCAGGTTCTTGCCACACGATTTGCGTGGCTTGTAATGAGCAAGGGCATTCCTGCCTCAAAAATCCTTACGATTACATTCACCAAAAAGGCCACTGGTGAAATGTACGAGCGCATTTACAAAACTCTGAGTTTTTTTGCTGAAAATCCTCAGACTCCCGAAAAAGAAAAGCAGCGTGCGCGCGAAGCTCTCGAAGATTTTTCTAACGTTCATATCCAGACCTTCGATTCGTTCTGCAAAGGAATCGTCGAGCAGGCTTCAAGTGAGTATGGAATTCGCCCGGATTTTTCTGTGGGCGAGGGGGACTCTGAAACTGACATAAGAAAACAGGCTCTTCCGTTCGTTTTTGAAAACCGGAACAGTGAAGGAATAAAATCTTTTGCGGGGGCAGGAAGATACCAGGATTTTGCGGACAAGATTCTTGCGGATACGATTATTTACAACACTTCGATTATCACACCGCAGAACTTCTTTGTAGAAAAACTCGAAAATCAAAAAACAGAAATCATAAAAGCATGGAATTTTTTGCTTTTGGGTGAGACTTCCGCAACTAATCCATGCCCGGCATCTCTCAAAGAGTCTTACAACGAGTATCTTGAACAAACTGACAAAGGCTCAAAGATAAATCTTGGGTATGAAAACCTTCAGTCTGCACTCTCTTCTTTTTGCAGTGCTCTTGATGATTGCGAGGAAACAGGCGAGGACATTTATAAGAACTCAAAAAAGGCGGAGTCTTTTATAAATTCCGTTGTGCTGTCAGATTTGATTCTTCCTTCAGATTTGAATTTTGAAAATCCGGGAAGCGAGAATCTTAAAAAACTTGAGACAATTCAGAATCTTTTCGACAGTTTTTCAATTGCTTATTGCCGGAAAAATTCTGTAAAAGATTTGTGGGGCGCAATAAAGCATTTAAGAAAAGAAAGTTTTTTGGAAGAATATTTTTCTTCTATTACAAACTACATCAGGAACTACACCGCAATCAAATCTTTGAACGAGCTTTTTGACAAGTTCACGTCTCAAATCAACCGCCAGAAACGGCTTTCCGGCAAGCTCACTTTCAAGGATGTCTCGGAACTTTCTCTTGAAATTCTCACCGAGCACAAAGAAATCCGTGCGCAGGAAAAACATGCCTTCAATAAAATCATGATTGATGAATTTCAGGACAACAACGGCAAAAACCGAGACCTTCTCTTCCTTGTTTCTGAAAAAGAATTTGATGGCGAGGAAAAGGGCTGCAAAAACGGCATTCCAACTGCTTCTGACATAGTTTCTGACAAGCTGTTCTTTGTCGGCGACGAAAAACAGTCAATCTATAAATTCCGCGGGGCAGAGGTTTCTGTCTTCAATGAGCTTAAAAAAGATATCGGAAACGGAAATTTCCTGCAGATGGTTTATAATTATCGTTCAAAAAACGAGCTTATTACCGGATTCAACCGGATTTTTGGCAAAAACTCAAAGATTTTTGATTCTGAGACAACGGCCGCTTACGAAGCAAAATATGAAAGCGATGCGATAAAATTCAATCCTGTCTTTGAAAATCCAGACGGAACACTCGGAAAGGAAGAAGAACCGGCAAAACTTGGCCTCGATAACACAAGAATTCATCTCTGTGCATTTAATACCGAACTGATAAAAGATGATGAGGACAAAATTTACCTCGATGAAAAAAATCAGACTGCTTACTTCATCGCAAAAAAAATCGCACATGAGCGGGCAAAGGCGGAAGAAGAGCAGAGAAATTTCCGCTACAGTGATTTTGCAATCCTCGACAAAAGCCGTCATCGAACGCAGCTTTTAATCTGGCTCAACTATTTTGGAATTCCGTATCAGCTTGACCAGAATACCGACATTTTTACGGACGGTCCTGTGAATGATATTTACAGCTTCCTCAGGCTTTGTGTTTATCCGGGCGATAACAATGCGTTTGCAGCCTTCCTGGCTTCTCCTTTCTGTAACCTCAATCAAAAGGCCTTGCAGTCAGTCCTTGCAGAAAGCACTCTTTCGACTCTCCCGGAGACTGAAGAGGAGCTTCAAAAAAAGGCCGAAGAAATCCTTTGCGAATCTTCCAGCGAACAGAAAAACCGGTTTGTGAAAGGAATTCTTTACATCAAAGAGAAAACTCATCAGATTTTGAGCCAGAAACTTTCCGAAACCATAAACGATTTGTGGCATGAAACAGGATATTATTATTCAACTATGGAAAATCAAAAAACTGAGCTGTATGCAGAGCTTTTTGACTTCCTGTTTGAGCTTGCCCGACAGTGCGACAAGGGCCAGAAGAATATTTCGTGGTTTGTAGACCAGCTTGCGATTGTAAAAAATAAAGAAAAAATTGCTCAGAGTGATGAAGAAATCGATGTAAAAGAAATTTCTTATCCGCTCGAAGAAAAAGATGCCGTTCAGATTATGACTATTCACAAAAGCAAGGGCCTGCAGTTTCCTTATGTCTTCATTATGGGCTGTATCGGTGCCAAAAAATCAAGCGACAAAGCACAGGTTTTCTTTGATGATGAATATGGAGCGAGCATCAAGCCAGAAAGCGGGTCGGCAAATTATTTTTCAATCACACAAAAAGCTCTTTCCGACAAAAAAGAACTTGCTGAATTCCGTCGTCTTATTTACGTTGCGATTACGAGGGCGATTGAGCAAGTCTACATTGTAGGAGCATGGAATCCAAATTCAAATAGTATTTCTGACAATAATCTCAAACTGATTGAAAAGACTGCACTGGATTTTTACGGTGAGGATCTTTCGAAGAAGGATTTTGAGAACGGAAAGATGATTTTTTCAGAAAAGGACTTTGCACCTTTCACTTATGAAGGAATTGAACCTGTCAAAAAGACGGAGACTTATTCTTTCGGGGCAAAAAATGATTGCAAAACCCGCATTTTTGACGCTCTTCCGTCTGATGTCGAAGAAATTGTTTATGAAGAGCCTGTTTCAATCCGAAAAAGGCCGAGCGATCAGGAAGAAGAAATTGAAGTCAGTTCAACAGAGATAATTGAAAATCCTTCCGAAGCTGATAAAAAATTTGGCTTGACCGCCGCTGAATTCGGAACTTTGGCTCACGATTATCTTCGCGCACAGGCAGAGGGCATTATGCCGGAAGAATATGATCCGTCTTTTGCTCGCCTTAAGCAGCTTTCAGATACAGAAATTGCCAAAAACAAAGAGCTTTGTATAAAAATGTGCCATGAATTTGCTGAAAGTCCTCTGGGAAAAGCCGCTTATTCTTCGGACGACAGTGCGCGCTCTCAAAAACGCTTTATCCGTGCGGAACTTGAATTCAAAATGTTTAATGACGGTTACATCTGGTCTGGTTTCATCGATTTGATTTATCAGAATGCTGACGGAACATTCACAATCGTTGATTACAAATCAGACAGCAATATTATGCCCGAAAAACATGCTGCCCAGCTTCACACATACCGCACGCTCGCAAGTAAACTTTTCCGTATCCCGGAAGAAAAAATCAGCTGCAAGTTATGGTATTTGCGTCACGGCAAGGAAGTTGAAGTTTAGGCAAACTTTGGTAGAGTGAAACATTGAAAATAAGTCATTTTTTTATTACAATATAATATCTTATTAAAATAAGGGGAAAAATATGAAAAAAATTGTTCTCTTCGCATCTGTTCTTGGTGCGTTGCTCGCTCTTACAAGTTGTAATGACAAAAAAAATTACATTCTTGCTACAGGCGGAACATCTGGTACTTATTATCCATTTGGTGGTGCAATCGCTAACATCTGGAACACAAAAATTGCAAATATGAACGTCACAGCTCAGGCAACTGGTGCTTCTGCAGAAAACTTGCGCCTCATTTCAAAAGGCGACGCAGAGTTTGCAACAGTTCAGAACGACGTAATGGATTATGCTTACCGTGGCTCAGATATGTTCCAGGGCCAGAAGCTCCCGAATCTTGCTTCAATCGGCACTTTGTATCCTGAGGTTGTTCAGATTGCGGCTTCAAAATCAAGTGGAATCAAATCAATCGGTGACTTGCACGGAAAGCGTGTTTCAGTTGGTGACGCAGGTTCTGGCGTAGAGTTCAATGCAAAACAGATTCTCGAAGGTTATGGAATCACATTCGACGAC
>CACZYY010000130.1 GCA_902785455.1 uncultured Spirochaetaceae bacterium
ACGTCTGTAAACACTGCAATTTTCATAATCTACTCCTCATTCTATTCAAAATAAACTCATACGAAAATTCAATTCCGCGGCAAGTAAGGCTCTCGCACAAATGAGGCGGGTCATTTTCGTTGAAGCCGTTCGGGCGCAATTCGCGGCATCTGAGCGAGGAAAACGCATTTTCAAACGAGCTTGCAAAATCATGGCAGGCAGAAACAATTTCAGCCTCTGTTTTGCCCTTCTCGCTAAAATACAGAGCGATGAACATAAGAGTTCCTTCGACCAGCCCACACTGCGCCCTGTATTTTCCGGCTCCGTGCAAGCCGATTGCAGAATTAACGGTCTGCTTTTCTAAAGGCATTTTGAACAATTCGGCAAGACAAAGCAAAGTCGTCCTCGCACAATTCAAATCTTCATTCCAATACAATTCGTGTACACGTTTTTTGATATAAGTAAGTTCTGCTTCTCTTATCATAGTAAAAAACTCCGCCTTATCAGTCCCAATTAAAATTTTTTTCATGCAAAGCGAGTCGGCCATGGAAACATAAGGCCCGTAATTTTTTATGATTTCAAATCCGAGCTTTTTATACACATGGCAGGATTCTTGCAGCAATTCGCCGGTCTCAAGGATTATATTCTTAAAACCAAGCTCCTTTGCCCAGTTAATCAACTCCTGAACGAGCCTTGTTCCGATTCCATGACCCTGAAATTTTTCTCGCACAAAGATTCTTTTGAGCTCTACGGCATTTTCTATATCATCGTAAGTATATTCTCGCAAAGCTCCCGCCCCCACAACTTCATCGCCCGAATAAACGACAACAGCTTCTTTTATATCATCAAGCAGATTGTATTGGTGATATTGCTTACGCTCGACAACCCTTCCAAGCCGCCTGTCTAAATCCAAATCCAAAAGGTAGCAATTTTCTATAAAATCACTATCGTTGCCGGAACATCTTTTCATTCGACAGTTCATTTTTACTTCTCGCTGCCAAGAGTTTTTAGAGTATCGCCTGCGATGCGGTACACTGTCCAGTCCTTCATTGGCTCTGCTCCGAGCGAAAGATAAAAATCAATGCTCGGCTTGTTCCAGTCTAAGCACCACCATTCAAGGCGGCCACATCCTCGCTCAACGGCAATTTTTGCAAGCGTCTGAATCAAAGCCTTTCCGTATCCCTTTCCGCGGTATTCCGGTTTTACGTACAAATCTTCAAGATAAATACCGGCACGCCCCAAAAACGTAGAGAAATTATGAAAGAACAAGGCAAAGCCCACTTCTTTTCCATCTTCAAGCGCAAAAATCACTTCGGCCTTCTGCTTTTCAAAAATCCATTCCTTCAAAGTCGCCTCGTCAGCCACAACTTCGGAAAGCATTTTTTCATACGATGCAAGTTCTTTTATAAACTGAAAGATAAGAGCAGTGTCCTTTTCTGTCGCAAATCTGTAATCCATAGAATTTATCTCCTTATTTCCTGGCCTTGCCGCCGATTCCCCAGTTTATGTCAGGCTGCTCGATAATCTGAATGAAAATATCCGCAGGAGCAATGCCGAGCTTTCCGACATTCTGGCAAATCTCGCGGTAAACGGCTTCTTTCTGCTCCTCCGTACGGCCGGGGAAAAGATGAAGCTCGATTATCATGAAATTTTCGCTCTTAAAATCAGGAAAGACAAAATCTTCTTTGGAAAACTTGTAAACCCGATGAAAGAAATCCCAGTCCTCGATTTTGAGTGCGCTCACAAGACCTTCATGTACGGCCTTGTTCAATTCTTTGATTCTGTCGCTTGTCCAGCTGTCACGAACACTGATTTTTACTAATGGCATAGGTTACTCCTTTGATTGAGGAATATATTTCATAGGCGTAAAGCGGATTCCGTCGATTGTTTTTTCTTCATCCGTTGCCACAAAGCCAACAGCCTTGTAAAAAGGCAATCCATACGGAGAAGAATTGAGCGTGACCGACTCGCCCTTGTATTCATTCAGTACATGACGAATCAAGCGGCTTCCTAGCCCTCGCCTGTGATAGCTTCCGTCCACAAACATAAAGCAGATGTGTCGCTTTTCTACCCTTATGGCGCAGAGTGCGACAAGTTTGCTTCCATCAAAAGTTCCGTAATAGTCAAGGCCGCTTAAATATACCGGGTCGTGAAGAGTCTTTCGGAAGGACTCTGTGCCCTCGGCAGAATAATCCGACGATTCGTATTCGCAAAAAACCTTCCAAGCAAGAGAATGTGCTTCTGGAATCTCTGTTTTAGTAAGTTTTCGTATGCAAAATGATGATTCTGTCGCAAAGGTACATTCCATTTTTATTACCTCATCCTATTCAATGTCGTTTCACCATTCCGCGCGAACTTCAAGAATGTTGCCGCTCGTATTTAGAATTTCTTTAAGCCGCGCGTCCAAATCAGTGTGGTTGTCGCACTAATCTGTTTTCTTCCAAAATCCTCAAGCCATCTTCGATTTCCTCGCCAAGGACTTCCTGAATCTTCTGGAAATTCTTTTTCTTATGGAGCGTGTCGAGGACTTTCAGCAATTCCTTTTTGCCGTGTTTTTGTATGAAAAGAGCCATTGCCCTTATGGCGTTTGTTTCTTTGCCCAATGAGTAAAAGCCTTTTTTGCAATCATAAAGCTCATCGCATTCATAGCAGCCGTCAAGGCCTTTTTCCTTGCAGCAGGCTGTGTTGGGGCATACACCGTCTGGGGAACAGGTCGCGAACGAACAGGTGTTGTAAATTGTCCTGCACGAACCGCACCAGGCCGTAAGAAAACAGTGATTGCAGGAAAGCCCGCAGCAGGCAATCTGGTCTACGCCTTTTTTTGCCTCCTGACACAACTTGTTTTTGATTCGCCGCATTGCTTCCACGTGCATGATCCAGTGGCGGGAAAATGGCATCTGTATCAAGCCTTTTACATTTTTACCGCACCAGAAATCAATCAGCCAGGAAGCAGAATCGCTGTCACTGACGCACTTGCCTGCAATAAGTCTTTCTTTGTCCTCAACCGAAAACTTCCGCTTTAAGTCTGAAAATCGCAGGCTCTTCAAAAGCTCATTTGTGGAATCCATCACCGCCTTGCAGTATTCGTAAAGGGCTTTTACGTTGAGCTTTTTTGAAAAATCAATCATCAACTCGCCGTCAAGCTCGTTTCCAGTTGTAATAATCTGGCATTTTATTTTCTCTATCCAATTGTTTTCAAAAAGAATCTGCCTGTTATTCAGAATCAATGTGTGAGCTACAATGTCTTCGATGCGGAAAAGGTGCCAGAGCGACCATGCGAGCGTTGAATTATGATTTTTGTCGCCTTGACCAAATGGAAGCTGATAAAAAGCCACTGGAGGAAAAGTATTTATAATAGAAGAAATCTGCTCAAACAAGTTGCCGCGTAATTCAAGAAGAAGATTTATGCCTTCAGAGAAGGTCTCTTCCTTAGAAATGAGAGTTTGCATTTTTTTATTCTTTTCAGACCATTCCTTGTCCATGTTATATACTCTCCGATGGATTTATAATCTTTGCTATTCCGTAAAAGAGCCGATTTCAATCAGGTTGCCGTCAGGATCTGCCACGTAGCAGGTACGCTGTCCCCATGGCTCTGTAGTCGGAGGAAGAACAGATTTTGCCCCATGTTCAAGTGCATTCTGATATTCCTTGTCCACAGAAGCATAATCCGGAACATCAAACGCCAATTCCATTGTACCGTTAAATCCTTGTGGATACTGATATTTTTGCGAAGTCATCTTTTCAAAAGCAAGACGAGGAAAAAGAATAATTCTCATTTCACCCAAAAACATTTCTACATTCGGCTGAACACCGTCCCAGTTTGTCGTAAAACCAAAAGCACTTGTATAAAAATCAACCGTTGCCTTATTGTCGCGCGTAAAAAGCCCGACTGTATTACATTTAAATCTCTCTTTCATGCTATTACCTTCTGTTTAATTTCCATGCAAATTTTTCAGCGCATCTGGACTATGCTGAGTAATCATAGACAGTGTCTTACAGATTTTCATTTCAGCACAAGCTGCGCAAGTTTCGCAATCCAGTCCACAGTAAGCTATAAAATCTTTCATACCAAAATTCTCCCAATCATTTAATACTGGCATTATAAATAATAGCTTTATTAAACAGAATAACTTTTAGACAAGATGCATATTTGTACAGATGAAATACAGTCGGCAAAAAGTAAAAAACTACAACCCGTCTGCCGTATGACAGACGGGAACTTTCATTACTCTATCGGAAGCTGAATTTCTGTAAGCCAGTCGTCAACAGAATCCTTATTCCAGATTCCGTCGATGTAACATTCGCGGCTGAAACCTGCGATTTTATAACCGTTTTCTTCGGCATATTTCATAATGAAAGCGTATGCTTCGCCAAGCTGGTCGTAAGCACCTTTGTGAAAAATGCTCAGAACTTTTGCAGCGGCAAGCTTTTTGAACTTGATATTCTCGCTCTCCTGTCCAAAGTCGGTAACGGCTTCCACATGGCGGATAAGAACGTTGCTTTCCC
>CACZYY010000131.1 GCA_902785455.1 uncultured Spirochaetaceae bacterium
TGAGATTTCTTTCGCAGACCTGGGCCTTGACGAAACTGTTCTTGCCGCAATCGAAAAGAAAGGATTTAAACATCCGTCACCAATTCAGGTGCTTGCAATTCCACGCCTTTTGAACGGAGACTCAAACATCATCGCAAAGGCCCGCACTGGTACAGGTAAAACAGCTGCATTCGGTTTGCCAATCGTTCAGCGGGTTCACGAAGAAAGCGATCATGTTCGCGCAGTAATTCTCGAGCCAACCCGCGAGCTTGCAATTCAGACCTGCAATGAGCTTCAGACTTTCACAAGCGGAAAATATCCACGAACAACTGTTTTGTACGGTGGAGCAAGTTTTTGTACGGTGGAGCAAGTTACCGTGACCAGATTCGCGACCTCAAACGCGGTTGTGAAATCGTAGTCGGAACACCAGGCCGAATCCAGGATCACCTGGAGCGCGGAACTCTCAAACTTGACCAGATTGACTATTTTATTCTCGACGAAGGCGATGAAATGCTCGACATGGGTTTTATCGACGACATCGAGCACATTTTTGAGCAGGCAAAACCAGACGCACGAATCTTACTTTTCAGTGCGACAATGCCAAAACCAATTCTTCGCATCGCAGAGCAGTTCATGGGCGACTATGAAATCTGTGAGGAAGAGGGATTTGTTGAAGAACCGCTTTTGATCGATCAGAAGTACTGGTTTATCCGGGAGAGCGACAAAATTGAGGCACTTGTCCGAATCATCGACATGAGCCCGAATTTCTACGGTCTTGTTTTTACTCAGACAAAGAACGATGCCGACAACGTAACAAAAATGCTCGACGAAAAGGGCTACGATGTTGCGGCATTGCACGGAGACATCCCTCAAGGGCAGCGCGAGAAGATTCTTGCCCGCTTCCGAAGCCGAAAGACCCGTGTTCTCGTTGCTACAGACGTTGCTGCCCGCGGTATCGATATCAACGGCCTTTCACATGTTGTAAATTATTCTCTCCCGTATGACGGAGCAACTTATATTCACCGAATTGGTCGTACAGGACGAGCTGGAACAAGCGGAACTGCAATCACATTTGTCCGACCGGAAGAGCGACGAAAGCTTGAGTTCCTTAAAAATACTGTCCGAAAGGCAGCAAAAGGTGAGCTCAACGAAGAAGAAGTTCCATCAGTAAAGAAGGTTCTCGAAGTAAAGCGCGAGCGTATGCTGGATACTCTCAAAGTTCAGCTCGGACTTATGCGTGACCCGGCTGATGTCAAAGACGGAGTTGTCTACATCGGTGGCGGAAAGGCACAGGTTGAAGGCGAAGAGCTTTCAAAGCAGGATGATTTTGTTCCAGAACTTAAAGAAGTCGATGCAATTTACACAAAAATGGCCGGAGAACTTTGCGAAGGTCAGGATGCAGAAAAAGTTCTTGCAGGCATTTTGAGCGTAACTTACGGAAAGTCCCTCGATGAGTCTCACTACGGCGACATCACACCAATCAGACCGCGTGGCGAGCGATTTGGCGATCGTGACCGTGGCGGAAGAAGAGGCGAGCGCGGAATGGGCGGACGTCGTGACCGATTTGAAGGCGAAGACCGAAGTGACCAGAAACGGCTTTTCATCCAGCTCGGACGACGCGACGGTTACAATGCACGCGGAATCGCAGACTATTTCAGCGATTTGCTCCATATTCCTGGAAAAATGGTTGACCGAATCGACGTTTCAACAAACTTCTCTCTGGTCAGCCTCCCAATCGAAAGCGCGGACAAAGTTCTTGAGCTTTCAAAAATCGGCCAGATTCCACATGTTCATGTTGACTCAAAGAGCGGCAGCGGACGTGGCGGACGAGATCGTGATTTTGATGATTTTGGGGGAAGAGATCGTGGCTTTGGCGGTCGCAGAGACCGTGGCGGCTTTGGTCGTGACCGTGGTTTTGGCAGAGACCGGGATCGCGGATTCGGTGGAAGAGACCGCGACCGTGGTTTTGGGCGCAAAACACATGCGCAGACAGAGCGAAACGGCGCGTCTTCATACAGAAAATCTAGCCGAAAAGACGAGTTTTAAATTTTATTAGCTGTATCAAAAAAACGGCTTCCAGTCGTGAAAGCAGCTTATCGAAAACGCATGCTAGCATGCTACACGCGTTTTGTGCTTGTAACTATATACGTTTGCCGCTTACGCGGCAGCACAAAACGAGTGTTTTCGTAATCCTTTACGCCGTTTTTTGAAATATCAGTAATTTTCAAAACTCGACAATAAATAGTTTCTTAAATATAAAATCTTCCATTTTCCCCTCTTTTTATTTTATAATATCGCTGAGGCAATATTTTGGCACAGAAACTTTTGCGAATGGGAATCGATGTTGGTTCCACCACGGTAAAAATCTTAATTCTTGATACTGAAAAAAACGAAATCGTTTATAATCATTACGAGCGGCATCATGCTGAGCAATGGAACACGGCTCAGCGTCTTTTGTGCGATGTTGCGGACAAATTTCCCGGCGCCCGCTTTAGAATTGCGATTTGTGGTTCTGGTGGAAAGCCTATTTCAGATAAAATCGGTGCGCATTTCGTTCAGGAAGTTGTTGCCAATTCTTCGGCTGTCCGTGCCTTGTATCCTCAGACCAGAACGGCGATTGAGCTTGGCGGTCAGGATGCCAAAATTATTTTCTTTTATGATGATGACGGGCGGCTTGTAACTTCTGACATGCGAATGAACGGAAGTTGTGCGGGTGGAACAGGTGCTTTTATCGATGAAATTGCCTCGCTTTTAAAAGTTCCGACCGAGCAGTTTGAAGGTCTTGCGGCCACCGGTACGGAAGTCCATTCGATTTCCGGGCGATGCGGTGTTTTTGCAAAGACAGATATTCAGTCCATGTTGAATCAAGGCGTTAAACGTGAAGATATTGCCCTTTCGGCCTTTCATGCGATTGTAAAACAGACTGTTGGCGGTCTGGCTCAGGGGCTGGAGTTAAAGCCTCCTATTATTTTTGAGGGCGGCCCGCTCACTTATGACCATACTCTTGTAAAAGTTTTTGCCGAAAAATTAAATCTTAAACCAGAAGAAATTATCCGCCCGGAGCACCCGGAGACAATCGTTGCGCGTGGGGCAGCAATTGCGCTGGATGAGCTTTTCCCATGCGAAGAAGGCTCCGACGGAATTCTAATTGATGACGCGATTCATGCTCTTGATGGCGGAGTTGTGCGCGTGGAGCATGTCGGATCAAAAATCAAAAAGCCGTATTTTGAAAACGAAGAAGAATGCAAGGCCTGGCGCGAGGCTCATAAATCCCCGGAACTTGCAAAAATAGATTTAAAATCGGGTGACACACTCAACGTTTACATTGGAATTGACGCGGGAAGTACCACGAGCAAAATGGTCTTGATGACCGAGGACGAAAAAGTCTTTGACCGTTACTATGCGAATAACCGGGGCGACCCAATCAATGTCGTTCGCCGCGGGCTCATGGAACTTCATGCAAAATACGAGGCGTTGGGCGTAAAACTCAACGTGCTTGGACTTGGTACAACAGGTTACGGAGAGCTTTTGATTGCAAAGGCTTACGGAGCTGATTATCACACTGTTGAAACCGTGGCCCATGCAACCGCTGCCCGAAGGTTTGTTCCCGACGTGAGCTTTATCCTGGACATTGGCGGTCAGGACATGAAGGGAATCTGGGTTTCCGATGGAATCATAACGAACATTACGCTCAACGAAGCCTGTTCGAGCGGATGCGGTTCCTTCCTTGAAAATTTTGCTTCTTCACTCAAAATCCCGACTGACAAAATTGCGGATGCGGCTTTCCGTTCAAAAAAGCCTGCTGACCTCGGAAGCCGATGTACGGTCTTCATGAACTCAACGATTATCACCGAGCAGAAAAACGGCTGCGGCCCGGATGACATTATGGCCGGCCTTTGCCGCTCGATTATCGAAAACGTGTTCACAAAAGTCGTCCGAATTTCAAATACAAGCATTCTCGGAAATAAAATCGTAGTTCAGGGCGGAACTTTCAAAAACGACGCGGTTTTGCGCTCTCTGGAACAATATCTCGGCGTGGACGTTCAGCGCGCTCCATACCCGGGCGAAATGGGCTGTATCGGTGCGGCACTTTTGACGAAAGAGAAGAGAGAAGAAAAACTCAACGATGAAAAAGAAAACCACAGATTACACAGATTAGAAAATTCAGCAAATCAAACAGCTTCCCCAAAAGAAGAGTATGTAACAGATGAAAATATCAATTTTCAATTTTCAACTTTCAATTCTCAGTTTATCGGTTTTGACGCGCTCGAATCGCTTTCTTATACACAGCGCGAAAATGTAATCTGCTCAAAATGTGCGAATCATTGTTCACGCAGCCTGATTCAGTTCTCAAACGGCACGACCTACATCACCGGTAACCGCTGTGCGCGGGGCGAAGTTGTCCTGCCGGAAGAATTGAGCGACGAGGACAAAAATATCCGTCTTTCTGACGGGGACGAAGAAGCCGTTTCTGGACTTGGTGAACCTGAAAAAACAAAGCCGGGCGTGATTCCTGAGTCAAAGACACGCTATACTCCAGACCTTTTCCTTATCCGCGAGCAGCTTCTTTTCAAAAAATGGGATTATAAAGAAGTCAGTCCAAAGAAAAATATTACAATCGGTCTGCCGCGAACTCTCGAATTCTGGGATTCAATGCCTTTCTGGTCAACTTTCTTCCGTTCGCTGGGCTACGACGTAATTCTCTCGCACAAAAGCAGCCGGGAAATGTTCGAAAACGGCATACCTTTCGTTCCAAGCGACACAGTATGCTTCCCTGCCAAACTGGCCCATGGCCACATCCAGGATTTGGTTAAACAGTTCGAAAAAATCGAAGAAAATTGTCGAATCTTTATGCCGATGGTCATGGAAATGCCTGCGACCGACAAGGCTCGTGCTTCAAATTACGTTTGTGCAGTCGTAAAAGGCTATCCTCTGATTATTTCGCATTCCGAAAATCCTGCGCGAAGGTGGAACGTGCCTTTTGACAATCCGATGTTCCACTGGTACTCGGAAAATGACCGCAAAAATCAGATTCTCAATTATTTTAACTCGGCTTACGGTCTTCCAAAAAATGAAATCGAGGCCGCTTTTGAGCAGGGAGAGAAGGCAATTCAGTCATTCCGCACAAAAATGCGCGAAGAAGGTCAGAAAATCATCGACAAAGTGACACATGAAGGAAGTTTTGCCGTGGTTCTGGCCGGTCGCCCTTATCACACGGATGCGCTTGTAAGCCACGACCTTTCACGAGTCTTTACAAAGCAATATATTCCGGTTCTTACGGTTGATTCGCTTCCTGAGCTGAATGACGTGAACCTGCGTTACACTCGTGCCGAAGTCACAAACAATTTCCACACACGAATGCTTTCGGGCGCGCTTCTGGCAGCAAAATCCCCGGTTCTTGAGTATGTTCAGATTGTAAGTTTCGGCTGCGGACATGACGCGATTCTTTCTGATGAAATTACCCGAATCATGACCGAAACTTCCGGCAAATCTCCGCTGATTCTCAAGCTTGACGAGGGCGGGGCGGCAAATTCTCTGAATATCCGCGTAAAATCTTTCATCGAGACGATTACTGAGCGAAGGGCCAAAAAAGGCAATCTCCCGTTCAAAGATTTGGGCGATGCTTATTCTTCAAAATTCAGCAAAGAAGACCTTGAGATGCGCACGGTTCTGATTCCGAATGTTTCCGTGGCTTTCTGTAAGCTTCTCAGCGGTGTTTTGCGAAAACAGGGGCTCAGGGCACTTCCGCTTTCACTGGGCGAAAACAGTCAGATTCAGGTGGGCAAAAAATATGTTCACAACGACACTTGCTTCCCAGCCCAGATGGTAATCGGCGAGGCAATTTCTGCCCTTCAAAGCGGCAAGTATCCGCTCGACCGTGTTGCAATCGGCATGGCAAAATATCAGGGCGACTGCCGTCTTTCGCATTATTCGGCTCTGCTCCGTCGTGCGCTTGATGCGGCAGGCTTTAATCAGGTTCCAATCGTTTCGACCGACCCAGTTGATTCAAAAAACATGCACCCTGGATTCAGACTTGGCGCGCTTTTCAACATCCGCTCGCTTTATGTCGTTACGATGATGGACATGCTCGAAGAACTGCGCCGTCAGATCAGGCCGTATGAGCTTAACAAGGGCGAGACAAACCGAGTTTTTGACGAAGTGATTGATGAAATTTCTGCTGGAATTGACAAAGGAATTCATGCGGCTCTCAGAGCATACAAGCGCGGAATCAAAAAATTCTGTCAGATAAAATACGACCGCTCAAATCCACGGCCGCGGGTTTTCGTGACAGGCGAATATCTTGTTACATTCCACCCCGGCTCAAATTTCCATGTCGAGCGTTACCTTGAACAGAACGGAATGGAAGTGATTTTGCCTCGAATGGCCAACGTTTTCCGCAAGGA
>CACZYY010000132.1 GCA_902785455.1 uncultured Spirochaetaceae bacterium
GGCGAAGAAAAAGCCGTTCTGTTTCCAGTATCTTAGTTTTTCCTTTTATCCATTCATCCAGAAACTTCATCTGCTCATCGGTGTGAAACCAGTGTTCGCCGCCCTGCATTACAGTAAGACTTGAAGCATTTTTTCGAGCAAAAGCCTCTACAGTTTCTTTTGGAACAAGATTGTCTTCCGAACCGTAAAGGATTTTTGTCGGAACGGTCCAGTTCAACGGGTGAGCACGAACATAGCAAAGATAATCCCAAGACAAATCCTCGCCAAAATCCGTTTTGATAATTTTATCACGTTTCAAATCGTCTTCTGAAACACCAGCCCAGGATATCAGATTCAAAATCATCTTTTCCATATCAACCACAGGCGAAATAAAATAAGCCCGCTCGATTTTTGTGCAAATGTCAGCATTCATCGAAAAGAATGCGCCAATGCTGTTCGCAATCAAAATGATTTTCTCATAAGAAGAAGCAAATTTGTTTACGGCTTCTTCAATTTCCCTGCCTGTTTCCCACGGTGTAAATGTCTTATAATCCAGACCTGAACAATCACAGTCTGGAAACAGAGATTTGTAATGTTCACATTCAGCCGCACTTCCACCTTTTCCGTGAATATATAAAACTAACTTTTTGTTCATTTTTTCTCCTCCGAATTATTTATTTTTTCATTCCCCAAAGCCCGAAAGGATCGCGCTCCAGTTCTTCACGATAAATCGAAACGACATCCAGGATGTCAAAAAACATGGCTTTGCAAGAACCAATCATCGATTCTTTTATAAGCCCTCTCTCGTAAGCCAAATCCTGAATTTTGTACCAGGCCTTTACAGGCGGATGACCACATTCAATAAACCATTCCTCAGGCGGATAGATTTTATTGACTTCTGCGTTCGGTGCAAAAACTTCGCCGATTTCCTTAGGTGTGATTTCTTCCATGTAGTGCATTGCCGTAAGTTTGTAAATATCCACTCCCAAAAGCAAAGCCTTTCCGCCATTGTGAATGGCCCAATCCAAGCCCCCCTTCACAGCTTCATCCGCGTGTTTTCCCCAGCCCGCCGTTGATATAACATCCGTTCCACAAAGCGTGCCAGGAAGAGTTCTGAATGTGTCCGCAATAAGTCCCATCGCAGTTCGTTTTTCCTCGCGGGGCAGAACCTTGATTTTTACAGTGATTCCAAGTTTTTTATCTTCATCGGTGAGAGGAAGTTCCGGGCTAAGACGGAGGGCCGGCATAAAAATGCTTCCCTGGTCGGTCACAAGTTCTTTCAGTGTATCAATCACTGTCATGGCTCCACCTTCAAGTTCTCCAAAACTGCTCAAAGAAGAGTGAACTTCCAGCGCCATTCCTTTTTCAAGTCCAAGATTAATCAATGCGTCTTTAAGTTCTTTTTTACTTACCATTTTATAAACCTCTTGCCAAAAGAATATCTACAAAACATAAATAATAGAATAGATTTCAGACAAGATGCACCTTTTGGCCGATGAAATGCAAGGTATAGGGGATGATGTCAAATTTTCAGATTAAAGCTCATAATCTTCCCAATTCTCTTCATCAATATCTTCTTCATGAACACCATTCTGAATCTGAATTCCGGCATTTTTCACGCTGTCAGCTTTGCCCGAAACCAGCGGATGCCAGTCCGGGAGGTATTTTCTTTCGTACAAAAGACGGTACGCGCAAGTTTCAGGCAGCCATTTGAATTCGGGCAGATTTTTCTTTGTCAGATGAATGCATTCAGAATTTCGTTTGAAACGATTGCAATAATCGCTGCATTTTCCAGTTTTCAAGTCTAATAAATTGCAGGCAATTCTCGTGAAGTGGAGTTTTTCATGCTTTCCACGCCCGGTGATGAATTTTCGGAAACAACATTTTCCGCATCCGTCACACAAAGATTCCCATTCTTCTGCCGTCATTTCAGTAAGCGATTTCGTTTCATAAAACTTTGACATTGATTTTCCTGCCGAATTCGTAGATTCGTATTTTATTTTTGGGAACTTCGAAAAACTGAAGTTTTTCGAGATTCCCTTTTTATAATTTTTAAGAATTGCTGATCATAAGGCCGCCGTGGAAAAAACATTCGTAGACTTTTTTGTCATGGAAGAAAATTTCCTCGTAGCCCTGAAACCATGTAAAGTCTCCGTTGACGCTGCACTTATAAAGATACTCTCCGTCTTCGTAATGCTCTGGCCCGCGGTAAGGCATTTTGCGGTCAGCATGGCGAAGCGCATCCTTTAAGAAATTTCCGCTGAATTCTTTTGAAAGGACACGACCAAGATAATTCATTGCGTAAAGAGATTTTCCGTTTTTCCAGACTGCTTCCTCTCCTGCAAACTGCTCACCACCTACGTAAGTGTCGTGATAAACATAGTCGCCGTTCTGATAGCGGAAATCGTGGGAATCCAGGCGGGTTGATTCAACTTCGTTCATAAAGGCTGCATAGGTGTTCATGTTTGCCTCAAGCCTGAACTGAATCAGCTCTTCAAGATTTGCGTCAGAAGAAAAATCCGCGCCGTCTTCCGAAAGACTCTTCATGCATTCCCCGTCGCGCACAAGATAATCAACAGTCACATTCATCAAATTGCTTATCTGAATCAGGTTTGAAATGTCAGGATACGCCTGTCCGCTTTCCCATTTTGCCACTGCCTGACGTGAAACATTCAATTTTTCTGCCAGCGATTCCTGTGTGAGTCCTTTGTTCTTTCGCAATACTGCAAGTTTTTCTGAAAAAATCATTTTACGCTCCCTGTGGAAGTCAGTTTTTACCTCGTTCCAACAAAAACATCATGCCAGAAAAATCAGGGGCTAACAAACAACCGCCCGTGACAATTTTGTTACTTTTAGTTGCGTTTAGTATCATGATTACAATTTCTTTTCTCTAAGCTCAAAACGTCCCTTTCGCCAGTCCGCATAGCCTGTGACCGTGTAGCCGCACTTATCGTACAATCGTCTTGAATATGGATTTTTTGTAAAACAGTCCAGGCGAATTGAATCGTATTTTTGAGCACGGCAAACTTCTTCAATATGCTTCATTGTCTCGCCTGCAATTCCCTGATTTTGAAAGTCCGGGCTTACGCAGAGCCTGTGAATAACGCAAAAGCGTGAGTCCGGGCAAATCCATTTTCCATTTTTGTATTCTTCGTCACATTCTTCATTCAACACAAAACAGACTGCGATTTTATCATTCTTTTTTCCGATGAACATCTGATTTTTCTTTACGTCGTCTTCCAGAGTCGCGCGGTCTGGATAAACTTCGTCCCACTGAGGAATATTCTGCTCATCCATTTTTGCGATTGCATTTTTGTAAAGCCGGAATATTTCTTCAAGGTCGGATTTTTGTGCGAGTTGGAATTTCATTTGCCCACTCCTTTTAACGTTCTTAAACAAACTCACGTGCTTTTCAAGGTTTGAAAAGCCGTTTTTCGTATAAAATTTGAATGAAGGCTTGTCGATGTCGGTCTGAAGAAAAATGCCTGCAACTCCCATTTTCTTTATGTCATCCTCAATCATTTTCATAAAGCGGCTTCCGATTCCTTTTCCCTGCAAATCTTTTGAAACGCAGAATTCTTCGATGTTGTAGTTTGCCCCTTCCCACCAGTGGCGGATTGAACCAAGCGCAATGGCACAAAGCTTTCCATCTGTCAAAAGACCGTAATTCAGCGCATTGTAGCCGCCCGAAACTTCCTTTATGTAATTTTCGAGCATTTTTTTGTCGCTCCAGTCGTCATTCCAAGGCTCACCAGCAAATGAAGAGCTGAACAATTCCGCAGCCTGCAAAAGATAGGTTTCATCTAATCTGATAAATTCTTCCATAATCGATTTCCTTACTAAAACTAAAATTTCTTTAATTATACGGGAAAAAATAAGAGTTTTGAATAAATTTCAAGATGCAGATTTTTGCAAATGAAATACAGAAAAATCACAAAACCCTTCGTTTGAAAACGGCCAGGAGTGTAAGCAGACTGATTCCCGCAAGCACCTGCACAGGATAAAAAGTCACAGCCGACTCTGGAATCAAAAAGGCAAGAATGCTCATTGCGGCGGCTGGAGGAAACGGAAAACGGAACAATTTCACGAGAATCTGAACGCACACGCAGGCAAAAAAAGCCGCAGCTGTAAGCGGGAAATATGGAAGCGATGAAAGCAAAATCCTTGTCGCACTTCCGCAAACTGCACACAGAGAAACCAAAGCAACCACCGAAAAAGGTCTTTTCGCAGCTCCGCTGTTTTTGTTCGTAAGCTCAGTGAAAGCGACCAGAAGAGGAGGGGCAACGCAAAATCTCAC
>CACZYY010000133.1 GCA_902785455.1 uncultured Spirochaetaceae bacterium
CTTGTTTCCGTTCGATTTTAGAGGTGGATTGTGTTTAGCATAAAAATGCGCTCAAGTTTGGGCGGTAAAAATGGCAACGGAGGAAAGCATATTTCCGGTGCGGAACGGATTGTTCAGGAATGCGACGTGGAAAAAACTGTGCTGTCCCTCCTTGAGCGGGCAAGAAGTCATCAGCGAGGAAAAGCTGATTTTATAAATGTGAAGATTCAGGAAATCAGCGAGGAGCAAGCTGCCCGCACAAAGCTACTTTCTGTTTATTCGCATAAAAGTGCCACAAAAGACGAAGGAAGGCTTTTTGCCCGAAATGAGCTTGTGAGAATCGGGGTTTCTCCGCTGGCTGTAGAAAAAGCCTTTCTCGCTCTGGAGAGCCTTTCTGATTCAATGCGGGGAGCTATGATTCTGGATTCCGTCACAGGCGAGCGACTGGACTGTTTTGGCGAGAGGGGAGTGCGTTGCTCCAATATGGATGTTGCACTAAGCAAAGATTACGAAGAAAGCCTTTCTACACTCGGACTTTCAGGCGAGCATGTAAGGGAAGCTCTTGTTCTGGCCTCAAAGGTGGCATCCTGCAAAGGAACTGTCGCGGAGCTTTGCTGGTCTGATGACCCCGATTATGTTACGGGTTATGTTTCTTCGTCAAAATTCGGGTACTGCAGAATTTCTGTTATGAAGGAGCTTGGCGATTTTATCGGTGGCAGGGTATTTTTTGTGGAGCCCGAAACAGATTTGGAAAACTACATTGATTATTTGCAAAATAAAGTTGTGCTGGTGGAAGTATGAGCAAAAATCTTTTTATTACTGGAACTGGAACCGATGTTGGAAAGACCTTCGTGTCGGCTCTTATCGTTAAAAAACTTGCTTCAAAGGCCAAATCTGGCTATTACAAGGCAGCCATGAGCGGGAACATTCGTGATAAAAACGGAAATCTTATTCCTGGAGATGCAAAATTCGTAAAAGATGTTTCTGGAATCAGTCAAAGCCTTAAGTCCATGTGCCCTTATGTCTATGAAAATGCCTATTCGCCTCATCTGGCTTCAAGAGTCGAGGGAAATCCGGTTTCAATGGAAGTTGTTGAGCGTGGATTTCTTGCGTTGCAAGACGAATTTGATTATTTGACCGTTGAAGGAAGCGGAGGAATACTCTGCCCAATTGACTATGACAAATCAGGAACAAGACCCCGCCTTTTTCTGGAGGATGTAATTCAAAATCTTCACCTCAGCTCTATTATCGTAGCCGATGCAGGTCTTGGAACAATAAACTCCCTTGTGCTCACGGCAAATTACATGGCATCAAAAAATCTTTGTGTAAAAGGAATTATTTTCAATCACTTTCACAAAGGAAACATCATGGAAGAAGACAACATCTACATGTGCGAGAAAATGACAGGGCTTAAAACGCTTGCTTTAGTCAGCGAGGGGGAGCGCGATTTGAACATGAATTTTGAGACTCTTTCAGGACTTTACGAATGAAACTGAGTGAAATAAAAGAAAATCTTCTGGCCATAAAAGAAAACCAAAATTTCCGTTCCGTTAGCGATTTGAGAATGCTTTCTGCAACACGCGGAATCGATGGGCAGGGAAAAGAATACGTTGTTTTTTCATCAAACAATTATCTTGGGCTTACCCACGAAAAATCCGTAATGGACGCGGCAAGAGCTGCCGTTACTTTTGGAACAGGTTCCACTGGCTCAAGGCTTACAAGCGGCGCATCTTTTGAGCTTTCACTTCTTGAAAAAAAAATCGCAGACTTTAAGCACACAGAGTCAGCCCTTGTATTCAACACAGGTTACATGACAAATCTGGGAGTCCTTTATGCGCTTGCAGACAAATCTTCTGTAATTTTTTCAGACCGACTGAATCATGCTTCAATAATTGACGGATGCAGAATATCCGGGGCTAAAGTCGTAGTTTATGAGCATAATGACATGAAATCGCTTGAAAGGCTTCTTGAAAAAACTCCAGTCCCAGCCGATGGTCAGCGTTTTGTCGTGACGGACGGAGTTTTCAGCATGGACGGAGACATTGTCGATTTACCGGGCTTACTTAATCTCAAAGAAAAATTTGACTTCTGCCTGATTGTTGATGATGCCCATGCTCTGGGTGTAATAGGAAAAACAGGCAGGGGAACAGCCGAACATTTTGGGATAACTGACGGAATCGATGTGCAAATCGGAACTTTGAGCAAGGCGCTTGCCGCTGAGGGAGGTTATGCTTCCTGTTCAAAAGAAATCCGTGACTATCTTGTGAATAAAGCCCGTCCTTTTATATTTTCGACTTCGCTTCCTCCTATGGTTGCCGCAGCCGCAAATCAGGCTTTGTCTGTTCTTTCGGATTCTTCTAAGGGACTTTCCCTTATGGAAAAACTACGGGAAAACACAAAATTGATGCGCTCTCTTTTAGAAGAAGCAGGTCTTCCAATCGTGCAGGGAAGCACGCCCATAATTCCGATTCTGACAGGAAGCTCTCAAAAAGCACTGAAGTTTGCAAGCTTTTGCCGCGAAGCCGGAGTGATGCTATGTGCAATAAGACCGCCTTCCGTTCCTGAAGGAACTTCCCGCATAAGGCTTACTGTTACGGCAGCCCACTCGCAGGAAGAAATAGAAAAATCAGCCTTAATAATGAAGGAAATCTGGAGGAAAATATGATTTGGTATCCATACGCGCAAATGAAAAATCTAAAAACGCCATATAAAATAATTGACGCGGATGGCGTTTATCTTAAAACCAGCGACAAAAATCTGATAGATTCAATTTCTTCCTGGTGGTGCATGATTCATGGCTACAAGAATCAGGAACTGAACCAAGCCATGAAGAATCAGATTGACAAATTTTCCCACTGTATGCTGGCAGGACTCAGCCACGACCCTGTGGAAAAACTTTCCGAAAAACTTGAAAGCTATCTTCCGGGAGATTTGAACTATTACTTTTTTTCTGACTCAGGAAGCGTGGGCGTTGAAGTAGCTCTCAAGATGGCAATGCAGTTCAATAAGAACCGCGGACAGAATAGAAAGAAAATCCTTGCCCTTAAAAATGCCTACCACGGTGACACTTTTATGACAATGGCTGTCGGCGATGATGAGGATTATCACAGTGCTTTTCCGAAAAATCCTGACGTGATTCATATTCCGACACAAATCCCAGACCTTGAAAAAGCATTCTGTGATTTTGGCGAGCAGCTTTCATGCTTCATTGTGGAGCCTCTTTTGCAAGGTGCTGGCGGAATCAGAATGTATGACATTTCATTTTTGAGAAAAGCACGGGAACTTTGCGACAAATACGATGTCGTCTTGATTTTTGATGAGGTTGCCACAGGCTTTGGACGTACGGGAAACCGCTTTGTGTCAGACCTTGTTCTGCCAGACATACTTGTGCTTGGAAAAGCCCTGACCGGCGGATATATTGGGCACGCCCTCACAGCCGCCAGAAAAAAAATCTTTGACGGCTTTTACGGAGACTCTCAGGAGTTGGCTTTTATGCACGGACCTACATTCATGGCAAACCCAGTAGCCTGCGTGCTTGCATTAAAATCCATTGAGATTTTTGAGCGTGAAGATTATCTTTCCAAAATAAAGAGAATCGAAGAAATTGCAAAGCGGGAACTTTCAGGCTTTTCAGACCCGCGAATTGCTGACATCCGCGTAATGGGAGGGGCTTTTTGCATCGAAGTAAAAGAAAGCGAAACTCTCAGGGGCTTTTCTGAATTCGCCTATAACCGAGGAATTTTTGCCCGCCCGTTTGTCCGCTACATGTACGGAATGGTTCCTTACATAATCAACGAAGAAGAACTTGTTCGCATAACAGACACAATGAAGGCGTGGTTTCGTGAAAGAGTAGAAATCCTGTAAACTAAAATGAATAAAAATGCTAGAATCAACTCATGGGAATGAGAAGATTATTTATTATTAGAAAAGATCTGCATCTTTCGGCTGGAAAGCTGGGTGCTATGGTCGCTCATTGTGCTGAGGGGTACTGGATTTCTCTTATTAGAAAAAATATTA
>CACZYY010000134.1 GCA_902785455.1 uncultured Spirochaetaceae bacterium
TGCAAATATTGCCTGCGGTTTTCATGCTTCTGACCCGCTAGTGATGGCAAAAACTGTCGTGCTCGCAAAAGAAAATGGCGTGAATGTGGGCGCACATCCTGGTTTTCCAGATTTGGTTGGATTCGGCAGGCGGAACTTGAATGTAAGTCCTGTGGAACTCAAAGCAATGGTTCAGTATCAGATTGGGGCTTTGAATGCTTTTTTTTTTTTTTTTGGCGTAAAGATGAATCATGTTAAGCCACACGGAGCGATGTACAACATGGCGGCAAAAGACTCAAAATTGGCACTGGCTATTGCAGAAGGAATTGCCGAAGTGGACAGCTCTTTGATTCTTCTTGGATTGAGCGGAAGTGAAATGCTTGCGAGTGCAAAAAAGGTGGGACTGAAATGTGCCGCTGAAGTTTTTGCGGACAGAAGTTATGAAGAAGACGGCTCTCTCGTTGCCCGCACAAAACCTGGGGCTGTAATCGCTGATGAAAACGAGGGAATTGAGCGCGTAATCAAAATGATAAAATTCCACAAGGTAAAGTCTGTCACAGGAAAAGAAATCGAGATATGTCCTGACTCAATCTGCGTTCACGGCGACAATCCCAAGGCCCTGAACTTTGTCAGAATAATCCGCGAAAGACTTTTGGGCGAGAACATACAAATCGAATCACTCTGAGAGCGTAAGAATGGAGGCGAATATGCTTGTGGCTGATAAAAGATGCTGGGCGGAAGTGAATCTTTCCCAAATCGCAGAAAATTATCGGATTTACAAAAAACATCTGCCAGAGGAAACAAAAGTCATGGCTGTGGTAAAAGCCGATGCCTACGGTCACGGAGATGTCAAAGTCGCTTCCGTCCTGCAAAAAGAGGGCGTGACTGATTTTGCGGTCGCAACCCTTGAAGAGGCAATTGAACTTCGGCAGGGGAACATTTCGGGGCAGGTTTTTGTCCTCGGTTACACGCCGATTGCGCTTGCCCAAAAACTTATTGAATATGACATTACTCAGACGGTTGTTGATGAGAGACATGCCGAAGAACTTAGCAAAATCAGCGGGAATATAAAGGCTGTGTTCGCGCTCGACACAGGCATGAACAGAATCGGACTTGATGCCGACAATCCTGAGCATTGCGAAAAAATTATCACCGAATACACAAAAAAGCTTTGCATGCAGGGAATTTTCACGCATCTTTGCAATGCCGACAGTGCGGATTCAGACGCAATCGATTTTACGAACAGCCAAATCCGAAAATTCGAAAGAATCGCCGGGCTTGTAGAGAATTTGAATCTTCCGTACGTTCACTGCCTCAATTCTGCGGGCGGATTATGGAACAAATGCAAAAAATCAGTGTTCGCTCGCCTCGGAATCATTCTTTACGGTCTCAAACCCAATTACCTGAATGCCCTTCCAAGTGGAATAAAGCCCGCCCTGAGCTGGTACAGCGTAGTTTCAATGGTAAAAACTCTCCGCGCCGGTGAAACCGTGGGCTACGGACGCACATTCGAAGCTGAAAAAGAAATGAAAATTGCCACAGTCTGCGCAGGCTATGCCGACGGCTACAATCGCCTTCTCTCAAACAAATATTACGTACTTATTAATGGGAAAAAGGCTCCTGTTCTCGGAAGAATCTGCATGGATCAGTTTATGGTCGATGTCACAGAAATCGATGGCGTAGAAATGGGAAGCAAAGTTACACTGATTGGCCGTGACGGAAACGAAGTCATAACCGCGGACGACATGGCAGAATCAATCGGCACAATCGGCTATGAAATCGTGTGCAATATCTCAAAACGGGTAGTGCGGGAATATATCTGATTTTGAGGGCATATTTTTCTTTTTTGTGTTAAAATAATTCGGTTAAAAGGAATTTATTTTAATGGAAAAAGAATTGTTTGTTGCTCCAGAAAATCTCGGTGCATTTTTTAAGGATGCCCTTTGCGATTTGAATAATGTTTTTGTCTTTTCAACTGATGTCGTAAAGAATTCTTGGGCAGAATGGTGTGTCAGTCACCCCGCAGAAAGTGGCGTTGATGTCGTTCTGATGGAAAGATTCATCGCATGGGATAAATTCAAGGGCGAGGTCGTCCGTGGCAAGGAAGCTGATAAGGCGAGCATTCCTTCAATTTTGCGGAAATTTTTTGTAAGTTCGCTGATTTCAGAGAATGCCGCTTCTCCAGACGGAAAAACAATTTTCAAGAAAATCATAAATCCTATCTTCCGTAAAGATTCGGCTTCATTCGCTGACTGGATTTCGGACACTTTGCGCTCGCTCAAACTCTGGAATGATACAGTATCTTCTCTTCCTGATTATAAATTTGATGATGAGGATGACGATTATCTTGAGCTTTACAAACGCTATTCTGATTTTTTGAATGCGAACAATTTTTTTGAGCCTAGCTGGGTAGAGCCTGATTTTTCTGCGACAGGAAGGCATTATGTCATTTTTTATCCTGAGCTTCTTGAGGATTATTCTGATTACATCGATATTTTCAAAAAATGCCCGGATATTACGGTCGTGAGCCTGCCTAAAAATGAGCTTGCGGCGGGTAAAATTCCTTGTCTCAAATATTCTGATTCCCGAAAGGAACTCCGCCGCACGATTTTGCAGATTCGAAAACTCTGTGCAGACGGCGGGGCGAATACCGAAAAAGTCTGCTGGGAAGAAGTTGTGCTCAATGTCCCGGATTTACAGACTTACAGGCCGTATCTTGAACGCGAGCTTACAAAATATTGCGTTCCGTATGTGATTAAGGCTGGTTCTCCGCTCGTTCAGAATAGTGCGGCACAGGTATTCAACGAGATTCAGAATTGTTTCAATTCAGAATTTTCTTATGAGTCGATGCGTTCCTTGATTCTCGATGAGTACATTCCGTGGAAAAGTGATAAAAAAGTTCTCCGCGAGAATCTTATAATAGAAGGAAACAAAATGCGCTGTATCTGTGGTTTCAATGAAGGAGCTGTGCATTTTGATTCATGGGAAGAGGCTCTTTCGGCGACATCAAGCACGAACAGCCGTGAACTTGAATTTTACCGTGAACTTAAGCACGATATTTCCGCAATCTGCAATGCAAAATCTTTTGACTCAATCGTGCAGGCATGGGTAATTTTCAAAGGCAAATATCTCGAAGAGGACGGTTTTTCAAAGACTGCGAATGACATCCTTGGCCGCTGTATTACCGAGCTTAAGGAACTTGCAAAAATCGAAAATGAATATTGTCAGGGTGAAAATTCTAATCTTTCGGTCTCAAATCACTATGATTTCTTTATAACTGAGTTGAGCAAAAAGATTTACACGCCCCAGTCTAAAAACACAGGAATTTCGGTTTATCCGTACAAAACTTCGGCCGGAGCTTATTTCTCCCATCAGTTTGTGATTGACGCCAATCAAAAAAATCTTGAGGTTCAGTATAAAAAACTCGGATTTTTGAACGAAGAAAAACGAGTGGCTCTCGGCCTTGTTGCCCATGACAAAGACTCCAACGTTTCAAAATCATTCATTCGTCTGTATGCGGCCGATTTCCAGAATCCTGAAGGTGAAAAAGTCGTGCATTTCAGTTATGCTGAAAACAGCTTCGCGGGCTTTGCAATTTGTCATAATGCCCTGAAACAAGAAGATGCCAGAAATTCTGCGCTGGACGATGAAGATTTTATTTTGCAGGAAAAAGCTTACTTGATGGGAAAAGACATTTCCTTGCCGTTAAAACTGAGCAAAGTTCAGAAAGAGCAGCTTGAAAAATTCCAGATTTTTAACAAGCCAGAAACTGAAAACGAAAACGAGAATCCTCAGTCAGAAACGAGCGGCCTTGTCCTTGAAAAAGTGAAGTTCACACTCATCGAAAACCGCAACAAAAATCTTGCTGAAAAAGAGCGTGACGGAAAAATCGTGATTACTCAAAGTGATATGAAGGATTTTTTCCCTTGCCCGCGCAAATGGATTTTTTCAAAAGTCCTTTCCCTCGAAGAAGAAACTCTCGACACTGATTTGATGAAAACTTACGACATGGGAACAATCACAGAATCCTTGAGCTTTTTATGGGCGATTATCTTAATTCCCATGAGCCTCTGCCTGTATGCGAGAACGGAGTCTTTGAAAATGAGCACGAAATTTTTGAAGTCCTTAAGAAACATGCTTTTACTGCAATCAAAGATTTCCGGGGCGACTATTCGAAGAGTCCTCTTTCTCAGAAAATGCTTGAATCTCAAATCGAGCAGCTGGCCCAGAATATTCTGACTTTCCTGCAC
>CACZYY010000135.1 GCA_902785455.1 uncultured Spirochaetaceae bacterium
CCCACCCTGCATTTTTTACATCCTGCCAGCATTTTTTGAGGAGCAAGGCCGAGTCTGCGTCTTTCCATTGGGGATCGCTAGGCGGAAAATAAGAGCCGATGTCACCCAATCCTGCAGCTCCCAAAAGAGCGTCTGTGATAGCGTGCAACAGAACGTCACCATCGGAGTGGCCGGCTTCTCCCTTTTCAAACGGAATAATAACTCCGCCCAAAATCAGTTTGCGGCCTTCGGTGAGAACGTGCTTATCGTAACCTAATCCTACTCGAATCATGTTAGTTTGTGAGTGATTTTAAATCTTCTGGATAAGTGATTTTTTTGTTTTCTGGATCACCGAGAACAACTTTTACGCGGGAAAGAGATTCTCCGTTTTCGTTTTTGCGTTTTGCGGCGAATTCATCCCAGATTTCGGTATCGTCCGTGAAGACTTTTGTGGTTTGTGCAGCCTTGCGGTGAGCTTCAAGAATGGGTGTGAACTGGAATACCTGAGGCGTTTGTACAGCTGTGAGACTTGAACGAACGAGATGTTTTGTGATAAAACCGTTTTCGTCAATCTTTTTTTGTGTTTCGGTGGGTTGAAGGCCAGGAACAGAAGCACCGAATTCGAGAGCCGCGCGATATGTAAGCTCAACTGTCTCTGATTTGAGAAACGGGCGTGCTCCATCATGGATGAATACGAGCGAACAATCAGGGTGCTTTTCTTCGATGGCTTCTAGTGCGTCGTGGACTGACTCCTGACGTGTTTTGCCACCTGGAACGAAAATGAAATCTGCTTTGTAATTTTTGATAAAATCGTCAGCGAACAAAGCCTCTCTGGACTTTTGCTCGCTTGCTTTTAAATCTGCGTTATTTGAAGCGATTGGATAAGTAACAACTACTGTACTGAATTTGAGCGTGGACAGAAATGCTTTTGCCGCACAAGAAAGCACCGTGCCGCCGTTCATGGCGAGGTATTCCTTTTTGATTTTTGAGCCAGTTTTGTCAAAACCGATTCGGGCAGAACTTCCTGCCGCAACAAGAATCAGCGCAAGTTCGTCGTTATTCGTCATCGTCACCATCATCTTCCATGTCGTCGCCAGAATCAGACTCGTCTGAATCGTCATCATCATCAGAATCTTCGTTATCTGAATCTTCTGAGTCGTTTATTTCGTCGCCAAATTCATCATCATCATCTTCGTCATCATCGATAATAGGTGATTTTTTTGCAACTAATGCGCCCAGCGGCTCCAGTTTTGCATGAAGCATTGCTTCGATTTCTTTGGAAGGCTTGCCGAGTGCGAATGCGATTTCGTCTTCAAGAAGTTTTTTGGCATTGTCGTAAAGTTTGCGCTCCAAAATAGGCAATTCCTTGACCTTTGAGCGATGATAAAGGCATCGAACAATGCTAACAATATCGAAAATGCTGCCTTTTTTGAGCAAGTCCAAGTTCATCTGATAGCGGAGCTTCCAGTCTGAGGTGACAGGCTCAATTGCCTCGCCGAGAATTTCGAGGGCTTTTTCTGCATCAGCCGCACAAACAATCGGGCGGATTCCAATCATTGCAGCATTTGCAACTGGAATCATGACAACCATGTCGGAAACTTCGAGATAAATTTTGTAATATTTAATGGTTTTATCACCGACTTTCTTTTCGAAAATATCTTTGATTTGTCCGACACCCTGACTTGGGTAAACAACGCGCTGGTCTACAGCGAATTCTACGATTTCTTCACTCATATTTTTATATTATACCACCAATTCTCTTAAAATTCAATCAAACAATCAGGAACTTCATTTGCCATGAGCTCACATGCTTTATCACTCGGATGAAGATGATCACCGGAATCACATCCTTCTGCAAATGATTCAGGATTTTTTGAATCACGGACCGCCTTGTCAAAATCAATGCAGCCGTCAAAATCTTTTGAGGTCCGAAGCCATTCGTTGAATTCTTTGCGGATAGATTCTCGGTTTTCGTTGTAGGTTCGCCAACCATATATAGGAAGCAATGTTGCACTCCACACTTTGAGGCCCATTTTTCTTGCCGGTTCGATATAGGTCTTTTTTACGCCGTCGATTAAATCCTGTACGCTCGGCATATCGCTCCATGGCCGGAATTTGTTTACTTCAATACCGACCGGGTGAATGATGTCGTTGATTCCGTGGTGGATGATGATTGCGCTTGCTCCGGCGACATTTGTTTCGATTGGAAAGCGAGTCGCACCTTTTAATCCATAAGCCTGATAAGTGATGCAGTCGTACTGACGGAGAATTCTCGTTCCGCAGACAGCACGGCGTATTATTGAGACATTGCCGCTTCCGTTTTTGAAAGCGCGTTCAGCCAGAAAATTTGGCCAGCTCAGGCAGGAAATTGAATCACCGTAACAGATGAGCGCGTGATTTTTTTCTTCAGTAAAGATGTCGATTGTGTTCAAAAAGTAAAAAATATTTGTTGCCATTGAAAGGTCATCGGGTAAATCCCTGGACTCGGCATAATCTCCATAAGCAAAATATCCTTGTTCGAGGTTGGTAAGAAGGGCTGTTCCTGCGTTCATTTGTGTAAAATCTGCAAAATACATGCTGACTTCAATTGTATCACCGGCATTTACATCAAACGGAATCTCATCGCTTTCAATTTCTTTTCCGGCGGGAATAATGAAAGTTTTTGAAGAGCCTTTAGTGATGGGAATCGGTTTGTATTCAGCTCCAACGTTTTTTGCGCAAAATGCTTTTGAGACTTTGACATCTTCGGTGCCCGTGATATTTGAAAATCGAAAACGAAGTTTTGATCCGCTAAAGCACATTTTAACCGGGTATCGTAAAGTGAGGTCTTTGGAATATGTGATTTCTGTACGTTTTGTGATTGAAGTCGCGGTGCCCCAGCAGGAAACCCATTTTGAAAATTCAGAATTCTTTGCGTTCATAATTCGTCCCCTTCCCAAGATTTAGTCGTTTTCAGTCATTATACAGATTTCCACCTTTTATGCCCATAGAAGTGTTTAAGAGCGAGTTGTGAACTTGTCGGATATTGCAAAAAACGGCGCGAAGGAGAGAAACGGCTTACGAAAACACTCGTTTTGTGCTGCCGCGAGAGCGGCAAACGTATACAGATTTACTCCTTCTATGCCCATAGAAGTGTTTAAGAGCGAATTTTGAACTTGTCGGATATTGCAAAAAACGGTCGGAATCGGGGTTCCAAAACAAACTCGCCTGAGCTTTGCTCACTGCGATGTTTGATTTTGGGTTCCCGATGGGAGACCGTTTTTTGATACAGCCAGTAAATTTCAAAATTCGCTCTTAAATCTGATAATATTTGCGAAATATTCAAAAATTTGCTTGCATTTTCAAAATAATTCCGATATAGTAGAAAACATTCTTAGGGAAGCAGAGGGCTTCCAATTTCTATGCGTGCTCACGCTTTTGTTTTCGCACAATAAAAATCCACTTACAGTACAGATTTTGCGATTCCCAAAGGCAAAGAACACGCCACAGGGGAACACAAATGGAAAATGAAGAACTTGACGGCACAGCTGTCATCAACGGGGAAACTGTCTCTAATGCAGTTTCAGGGGAAAATGTCGTTTCTAAAGAATCAGCTGACATTTCAAACGAAGAGCCAAAATCACAGCTCGAAAATTATATCGATAATTTAGACCGCGATTTTACGGACGACACTTCGGCTTCGCTCAGTGAGCAGGAAGAAGATTTTGATGATGAAGCAGACGATTCGGAAGATTCAGAGGAAGAAGACGACGGTGAGATTTCTTTCGCAGACCTGGGCCTTGACGAAACTGTTCTTGCCGCAATCGAAAAGAAAGGATTTAAACATCCGTCACCAATTCAGGTGCTTGCAAT
>CACZYY010000136.1 GCA_902785455.1 uncultured Spirochaetaceae bacterium
AAAATATATGTAAGACCATTTCTTTTTTCTTTCATATATTTATTGCAAATAAAATTCGATTTTCGGCAATGCAAATTCAAATTTGTCAGAATAATCCAAAAAAAATCGCTGGACGGATGCAGCGACACAGCAAGACGTGAATTTTATTGCTTGATAATCCATCTGATTTCAATTACTATTATATTTGAAAAAATTACTACGAGGTTCTTATGAAAGAATTTTTACCTTACGAAACCGTGCGCAATGATGCGCTAAAACTTGCTTCAAAAATTTATCACGACGGTTTCATTCCTGACATCATTTATACGTCACTTCGTGGCGGAGCTTACATGGCAAACGTCATCAGCGAATATTTCAAGCTTGCACTTAAAGGCAAAAAGCCTGTCCTTTACGCCGCAGTTGTCGCCCGCTCATACACGGACGTTCATTCACATGATGCAATCCGCATTGACGGCTGGACATATTCGCCGGATTATCTTCGTCAGGGAGACAAAATCCTTTTGGTTGATGATATTTACGATTCTGGCCGCACTCTTAATTTCCTGGTTCAGGTTCTTTTGGAGAAGGGCGTTCCTCGTGAAGATATCAAGGTTGTCGTTCACGATTACAAGAACTTCACCTTTAAGGAAACTCTTCCAATTAAACCTGATTACTGGTGCCGCAAATTTGACATCACAAAACCAGAGGAAGACCGTTGGATTCACTATTGCAGCCACGAGCTTGTAGGGCTTTCAAAAGAAGAGCTGGAGCAAAATTACTACAAACAGGACGAAGAACTCCGGGCAGTTCTAGGTGAATTCCTGTAATAAACTCTCAATAAAAAATGGCTGAACTTCACAGGTCAGCCATTTTTTTTTCACTTTTACCCGTTCAGGGCAGAAAGTGCTTCTTCATAATCCGCAAACATCTGGTCGATTAGTTTTGGAATATCGCCGCTTGTTTTCCCGCGCAGAACATCTTCCAGTTCCTGCCCCGAAGTTTTGAGTTTTTCCATGCAGAGCTGGCGGGCGGCTCCCTTCGTGGCATGAACATAACTTGCAGCTTCTGTCATTTTGCCGCCTGAAATCAGTTTTTCCAAAACCGGCCTTTCGAACTTGTTTTCGTTCAAAAAGGAATCTACAAGAATTGAAAGCAAATCCTCGTCATTGTCAACGAGTTCCAGAGCTGATTGTCTATCGTAGATTTTCATAAAAATCCTCGCCGTCTTTGTTTGTGATTACGAAGCATGGAAGGTTTTCCACTTCAACAAGCCTCACGGCTTCCATTCCTAAATCCTCGTAATCCAGAATTTTCTGTGATTTTATATACTCGCTTGCAATCAATGCTGCAATTCCGCCCGGTGTTCCGAGATAAAAAGCCCCGTATTTTTTGCATGCGTCTGTCCAGTTTTTGCTTCGGTTTCCTTTTGCGAGCGTGACTAAAGCGGCTCCACGGCTCATGAGTGATTCTGCGTACACGTCCATTCTTCCGGCTGTTGTCGGACCAAAGCTTCCGATGACTTTACCCTGAGGAGTGCGGGCAGGACCTGCGTAACAAATCGGGTATTTTGTACAGTAGTCGGGCAGTGATTCGCCTTTATCAATCAATTTTTGCCAGCGGGCATGGGCTGCGTCACGTGCGACCAGAATCTTCCCTGAAAGCAGAATTCTTTCACCAGGTTTTGCGTTTCCGAGTGAAGAAAGAATGGCTTTCATGTCGCCTGTGCTTGTGATTTGTTTTTCTGTGGCATTGTTTTCTGCTTTTTCGCTTTTCTTTGCGAATTTAATGGCTTCGTAAAATCCTTCAAGTTCACTTGGATTTGCGACAGTCTTTTCAAGATACAAGCCTTCTTTTGTGAGAATTGCCTTTAAGTTTCGGTGTGCCGAGCAGGAGACTCCGAATGAAATCGGACAGCTGGCTCCGTGACGTGGCAGACGGACTACAACTGCGCTCAAGGCAAATTTACTGCCACCGAATTGTGCGCCGTATCCGCTTTCGGAAGCGATTTTCATTGCAAGCTCTTCAAGTTCTTTGTCACGGAAACCGAATTCATTCGGCTCGTAAGTCATGCTGTCGTAGGCTCCCATTGATGCAAGTTTCAGCGTAAGAAGATTCTGCTCCGGGCTCAATCCTCCTGCTACGATTGCGATTGTGTAGGGAGGGCAGGCACTTGTTCCAAAATGCTCTAGCTCTTCTTTCATCACTTTTGAAAATCTTTCTTTATTGAGGAATGCCTTTGTTCCCTGGATGAAACTGGTCTTGTTGGATGAACCGCCGCCTTTTGCGCAGAAAATAAAACTCAATGAGTCTTTGGGCGCGTCTTTTACAAAACTTGGTGAAGGTGCAAGTGAAGCTTCTGAGTCAAAAATTGAGATTTGGGCAGGAAGATTATTTTTGGGGTCGTGCTCTTCGTAAAAAGAATCTGGAACGGTGGTAGAAAAACGCAATTTGCGCTCGTCGTAGATTTTTTTGATTCCTGCCGTGATTTCTTCGTATAAATTGCTTGTTGAAAAGTCGCCCTTCTTCCAGCCGAATACGTTTGCGATTCCCGTGTCCTGGCAGAGCGGGTACAAGCCTTTTGACGCGACAAGGGCATTTTTGAGCATACATGCACAGACATAGCGGTCATTGTCGCTTGCATCGGGAGCGAGGGCTGCATTAATAATAGAAGAAAGATGCTCTTGTGTGAACGTGAATGAAAGGCGGGCGAATGCTGATTCTGCTGCGCCAGAAAGTGAAGTTTCGTTCGGAATAAAATCAAAATCTGAAAGACTGTTTTTTTGCATGTAAGAATTATATCAACATTTTCCGCAAAATTAAACATAATCTTCCGTTGTTTTTCCAGAACTTTTCGCAGGTTTTTCCGAAAAAACTGAAGGATTTTCTTCCTCAACAATAGAATTTGCAAAATCCATTTTTCTGCTGTATACTTAATTTCATATAAAAAAAGGGGCCAGCCATGACAAAAACAACCAATAGTTCCAAATTTCTTCGGGGGGGGGGGACATTTATATAGTATAATTTTACTTTTTCTTTCCGCCCTCATCTTTATTTCCTGTTCAAGTTCCGGTGATGATTCAAGCACCGCATCTGTTCCAGAAAATCCATCAAATCCCAGCGACCAAACCCAAGCCTTCAATCTTTCCGAATCCGAAAAATCAACAATCGCAGGCCTTTCTTCCGCCTCGCTCACAGATTCAATTTCAAGCCTTCAAAAACTTTCTTCTATATTAAGTTCACATTCTTCCGAAAAAGGCGTCACCGAGCAGCTTTCCGTCATTCAAAAAGTGCAAGGCGCATTAAACAATTCTGGTCTTGAGCGAATCACAGGCTCGGCTCTTTCCGAAACGCCAACCAAAATCGTAAAAGTCGATTACCAGGCTTTCATTGATTCCAAAAAAGAAGGTAGCATAGGAAAATATTCAAATTGGTATGATTATGCTAATGAATATGATTTGGCCGTAAAAGAAATCGAAAAATACAATTCATACTATAACAATGAATACACAACGGCCTTTAATAATTACGCCGATGCCGCAAAGGCTTATTCCGAAAAGCAGAGCAGCCTTTCACAGCCAAGATATGATGATGTGGAAGAATTCGCCCAAGCCGTCATCGCCGACTTCAAGGACAACTATCTCTTTGACAGCAAAAATATCAATTACGAAGAAAATCAAATTCAGTCGCTAGTTCAAAGTGCCGTGAGCGAGCAGAAAAGCATAAAATCTTCTCTTGGAACAGCTCTCACCGCTTACGAGAATGCTCAAAAAGCCTATTCGCAGGGATATTATGAAGAATCAACTGGAACATATATCGAAAGTGC
>CACZYY010000137.1 GCA_902785455.1 uncultured Spirochaetaceae bacterium
CTTTGAATGCCTGATAATAGATGATGGCTCAGTTGATGATTCCAGTGAGGTTATAAGGAACTGGATTACAGATGACCGCTTTCATCTGTATCACCAGGACAATACTGGTGTTGCCGTGACCAGAAACCGCGGTATTTCATACGCAAGGGGAGATTTCCTTGCCTTTGTAGACCAGGACGACTATGTGGATCCTGATTATCTGAAGCATCTGATGGAAGCAGTGGATGATGATACAGATATAGTAGTGACTGGGTACAGCCGTGTTGAAGAAGATGGAAAGGTACTCTTTAAAGTTTCATTAAAGAAGGGAATTTTTTCAAAGCTGATAGTTACTGCACCCTGGGCACATCTTTACAGGACTTCTTTTATAAAAAGGCATCAGATACAATTTTTGGACAGTAAGATCGGTGAAGATGTTTATTTTAACATGACAGCAGTTTTTTATACGAATAATATCAGGATAGCAGCGGTTGATTCAGATTACAGATGGGTATTCAATACTGCTTCGGTTTCAAACAGTTCTCAGAGTGAAGCAGGTGGTACTGACCCAAGGTATCTGCTGGATTCCATTTATAAGGCCAGACCGGATGGAAACTGTATTCCAGATGATATTCTGGAATATTATTTTCTTGCAATCGATCCATTTTCTCTTAACAAGCAGGGGCCGGACGAAGGCGAGAACTACAGGACTGGCATTTATTACGATGATGATTCACTTCTTCCTGAAATTGAGGCAGAGTTCAAGCGTCGAGAAGAGGCTGCCGGTCAAAAATTCAAGGTGGAACTCTTACCGCTCAAAAATTACTATAGCGCGGAAGAATATCACCAAAAATATCTTGAAAAAAATCCAACAGGATATTGTCATCTTCCACTAAAATTGTTTGCTCTTGCAAAAAAGGAATAGATTATGCCAGAACTTTCAAACAGAACCGCAACTTTTACCGACAGCGTAATCCGTCGCATGACCCGAATCTCAAACAAATATGGAGCGGTCAATCTCTCTCAGGGATTCCCGGACTTTGAACCACCGCGCGAAATTCTTGAACGACTGGCACAGGTCACAAAAGAAGATTTTCATCAGTACGCAATCACTTGGGGAGCGCAGAATTTCCGAGAGGCACTTGCCGCCAAAATCGAGCACTTTTCGGGTGTGAGCGTAAATCCCAACGAAGAGCTTGTCGTCACTTGTGGCTCGACCGAGGCGATGATGGCCGCAATGATGAGCGTGACAAATCCCGGTGACAAGGTGATTGTCTTCTCGCCATTTTATGAGAACTACGGTGCGGACACGATTCTTTCTGGCGCAGATCCGATTTATGTTCCATTGATTCCGCCGACATTCCGTTTTGATGCTGCCGTCCTCGAAGATGCTTTCAAGCAGAAGCCAAAGGCTATCATCGTCTGTAATCCGTCGAACCCGTGCGGAAAGGTCTTTACCCGGGAAGAACTTACGATAATCGCCGACCTTGCAAAAAAATACGACACTTTTGTCATCACCGATGAAGTTTACGAGCACATTCTTTACAAACCGCACGAGCATACCTACATGGCAAGTCTTCCGGGCATGAAAGAGCGCACGATTACCTGCAATTCGCTTTCAAAAACCTATTCGATTACAGGCTGGCGACTCGGTTACACTCAGGCAAATCCCGAAATCACCGACAGAATCAAAAAAGTCCATGATTTTCTCACCGTTGGAGCGGCTGCCCCCTTGCAGGAAGCGGCGGTCACAGGCTTAAAGTTCGGAGACGACTATTACAAGGACTTACAGGAAAAATACACCCACAAGCGCGACCTTTTCCTGCGTGGCTTGGACACAATCGGCCTCTCGCACACGGTTCCAGAGGGCGCGTATTACATTCTGATTGATATTTCTGAGTTTGGTTATAAGTCGGATTTGGAATTTGCGGAAGTTTTGGCTCAGAAAGTGGGAGTCGGTTCTGTTCCAGGTTCCAGCTTCTTTAAGGAAGCGGAAAACCGTTATGTCCGCCTGCATTTTGCAAAGAAGGACGACACGCTGAACGAGGCACTCAACAGGCTGGGGGAGATTCGACGCAAAATCGGAAGGTGATACAACATAAGTTGCTCTTGACTTCTAAGGCTGACTGTCGTATTATGCGGTTAAAGGCTTGTTCATATTACGGTGTCAGCGGACTGTCAGTTATCGCGGTCGTGTCCCTGTACAAGCCTTATTTTATTTTTGTCAGCTGCTTCATCATATTTTCAATAGTTGTATTTGGTTTATAGCCAACGGAACGGATAAAAGGTGCTTTTATGCCATTCACATCTGCCTCTGGACGGACGGCAATTTGAAACCACTCGTTTTCATTGACAGGCTAAATTCACCTTCCGAAAACGGAAGAAAGTGAAGTAAGCATATTTCATATGCTTATTCTTTGCACTGATTTTGTAAATGTAGTACAATTTGATAAAATGAAATTCCTAATTTTATCAGATATACACGGAAGTGCGGGCTGTCTTGAAACGGCTCTTGCTTCTTTTGAAAAAGATTGTGACGCGATAATTCTTCTTGGTGACTACTTGAATCATGGACCAAGAAATCCTCTTCCTGAAGGCTGGGACACAAAAAAGACTGCACAGATTCTGAATGAGCATAAAGCGAAAATTATTTGTGTTCGTGGAAACTGCGACAGCGAAGTTGACCAGATGATGCTTACTTTTCCTTGTTTGAACGCATATTCTACGCTCGCAATTCCTGCTGCATCGGGAATTCGCCGCATTTTTTTACACCATGGGCATTTGTACACGAGGGATGAACTGTCTGAGTTGCTTCCTACTGGAACAGTTGTTCTTAGTGGTCATACCCATGTAACTGTAATGGAAGAAGCAAACGGCTTGTTTTATTTTAACCCTGGCTCAATCTCGCTTCCAAAATGCGAGGATGGTAAGACTTGTGGTATTCTCGAAATATCTGAAAGTGGGGGAGTGAAAGCTTTGCTTTGCTCTATAGAAGGAAAGCTTCTTCGAGAAATGAAATTCAACTGATGCCGATTTTTCAAATTCCGAAGAGATTTTACTATATTAAATTTTTTCGGAATTACTGACGATAACGAAAACTTACTTTACGGCGGAAACGTCACGGAAAACGCCAAACTAGCATGAACGTGTTCAATGATGGTGGCTTAAAGACAAGCCGTTATGCCGTTGGCTTGAATACTGCATAAAACAGGCTGTCCCCGAAGAAAACTTCGTTGGAGACAGTCTGTTTGGATATATTCTTGATTTGACTTGTTATTACAAGGGAATTGCCACGCCGAATTCAGGTCGGAAGAGAACTCCAGAAATTGATTTTTCGGAAGAGAGATTCAAGTCTTTGACTTCAAATTTATTTGAGCCTGTCGCAAAATAAAGGCCTGCGTTTGCAAAAATTCCAAAATGTGAAGCAAATTTGTATGTGAACGAAATCTTTGGTCCGATGTAAAATACTGTCGTTGAGACATCGAGCTTTGATAATTGTGTGCCGATTGTATAAATATTTTTATTTCCGCTCAACATTTCAATGCCTGCTTCGCCTGTCAAAGAGAGATTTTTCTTTTCGTCATGGATAAAAGAATAGCCTAAGCCCGCTCCAAAACTGAAGTCCGTCATGTCAATGTCATCGCTTAATCCGTCAGCTGAAGCGGAAGCCGTAACAACTCCGGCTGTTGCATTGACATAGAATGTGAAGCCGTTTTCTAAGATTCTTGTAAAATCTGCGTAGAAGTCAAAACCCGAAGACGAAAAATCATTGCGTGAATTGTCAGAAAGACTTG
>CACZYY010000138.1:0-2493 GCA_902785455.1 uncultured Spirochaetaceae bacterium
TGTCGCTGCAAGCAATAAGCAAGAACTTTATCAGGTGGCTAAGGATTATCTTCATCAGAATCCAGATGCATGTTTTACTTTGCACGAAAAAAAGGCTCAGAAAAAGTATGGCGCGATTATTATCAAGCCTGTAAAAGCATACAATGCTTATCGTCAGATTGTTAAATTTTTTGCTGTTCGCACGCTATGTGAATATTGTCAGCGTAATGGCAAGGAAAGCCTTTCTCTAAATGATATTAAACTTATTTCTGAAATGCCGTTGTATTCTGAATGGGTTAATGTCGGAGGGCAGATTATTCCGAGAGACCGGCTGGAGCAGCTTTTTGTCCTCATAAAACAAGAGTCTATCAACACCTGGGGAGAAATTCATTCTTATTACGATGAGTGTCAGGCTCAGTATGAAAATTACAAGGTCGCATATGCTCTGAATTTGCTCGAAAAACTGTATTCAAGGCCGATTTCCGAATTCACCAAAGAAATTTATGAGGATATTGTAGCGGGTTCAAAGATTACGAACATAAAGCGTTTTGATGAGACTTTGATTTCCAGAATGAAGGATTTTGATGATGAATTCAGGATGCAGACTTTCAATAATGCGCGCGAAATGAATGCCGTTCTCGGAAGCATTACGGATAACGAATTCATTTTGGAAATGCGGGAAAACACGCAGAATTTTGAGAAATCTGTCAGCAATATTTTCGATAATCTTAAGACTTGACTAAAAGATGTTAAATAAGCATACTAGAGATATGAAAACTCTATCACTACTACTTTTGTTTGATTTTCTCTCAAAATAGCTCAAAAGCGTGGTGGTAATGTTATAATTTCACAAATTACAGCCCTGTTGCTTTTGGCAATAGGGCTTTTTTATTTAAGGAGTTTCAAAATGAACGCAAAAAAGTACAAAGCATTTCCTGCGATTCCAATTGAGAACCGCACATGGCCTGGCAAACGAATCACAAAAGCACCAATCTGGTGTTCTGTTGACCTTCGTGACGGAAATCAGGCTTTGATTGACCCGATGGGTATCGAAACAAAACTTGCTTTCTTTGAACTTCTTGTAAAACTTGGTTTTAAGGAAATCGAAATCGGCTTCCCTTCTGCAAGTGATACTGAATATGATTTTATCCGTCGCCTCATCGATGAGAACCGCATCCCAAGCGATGTTACTATTCAGGTTCTTTGTCAGGCACGCGAAAAGCTTGTCCGCCGCACAATGGAATGTATCAAGGGTGCGCCAAGCGTTATCTTCCATATATATAACTCAACTTCACCTGCCCAGCGAAAATACACTTTCAACAAGAGCAAGGAAGAAATTATCAAAATCGCAGTTGATGGCGTAAAATGCATCAAAGACTGCATGAAGGATTTGAGCGAAGAAGACCGCAAAAAGATTCGCCTTGAATACAGCCCGGAAAGCTATTCAATGACTGAAATTGACTATGCTATCGAGATTTGTGAGGCCGTGGGCAACGAATGGGGCTGGTCTAAAGAGAGCAAAATCATTTTCAATCTTCCTACAACCGTTGAATGTTACACTCCGAATATCTATGCAGATTCAATCGAATATTTTGCAGCAAAGATTTCTCACCGTGACTGCTGCATTATTTCAACTCACTGCCACAATGACCGTGGAACAGGCGTAGCTTCTTGTGAGCTTGGTTTGCTTGCAGGTGCTGACAGGGTTGAGGGCTGCTTGTTCGGAAACGGCGAGCGCACAGGAAACCTGGACATCGTTACTGTTGCACTCAACATGTTCAGTGAGGGCGTTGACCCTGAGCTTGATTTTTCAAATCTCCCGGACATTGCCGACAGCTACATGGAATACACCAAGATGGAAATCAATCCGCGCTCTCCTTACGCAGGCGGTCTGGCTTATACGGCTCTTTCTGGCGGTCATCAGGACGCAATTGCAAAAGGTTTCGCAGCCCGCGCAAAAATGCCTGAAGATGCAATCTGGGATGTTCCGTATCTTCTTATCGATCCGCATGACATCGGCCGAAAGTACGAGGGCATTATCCGAATCAACTCTCAGAGCGGAAAGGGCGGTGCAAGCTTTATTCTGGAGCACAACTACGGCTACGCAATTCCAAAGGCAATGCAGCCTGCAATCGGCGACCTTATCAAGGCAAAGAGCGATGCCGCACAGCGTGAGCTTCAGCCGGAAGAAATCCTCAAATTTTTCGAGGAGCAGTGGCTCGGCAAAAAACGACCGCTCGAAGTGCTTGACCTTGCCTCAACTCAGCTTGAAGGTCATGATGAAAGCGAGCATGTCTCAACTCGTGGCGTAGTCAACTACAACGGCGTTAAATTCTCAATCGGTGGCAAAGGAAACGGTCCGTTGGATTCATTTGTTGCCGCTCTTAAAGGTACTCCAGTTCCAGAATTCAATATTTCTGCTTTCCATGAGCACTCTGTTGGTCAGGGAAGTGACACTTATGCCGTGGCTTACGTCCAGATTACGCTTACAGACGGTTCTCAGAAATGGGGTGT
>CACZYY010000138.1:2553-6156 GCA_902785455.1 uncultured Spirochaetaceae bacterium
TGAACCAATAAAAAAATGCCACACAGATTCGGGATTCCTACGGAATCCCTTTAAAATAGATATTTACTCCTGATTTTGCGTAGCAAAATTGAATCTGTGTGGCAATACTAAAATTCTGTGTGGCTTTTTTTTGAATCTATGTTATAATAGATTCATATGTTTACGAATTTAAAAAAAACAATTTCATTAATCGTTTTTACATCTGTTTTAGCATTTGTTTTTTCAGAATCAACAAATATTCCGGGGCTTTATCGGTATAAGCTTGATAACGGTCTGGAATTATTTGTAGCGGAGAATAATTCTGCTCCATTGGCTTACATCGAAATAGCTGTTCGGGCTGGGGCTGTCACGCAGACACCTCAGAATGCAGGCCTTTTCCATCTTTATGAGCACATGATGTTCAAAGGAAACGAAAAGTATGCTGATCAGGACGCGTTCACGAATGCTGCCAATGAAATGGGACGGATTGACGAGAACGGCACTACAGGCGTTGATCGCGTCAATTATTATTTTACGATTCCTGCATCTTTGGTTCGTCGCGGCCTGGAATTCTGGTCTTATGCGATTCGTACGCCAAAACTGGATGAAACTGAGCTTGAAAATGAAAAGGCTGTCGTTCTTTCAGAAATCAATGCTGATTTTACAGATCCTTCTCATATTCGCTCTGCTGCTTTGTTCAAAACAATGTTCCCAAAAAGTCCATGGAGGCTTAGTCCTTCTGGTGATCCTGCTGTAATCAAAAGCGCAACTCCAGAAAATCTTCGTGAAATTCAAAATAATTATTACATCCCTTCAAATTCTGCAATTTTTGTCGGTGGTGATGTTGAGCACGATGAAGTTTTCCAGTATGTAAAAGAAATTTATTCTGACTGGAAGAATCCTGCCGAGTCTGTTGCATTTGAAGAGCCAGAGTCAAAAACTCCGCTCATGCGTGACAAAAAACTGGTCTTCGTTAATGCCGGAGCCGATGACAATATGATTCAAGTCGGATATTATCTGCGTGGGCCGGATGGTGAGATTGATGCGGATGACACATATTCGGCTGACGTATGGACAAACCTTGCCGGGGATCCGAACGGCGTTCTTGCCGGCACTTTTGTGTCAGAACCTGCTTTGGGAATCCCGGACAGTGATTACATAGGTGCCTCTTATCCGACAAGGCGAGTGACTGGTTTGATCGGATTTTATGCCGCAATGCTCAATGACTCAACAGAGCCGGTTGCTGATGATTCAAATTATGGATTCGGAAGCATTGAAACCGTGCGCACTGGCAATTTAAATCCTGTTGAGAAGTCAGATTTATTCCTTTCTGTGCTCAAGAAAAAGGCAATCCCGGCCATGGCCAATAAAGAAAAATTCTTCAAAGAAAAAAGCATATCCTTTGTGATTCAGCAGCTTGAGGATTCTCGAACTTATGAGCTTGAAAGCGCAAAGGCAATTCTTGCGTCCCTGTCATTTTTCTGGTCTAGCTGCGGTTCGGATTATTTCTTTTCGTATGACAAGAATATTGCTAAAGTAACCGAGGATGATGTCGTCAATTTCATTCAAAAGTATATTCAAAATAAGAATGGTGCTCTTGTGGTTTCTGTAAGTCCTGGAGTCTGGAAGAATTATAAAAATGCTTTCCTGAATCATGGATATGAAGAAATTACGGCGGAAAATGCATTCTGGCAGAAATAGGTGGAAAAAATGCGGTCGATTAATAAAAAAATTGCTTTCAAAAAAAATATTTTAGTCTCAGTTTTAGTGCTGATTTCTCTTTTTGCTGCGGGGCTTTTTGTTTCATGCGGCTCCACCAAAAGTATTGCTGATTCAAATCTCGGAAGTGTCGAGGATTTTACAAAAAAGCAGCTTGCGAATGGAGTTCCTGTGATTTTCAAGCAGAATCGCGGAAGTAAAATTATTGTTTGCCGTGTGATTTTTGAAGGTGGAACAAGTACAATTGATAAAAGTTTGAGCGGTATTGAAGATCTTACGCTGGATTTGGCCTTGCGTGGTTCCGAAAAATATCCATATTCAAAGATTCAAAAGCTCGAATATGAAAAAAGTTTTTCACTCAATTCGTCATCGGGAAAGGATTTTTCAACAGCGGGCTTTATTTGTATTCAGCGTGATTTGGCAGAAGTCCTTGCGATTTTGCAGGACTGCATAACAAAGCCTGCTTTCCTTGAATCTGATTTCGATCAAAAAATGAAGGAAATTGCTTCTGGAATTGCAGCAAAAAAAGCCGATCCTTCGGGAGCTTTGGGACTTGCAATCACAAAGGCAGCTTTTGCTGATCATCCATATGATACGGCAACTTCAGTTACCGAAGATTCTTATTCTAACATCAATCTTACTATGGTCAAAGGAATCCATCAAAGTCTTTTGAATGCTTTCCGAATTAAAATTGTTGTTGTCGGTAATTTCAGCCCGGCTTTGATTGAAAGTATTGTATCGGAGCTTAATTCTGGAATCGGTCAAATTCCTCGAAAGGCTTATTCTGCACCAAAAATTCCAAAAATCCCTGTGATGTTAAATACTGTTCGTGTTCCAAACGAGCAGGCCGGAAACACAGGATATATTGCGGGTCTGTTTGAATGTCCGAACAGAACTTCACCAGATTACATTCCGTTTGCAATTGCCTCGATGTATATCGATGACTTGTTCTTCTCTCAGGTTCGCGAGAAGGCCGGGGCGGCTTATACGATTAGTACCGGAGTCATTGGCGGAAAAGAATTGCTCGGGGTGATTTCAATTTATAAGGCAACCGAAAAAAAGAATCTCAAAAATCTTGTTTATGAGGCAATCAATTCATTCAATGAAAATGATATAGCCAAAAAACTGGACCAATACAAGAACAAATATATTACGACAATCTTTAGTTCTGCCCAGACTGCTTCGGGGCTTACTTCAAGCGTCGTTTCAAGTCTGGAGTATTATGATTCTGAAAGCGCTTATCTCGGCCGCGCTGACTTGGTAAATGCCGTTGAGGTTGGTCAGGTTATCGCTGCTTACAAAAAATACTTTGAGCCGATTTCAAGACAAAATGCGGCACAATGGATTATCGTGGACGGCGAAGAAAATCTTGAAGATTATGCTTTCTAACTAAAAAAAATGGGGATAACCAAAATTGTTATTGGCTATCCCCTTTTTTGTTTTAAAAACTTACGATTCTAATTTTTCGTAATCCGTCCTGTCCAGATCGCTGTTTCGTATTGAAGAGCGCAATGTCTCATTTAGATTTTCACCGATGTAGCCACGAATTTTGTTGATAGCTTCTGGCAGGGTGGTGGTTGTGAACATGATTACAACAAGAAGAAAGTCGCCGGCATCTTTGATTGCGGAGATTTTGATGTCAACTCCAACCTGTACGTTTTTGAGATTGAGCGTGACGCCTTCGATAATCTGATTGATAAAAACCGCGTTTGCCTGCCCTGGTGAAAGCTTGGCCGCAATACCAACTGCACTTATATCGATAATCTTGAGCTTGAACATGCGGTTGTCTTTGAGCCAGAGTAAATCAGCCTGTGGCTCTGTGAGACAATTTGCACGGATATACTTTCGCATACCTTTTGCGTTTTTGGCACCCATAGCTTTTACAATAGCGTGGAAAAGTGTCTC
>CACZYY010000139.1 GCA_902785455.1 uncultured Spirochaetaceae bacterium
GTTGTAGAAGAATTTTCCGTCTTTTTCTACGCTGAACTCAGAAGCGGCACAGTCCATTGCGATTTTTACGTCTTCGCCAGGTTTGTAGCCTGCGTCTTTAATTGCCTGAACGATTGAGTCGAGCGCGTCATTGATTCCGTCGAATTTTGGAGCAAATCCGCCTTCATCGCCTACAGCAGTTGAAAGTCCGCGACCTTTGAGCAATTTTGCGAGTGCATGGAAAACTTCTGCTCCCATTCTGATTGCTTCTTTTTCTGATTTTGCGCCAACCGGACGAATCATGAATTCCTGGAAAGCGATTGGAGCGTCTGAGTGAGCACCGCCGTTGATGATGTTCATCATTGGAACAGGAAGAACATGTGCGTTTGCGCCGCCGATATAGCGGTAGAGAGGGATGTTCAGTGCTTTTGCCGCTGCCTGAGCTGTTGCAAGTGAAACACCGAGAATTGCGTTTGCGCCGAGTTTTGATTTTGTCGGAGTGCCGTCGAGGGCGAGCATCTTCATGTCGATTGCGCGCTGTTCAAAAACATTCTCGCCTTTGAGGGCCGGTGCGATGATTTTGTTTACGTTTTCAACGGCTTTAAGAACGCCTTTTCCGCCGTATCGTTTTTTGTCTCCGTCGCGAAGCTCAAGTGCTTCATTTTCGCCGGTTGAAGCTCCCGAAGGAACTGCGGCACGACCAAGAACGCCGTTTTCAAGAATTACGTCTACTTCAACAGTAGGATTTCCGCGAGAGTCGATAATTTCGCGGCCGATTACATTGCTGATTTTTACAGAATTAAGCATATTACCTCCAAAAATTCCGCTTAAGTGGCGTTGCACGGATGCAACGAATATGTGAGTTTCGAAGAAACTCAGCCCCTGTCGGTGCTACAAGGATGTAGCACCGACAGGGCAACCTCCAAAATACGAAAGAAAGCAAGCTTGTTGAAGCATTTCCTTACACTGCAGAAGTGGAACATTCCCCAGCAAACTTGCAAAATACCCTAAATGGCTAGTAAAGAGTAGTTAGAAAGAGCTAACAGAAGTTAGAATATAGTTTTCGCGTTATTTTGTCAACATTGTTTCGTGTGCATTTTTATAACCATTTATTGTTGTTTAATACTAACAAATATAATCTTTAGCTAAAGAGTTACAAGAAAAATGTGTTGTTATTTGCGGCGTTATTTTTAACCCAGGTTGATGAGGACGTAATTGTCGTAAGCGGCTCGAAAGTTGAGCAGAGCGTAGATTCCTCCGTAGAAAAAGTTAATGTAATTTCCTCGGAAGAACTTGGAAAAAAGGGCGCGAGAACTGTTGCAGAGTCTTTAAGTTCTATTCCTGGCGTTGTGTTGGATTTTAAGCTTTCAGCAATCGCAAAATCGACAGTTCAAATTTAGGCCTCTCTTTTACATTCCGCATACAGTAAATCGATTCTGCCTTTTACGATTTTACTTTTTGTGATTTTCCAGCCGTTTGCTTCAAGGAAAGACTTGTATTCCTCTGCCGTCCATTCATGTGCAAATTTTATTCCCACAAGAGAAAGAATTTTCTGCCAGAGATTTTTTCTTCCCTTTTCCCGCTCAATAAAATTTGGTGCAACCAGGATCCCGTCTGATTTTAAAACACGGTTGATTTCAGAAAGGGCTTTTTCTGGATTGGGGATAATGTGAAGGGCGTTCGCAATCACGACCACATCAAATGAATCATCTTTATATGAAAGATTTGTCGCATCGGCAGTCTCAAAAACAACATTCTGCGGAATCCCGCACTTTTTTGCAGTCTCAATCATCTTTGGGGAAAAATCCGTGGCGACAACGCTTTTTGCTGAATTGACGATGTTTCTTGCGATCATTCCGGGCCCTGTCGCAAGCTCAAGGACAGTTTTTTCGGTTGCCGCAGCCGAGATTTCCTTGTAGAGATAACCGTAAATATTTTTCTGACTTTTCATTGCCTGCTCGTAAATCGGAGCGAATATATCCCAGACAGTTTTTTTCATTTTGCGCTTCCTTTTACACAGAATAAAGTGCCATTTTCGCTTACAGAAACTTCGCCAAAACCCGCATTTTCCATAAGCGTCTTGATTTGGCTTGCTGTGTAACGAGTCATGCAGGGAACTTTCTTTTCCCAGTTGATTTTCGGGTCGCCGTAATTGTTGATGACAGCAAAAGTTCCGTCTAATTTTAAGACCCGCCTGACTTCGGCAAAGCATTTTTCAATATTTTTCCAGAAGAATACTGTTTCAAAAGCTGTGATATAGTCAATTTCCCCGTCAGAGAAGGGAAGCTTTTCGGCAGTTCCCTGTAAGATTTCACAGCGATTTTTGATTTCAGAACGGTTGATTTTCTTTGCCTTTTTTACGCTTTCTTCTGATATGTCTATTCCGTATACTTTTGCCCCGGCAGATTTTTCAAGCAGACGGCGCACATTGTAGCCTCCGCCACATCCGATGTCCAAGATTTTCCCGGACTGAGGAATTTCCAACTGTGGAAAAGCCCATTTTGCCATCGGAAGATGCTCCCTTTCCATCGCAACGAGCATAAGACGCCCAAGAAAACCTTTTGGATTTCCAAAATTATCAGTAAAAGCCATTTTTCACATCTCCTAGCGCACCCGGCTCCCTACCACTCAAAAACAGCCCATCGGGCGTTCATTTTTGGAAGGAGTTTTGCGAAAAGCCAGCCGCCAAAAGAGTGCTTTTTCATTTCTTCGTTGAAGCTGTGTTCTTCCACAAAGCGGATTCCATCGCACAAGTCCGCGATTTCCTGACCGCTCCAGGTTCCGCTTTTAAAGACAGCGTTCGTGTTTTTTACAGTGTCGTGATATTTTTGATTTTTTACCATGAGGGGATTGTTCTGCTCTGCAATCAGCGTTCCGCCTGGGAAATTCGTCTTTAATATAGAAAGGAGTTTTGAAATTTCTTCGAGGGTGAGGTACATAAAAAGCCCTTCGGCAAGGAAAAGCACTTTTGAGCTGGTTTTTGCACTTTCTGCTTTTACAGCAGCACACCACTTGTCTTCAAGAACGCTTCCAGAAAGCATTGAAACTCTCTCACGTTCGCTAAAAACTTTTTTGCGAAGTTCGATTGAATCCGGCAAGTCCAAATCAAACCAGAAGATTGAGCCGTTGTCTACGCGGGAAAAACGGTTATCAAAACCAGCTCCCATATTCACGATTACAGAGGAAGGATTTTTTGCGATAAAATCTTTTACCATGCGGTCGAGCATGACAGTGCGGGCAATCACGCCTTCGTGCGACATGAATTTGTCGAAAGGCTTAGTATCAATTCCTAGCTTTTTAATCATCTCGACTGCGACTTCATCACAAACACGAGGATTTTTGCGCAGGCTCTCACTTGCTTTGATTGCCACTGGAATGAGGGCGGTTGTCTCAACATCACCTAAAGAAATCGTCATTTTTACATCTCCTGTTAGTTTTAGCTAACTCATTTTTATAACAACGTTATATCTTTGTCAATATGAGCTACAGGGCAAACGCATTATAAAATATTCCCTGCTAAAAATGGCTCCCAGTCATGAAAACGGCTTATCGAAGCCGCATGCTAGCATGCTACACGCGTTTTGTGCTTGTAACCATATACGTTTGCCGCTTTCGCGGCAGCA
>CACZYY010000140.1 GCA_902785455.1 uncultured Spirochaetaceae bacterium
TCGTAATGATTTTCTTCTTTTGCGTGAATTTTTTCGAGCAAAAAGCGCAGAATAACTACCAAAAAAGTAAGTCCGACTGCCGCAACCACATATACAAAACTCCGAGTCTGAATCAGAACAGGAAGGGCAATCGCCGAAATCAACGGAACAAAACTTGTGCGCGAAAAATACAAAACCGCCTGACCAATGGCAAAAGCCAGCACGAACTGCCCCCAGAGAGGCAAGGGCACATAAATCACAATAAGAACGCCAAGCAAGGCACAAAGCGAAATAGTCAGAAACATGCGGAAATATGAAGTCTTCCAGATAAGTGAAGGTGCCAGAAAACAACCCGCTGAAAGTGCCGCTACCTCAGGGAAGATAATTTCTTTTTCGCCGAGGAATTCCGCAAGAAAAACCATCGCAAGAACCACAACGAACATACACAAGCTGCTGAAAACCGTTTTTTTCATGCTTATTCCTGCTCTGTGTCCAATCGATTTTTTCTGTCTTTGAGCTTCTGGTTTATCTTTTTTGCCTCGTTAAAATCAACCAAGTACATGAGAACACATACACCAAAAAAGACCAGCACAAACATCATTTCCATTCGCAGGCAAGAAGCCAGTTCCTTTTGAATCCAGTCGAGTTTTATTGAAACAGCGAACAAAGTCACATTCAGAATCAAAAAATAGAGTACATAGAACAAAAAAGTCTGCATTCTCGTCATATTCTTTTTGATGTAAAACAAACCGAACGCAAGGCCGGAAACAACTCCGATGAAAATTACGCCCTGAATACCTTCTTTGCTCCACGAAGCACTGTCAAAAAGCGTAGCAACGACAAAAATGAGTGAAATAACACGCGTACAAATATTGAGCATGACGGAAATAATTTCGTTTTTACTGCATGAATCTCTCATAAGCCAAGTATCTCCTTTAAAGTGGACAGATAATTTCTTGAAATCACGACCTTGTAGCCGTTCTCTAAGACAGCCTCGAATCTTCCTCCAAAAAGAGGTGCGAGACTATTTATTTTGTCAACATTGACGATGACCGCCTTGTTCGCCCTGAAAAATGTGCTTGAAGGAAGCTCTTCTTCCAGCTGGTAGAGTTTTGATTTGGTCTCGTAAACACAATCTTTGGTGTATGCAAAAACAGTGTCGTCCACGGACTCAAAATAAAGAATTTCATCAGGCTCCACGAAAACAATTTTGGAATCCTTGTAGAAATTCATTTTGCCTTTACCGCCTTTAAACTGATTTATTAGCTTTGTAAGACTTTCATCAAGATAACCACATTTAATGATTATCTCGTCTTCTTCGTCAGCTGCTTTTTCCAGAATCGTTATTTTCATTTGACTTTTTGCTCTCATTATATTTTAGCAAGTTTTTTGCTTTTTGTAAGGCAATTGCCGCGAACGTAGTTTTTCCGCATTTTTTGTAGCACTCAGAAGCCATCGCCCAGCAATAAGCTTTGAATTCCGCATCATCGGATAGGGAAGCTAGCCGGACAAAATCCTTTGCCCCAGCTTCGGACTTTCCGAAAACTCCTTCCGGAACAGACGCGCTCACACTTGCACGGTTCAAAAGAACTTCAACCTCGCCGTCCTTGCCCCGCGAAAGCTGTGCCGCCTTATCAAGATATGTGTAAGACTCATTCACGAGCATAACCGCCTGAATCACCGAAGATTCTCCGCCTTTTTTTGCAAGGTTCGAGCCGTAATTTGCAAGGCTCACGAAATCTTCTGGATTCTCATCAATCTTTTTCTTGTAGAAGGCAAGATTTTCTTCAATATCTCCTGAATCTGAATCAGTCTCCATCGCCTCAGCATACATTTTTTTCATCTGACTTATAAAAACCTCATCTTCCTTTTCAGAAGCCGTATTTTTGGCCTGAATTTTCATTTCAACTCCAAGCGGTTTCGAATTCTCTCCAGCAAATTGAAGATTTCCGTCCGCAAGAACGTAATGCCATGTCTTTTTTGCACCAAGAATTCTTTGAAGCCCTTCGTCTTTGAGCGGGAGGCGGATTTTAAACTGAGTTCCTTCTTTCAGAGTCAAGAATTGCGCATTGCAGACAAAATTTTTTGTAGAGTCATAGATTTTCGCTTCGTTGTCACTGATTTTTACCGCATAATCCCACGGATGATTTTCATCAAAAGAAACATGCGCAGCATCAGGGAGAGACGAAAGAGTTCCGCCCGCGATGTTGTCAAAATCAATGTAAAGCACGGCATTTTTCAGCGATTCCGAGCCGTTTTTGTACTCAAGGACAAGCTGCCAGTATTCGGGATTGTCCACCCACTTTGCATTTATCACAGGAAGAAAAACCGTGTAACGAACAAAATCAAGAGAATCTGTGTCACTGGTCGTCTCAACAAAATCTTCCGCAACCTCACCGCCGGTAAAGCTCGGATGAACTCTCAAATGCTTTCCCAAAATCTCGTCGAGCTGAGTGTCAAAAAAGAAGAAAAGACTTACTCCGAACAAGCAGACAAACGCCGCCTTTATGGTCAAAATTTTCTTAATCATCTTAGATATCATCTTAGAACGCTCCCTTAATCGCATCGAAAACAATCTTCATGCTCCTGTCCACAAAGCCGGAAGACATAATCATGCCGAAAGTAAAAGCCGCAAAGCGAAAAAGCTGTGCCGGCTCTGAAATCTCTGTGATCACGCGACCGAATGCCGTTTTAGACTCTTTTTTACCGCAAGCACATTTTTCTTGCTTGAAATTGAATCGGAATTCGTAGGAAATTGCTTTTTGCGGGCAAGTCTTCACGCACTCACCGCACTTAGCGCAGTTAAGTTCCGGGTGTCCTTTCTTTTCCTGAATCGTGGTAATGTCAATCGCTCCAAACGGACAGGCACTCGCACATTTCAAGCAGCCCTTGCATTTGTCCGTGTCGATTTTCATTCTGAACAGGCTGATTCGGTCTGTGAGAGACGCAAAAGCTCCGAACGGACAAAGAGTGCTGCACTGAGTCCTCCTTTTCGTAAGAATCGGAAGAACCACGACCAGTCCCAAAAACAAGCCGATGAACATAACGCCCGCAACCAGTGTCGGAATTGAATTCATCGGAAAATATTCCGTGGTGAGCTTGAAAGGGCAGAACCATTCGCAGTAAATGCAGGAAAGCTGACAAATCGAAGCAAGAATTATGAACAAAAAGAAGCCAAAATGAATTTCCCGCATCTCCTTGTTTTTTGGAAGAAGATTGAGACGGCGTTTTTTTGCCACGTGAGAAAATCCTTCTTCCCAGCCGCCGTAAAAGCAAATCCAGCTGCACCATCCGCGACCCACAGTGAGGGTAACGGCAAGCCAGATACAAATCATGCTCACCGCCGCCGCATACGCTCCAGAAATCCGTGCAGGGAAGATGATTGATTTTGTTATCAGAAAAGGAAGCAAAACCTGCGGAATCGCTATATGGCAGAAAGGAAGCTCGGAATTGTTCATCGCCTCGCTGGTGATTGCCAT
>CACZYY010000141.1 GCA_902785455.1 uncultured Spirochaetaceae bacterium
TTATAACTGACAATTTAGGACAGCCACACAGATTCGATTTTGCTACGCAAAATCACCATATCACGAAATTTTATCCCCCAACACAAAGCCCTTTATGTCAGGCGAGCACAGGAGATTATCGCAAGGAATCAAGAGAAGCCACAAAAAGCCCGAAAACTTAAACATCCCTATGCCAGGCGAGCACATGAGATTATCGAAAAGAAAATCCAGTGTAGTCATAAAAAGCCAGAAAAGACAAAAAAAGACGGTCGGAGTCGGCGTTCTGACACAAACTCGCCTGAGCTTTGCTCACTGCGATGTTTGGGGCAGGTTGCCGACGGGAGACCGTCTTTTTTTTGTATTATCAAACTTATTTTTTACGACTGCATTGAAGTGTTTTTAACGATAACATCATGTGCGCCGCCCTCTGTGATAGACACAGAAGAAACCAGCGTGAGCTTAGCCTTTAGGAATCGAAAGCGCACCACAGTTACACATAGTGTGAGTTACCTTGCGCAAAGTCATTCCAACACCGTCATGCAAGTGGCCTGCATAAGGAACGTAAGAGTCAACGCCCTCTTCAAATGCCATTGATTTTTTGCCGCCCAAGTCGTATCGCTGCCAGTTGCGGGCACGGTTTGAACCCTCGCCCCAGTACTCTTTGACATAACTTCCGTTCATGACGAGCTTGTTTGAAGGAGACTCATCGAAGCGTGCGAAGTAACGGCCGAGCATTACGAAATCTGAGCCCATAGCCAAAGCCAAAGTGATGTGATAATCCTGAACGATACCACCGTCTGAACAGATTGGAATATAAATGCCAGTCTTTTTGTAGTATTCATCGCGGGCCTTTGCAACTTCGATTGTAGCTGTAGCCTGACCACGACCAATACCCTTCTGCTCACGAGTGATACAGATTGAACCACCGCCGATACCAATCTTGATGAAGTCTGCGCCAGCTTCTGCGAGGAAGTTGAATCCGTCAGCGTCAACAACGTTACCAGCTCCTACGCGAACATCCTTTCCGAATTTTTCGTGGATGTCTTTGAGAGCCTTTTCCTGCCAGTAAGAATAACCTTCGCTGGAATCCAAAACGAAAACGTCGGCTCCAGCCTCAAGCAAAGCCGGAACTCGCTCCATATAATCGCGTGTGTTGATACCAGCTCCGACGATGTATCGGTGCTGAGAGTCAAGCAATTCGAGCGGGTGAGTTTCGTGAGTAGCATAGTCTTTTCGGAAAATCAAAGAAACGAGGTTGCCGTTCTTGTCAACGACCGGAAGCTGGTTAACTTTTTTGTCCCAGATAATCTCGTTTGCTTCGCTCAAAGTGATTCCTTCCTGACCTGTAACCATGTCAGCGAGCGGAGTCATGTATTCAGAAACCTTTGAGCCAGGTTTGCAGTGAGAGATTCGGAAATCTTTTGAAGTGATGATACCAACGAGCTTTCCGTGTGCGCTTCCGTCCTCTGTTACGGCACAAGTTGAGTGACCTGTCTTTTCGCTCAAAGCGATGACTTCTTCCAAAGTTTGATCCGGGCGAACGTTTGAATCAGAAGTAACGAAACCAGCCTTGTAAGCCTTGACCCGGGCAATCATTGCGGCCTGATCTTCGATAGACTGACTTCCATAAATAAAGCTGATTCCACCCTCTTTTGCAAGTGCAATAGCCATTTTGTCATCCGAAACAGCCTGCATAACGGCAGAAACCATAGGGATATTCATTGAAAGCGGAGAGACTTCGCCGGCCTTTTTATTGTACTTAACGAGCGGCGTGCGCAAGCTAACGTTGTCAGGAATACATTCCGCACTAGAATAGCCCGGAACCAAAAGGTACTCACCGAAAGTGTGAGACGGCTCAGAAAAATAAAATGCCATGATTTTCTCCTGTTTTTTCACCAAATAAAATTGAAACAGTATAGCAAAAATACAAGGGAGGGGGAAGTCTCCCCCTACGCCCGCACTTCGTTGCGTTCTACCCTCTCTGCGGGCTCAAACGCCGCCCGCAACGCCCGCTTACTCGTGCCAGAATATCGTTTACTAAAACCTTTTCGCTTGTTTTGTATGACCGCATAAACAATTCTTGTCAGTGTAGGTTACAAACTGAACGGTAAAGTCCAAAAATCAACGTTGACCGCACAATAAAGTAGTGTTACTCTTTCACGGAAAGGAAAAGAAACCGTCGGTTTAAATTTCCTTATACCCTAAGGAGGATAATATTATGAAAAAAATCGTAAGTGCAGCATTAGTTGCTTCTATGGTTGCTGGTGCAGCTTTCGCAGCAGATGCTAAAATCACATTGAACTATCGTACAAAGTTGGACGCTTTCTCTCAGGTAAGCACAGATAACGATGGCACAAAAACTGTATACAAAGAATGGCTTGACTGGGAAGGCTATGACGGCGCTGGTAAACAGGCTGCTACAAACGCAGCTGATACATTCAAGTTCGTTTTGAATGGAGACCGTGCAGGTGCTACTTTCGCTGTAAATATCAACGAAAATACAAAGACCTCTGCAGACGTATCAACAACTACAACCAAGAATAAAGTTGCAGATAAAGATGGAAAAGAGATGGATAAAGCTGTTACAAAAGTTACGTCTTCAGCTCTCTTTACTCTCAACGAGTATTCAGCATGGATGAAATGGGAACTCGGAGAAGGCGAGCTCAAAATCGGTTCTGGTAACTGGAAAGATGGTTATGCAGACGGTGCTTACCGTGTAAAGAAAGATGTAGACGCTCAGAATGCAGAAGGCATGGACTTCGAGCGATTTAAGCTTGGTTCAATTCTCAAAGGAAGCAAAAAACTTGCATTTATTGACGATTTGGCAGCTGGCGGAAACAACTCAGCTCTTTTCAGCTATGCAGACTACGGCTTCCAGGCTGGAGACGCTGCAAAAGTTAATGTTTTGCTCGGCTCTGTTTACAACAAATTTGATACAGTTGTAGATGACGACACAACTACATACTACGATGCATTCTTCGTATCACGCGTTCAGGTAGCTATGGAAGCTCTTAACGCAGAACTCATCTTCAAAAAACCAGCTCCACATGTAATGGACTTCGGTGCTTACTTTATGCCAAAAGTTGTTGACGGTCTTACACTCAACATCGGTGGTGCAGCTGAAATCGACAACCGTGAAGAAGATGCCGGCGGATACACAGACTGGGCATTCGATGTACGTGCCCGCTATCAGGCTACAGACGAGCTCTCAATTACATTCTTCACAAACCTTTCTGGTACAAACCTCAAGGCAGGTCGCACAATTGCTAGTGGTGTAACAGGACACAAAGGCGCTGAAGGATATGCAACAGAAGCTTCTTTCAAGACAGCTATGTGGAACAACCTCTCAGCTCGCTACAAGGTAAGCGATTTGCTCGCTCTTACATTGAATGTTGGTCTTATCACACCACTTTCAAAAACTGAGAACGACGACAACAGCTACTCTCCAGAGTGGCGCGTAACACCTGCTGTTCAGGTTTATGCAGCATCTAACGCTTCAATCTGGGGTGGTATTGCTCTTAGCGGTGCTTCTGCAAAAGTTTCTGACAAAGATAATTCAGTATTCGCTGTTCAGGTTCCAGTTATCTTCCGTGTAAAGATGTAATTCTAACCTAAACTAGCAACAAAAATCCCGCTTCATTCACATGGAGCGGGATTTTTTTGTTATACTCCCTTCAGTAACAATTGCAGGAGGAATTTATGGTCTACGGTTACATTCGGGTTTCTACGGCCCATCAGAATTTAGAAAATCAGCAGCTTGAAATTGAACGATT
>CACZYY010000142.1 GCA_902785455.1 uncultured Spirochaetaceae bacterium
ATGAATTATAGGCAAGAAAAATTTATGCTACCGCAACAAATTATCTTGAATCCAGTTTGCAACGCCGTCATTTTCGTTTGAATCACAAACTTCGGCAGCGGCGGCTTTCACTTCGGGAATTGCGTTTTTCATCGCCACTCCCCTTCCCACGATTTTGAGCATTCCAATGTCGTTGAAATCATCTCCAAACGCTGCGATTTTTTGAGAAGCAACATTCAATTGGACGCAAAGAGATTCAATCGCCTTTTCCTTTGTTGCGCCCTTTTTGCTGAGCTTGAACCACGGAATGTCTGAAAACGGAAGAAAGTCAATGTTCTCAATCCCGATGCAAGACGCAACCTGAGCGACTTTCTCTTTGTCCAAAGTTTTGATGCATAGTTTCATGCAAGGCTCGCCAAAATCCGAGAAGTCGTTGTAAGTCCAGAATTTATCGCCAAGTTCTTCCTTTGAATTGGAATAAAGTCCAGTCTCGTTGTCAACTGAAATAGTCACGTCCTCGCCAAAAACGTCAAAACAAGCTTTGATAAGTGCCCTGATTTCTGAAACTGAAAATTCACAGCTGTAAACTTTTGTTCCCTTGTAGCTTACCATGCCGCCACCGTTCGTTATAAGAATGTCGGGCGAAATTCCGTTAAGGAATTTTACGGCATTGATCTTTGCCCGCGAAGTCGAAATTCCGAACAAAAACCCTTTGGCCTGTAAATCTGCGATTGTCTTTTTAGTAAAATCTGAAATTGATTTGTCGTCGTGAAAGAGAGTTCCGTCTAAATCTGAAAGTATAATTGTTGTGTTGTCCATATCAGATTATAAACAGTTCTACGACTTCTGACTATAGTTTTTTGCCGATGAAATGCAACGTTATTCCCAGAGCGATAAGCTTCGCGTTTCCTAAACCACAGCCTCGACGAGAGTCTTTTGGCCGCGAGTTGTCTGCACGGAGATTTCACGAATGCCCGGCTCCTTGTTTTTGTTGAAGCAGAAGCTCAGAAGATAGCCTTTTTCAAGCCCGTAATAATCCAGATATTCCGCAAGCTGCTCTTCTCCACGCTCGTTGTATTCCTGCCCTCGCCATATTTTCATTTCGACAACAAACCGCTCGCCGTTGTAGTCCACGACTAAATCCATACGCCGCTCGTCACGGGTCTGTGCTTCTACATAGAAGTTTCCGGTTCCGTTGATAATCGGCTTGATGAAGAACAAAAAGAACTTTCGTCCCTGTTTTTCAATGAATTTCTCGTCTTTGGTGTCGTAAATCTCGTTGAAGTGCACGCAGAAACGCTCCAAGATTTTTGTCATGTCCAGGTGTCCGTCTTTGATGAAGAGAGGCTTGTCGATTGAGCCGTTGGAGATGATTTCATTGTCTCTTCCGCCAGTCTTCTCAGCTTCAAACTCGAAATAATTGTACATTCTGGTCTCAAAGATTCTGTTCGACAGAAGGACCTTTCCGCCCTCGTTTTTGATAAAGTTGAACATCTTTGCGATTTCAAGTGAGCGGTCGTCTGGATTGTAAGAAATTTTTTCGCCATCATACAAAATTCTCCGCAACATTTCTGTCATATCTGGAAAATCATTCAGTTTTTTGTTCATGTCATCAAATAGCGTGTTTTTTTCGTTAAGAATGATTTTTATAGCTCCCAGGAATCCTGTCTCAGTCCAGTTTTTGTTCAAATCTTCATCGATAATCTGGCAAAGCCGGCTCACAAGGAAAGGATATCCCGAAGTATAATCTGAAATGAGTTTTGACATAAGGGCGGTGTCCATGCCAGTATGGTTTTCAGATTCATAATCCTCAAGCATTCCTTTGATTCCGCTTTCAGACAAATCCATATCAACATCGAACTGGGCGGCAATATTCCACGGAGAGTTGTACAGGTGCTGCTCCTCTGGACGGATTTTTAACTTAAGATTTTTGATATCGTACACACCTGCCAAAATTACAGATTGAAAGGTTGGGCGGGTATTTCGGTTTAAGAATTTATCTCTTAAAAGTCCCAGGAATTTTATGAATGAATCATAATTTCCGGCTTGATCAACTTCATCGATAATGATAACAATTTTATGAGTACAGGTTTTGCAAAATTTTGAGATTTCAAGTGAAAGAGCTTTATCTGTTGAGAACTTTTTTTCTTCTTCAAGAAAACTTTTAGTATTTTCATCTAAAACAGCGACTTCATCATAATCTACTGTTTCCTGCAATTTTTCGAAGAAGGCCTCTCCGCATCGTTCAAGAGAAGCGAAAGAAGAGTCGGACATACCTTCAAAGCTAATCGAAAAAACCGTATATTCAGAGTCGAGAGCCTTTTTCAAAAATCGAAGCGTGGTCGTTTTTCCGTACTGGCGGCCGCGGTTGATGCAGAAGTAGTCGCCACGGTCAACCATCTTTTTTATCTGCTGAACTCGCTCATCAATGTTTACCATGTAGTGCTCTTCGGCATAACACGTTCCCGTCGTGTTGAATCTTCTCATAAGTGAATTATAGCATGAAAAAGAGGCAATTGAAAACTTCCTTATCGTGCATTTTCTTACTATAATTTAGCTAATGAATACGAAAGGGCAAAAGGCCGCAGTTTTGATGGCAAAGTCTACTGTAAAAATTCAGAATCTTCTCAAAAACTTTTCGCCAAAGTTTGAAAATCCTACAAAACAGGCTTACAACGAAAAGGCGCTTTACTATCATAGATATCAGAACGGGCTTATAAAAATCTCACGCTGGAAATATGCTTCAGAGCGAAAGTCTCCCCTGAAATTCGAAAATGTTACGATTGCAATCGAAAGTTCAAGCGAAAACTACACTTATGAAAACGGAAAGTTTTTGCCCGCAAATGAAAATACTTGTTCGTTCTGGGTAAATTTTTCTAACCCGAAGCTTTTTTCAGACTGTGAAGGGGATTATTTTTCTCAGGGAGACACAATGGCACTCGCCCACCCGCTTTTGCTTTCTTGCGTTTTATATCTAAAATCTCTTGATGACAAGTGTTTTATTCCTGCCACCAAAGAATCGGAAGAACCAACGCCGTTTGTGTTTCTGGATGTGCCTTTTTGGGTCAGAGTAACAGGCGAAAATCTCACCGATAATTTTGAGGTTCTGATTCGCGAGGAAAAGTCAAACATAATTTCTATGTGCCCGCCTTTAGGAAGTGGCAGATATACAAAGGAACAAATTGAGTATCTTTTGAAAACAGTTCTCTGTGCATTTGGTGGTGGTGCAAAATCTGCATACGCACTAAAAAAAACGAATCTGATTCTTCACACGGGCAACTGGGGCTGTGGGGCTTATGGCAACAATGAGGAGCTTATTTATCTTGTTCAAATATTTGGTGCGATGGCAACAGGGTTTTCAAAAATCATTTTTCATAATCCTAATGAGGAGGC
>CACZYY010000143.1 GCA_902785455.1 uncultured Spirochaetaceae bacterium
TTAAATTAGGGGAATATAAATGGATATAGTTGACGGAAAAATAAGAAAAGGTAAAAGACTCTTTCTGTTTATTATTGCAATTCTTGGCTTGCTGGTTGTCTGTCTGAATTCACTCCAGATGTTCATCACAGCTGAAATCTCAAGAAAAAAATTAAAGATACCGTTTTGGTTGAATCCAATGAACTGGCAAACCAAGCATCCATAAGCATGAATCATTTGGTTGATTCATATTTTAATGCTCTTGACTATTATTCAAAATCCGAAGCCGCAAAGAGTCAAGATGATGAAGCCGTAATAAAACTCATGGCTGATGCCGTTTCAACCCGCCCGAAGTGTTTCAACTACATAGGATACGTAAACGCAAGCGGACACAACTGGACAGACAACGGTTCAGAAAGTGACGTTCAGGACAGGGATTATTTTAAGGCGATTATGGGAGGAGCCGATTATTTTATCGACAATCCGAACACTGCGCGCACTACCGGAAAGATTTCTATTCATGTCTGCAAGGCAATTAAGGCGAACGGGAAAAACGTCGGGCTTTTTTACGGCTCACTTGACCCGGATGTATTGAACGAACTCTTACGCGAAATGGACTTGCACGATTTAGGATTTTCAGTTCTTTTTGGAAATAACGGAAGCTACGTCGGAAGCAGCAGCTCGAACCTGGACAAGGTAAAAGATGAATTCGAAAGGACCAGAACTGATTTTCCGGAATCATACAATGCCATTGCAAATATGTATGAACATCAGAAAAATGAAATTTTTGACGGGAAATTTGGCAAAGGTCACGACATCATTTTTATTTCAAAACCTGTTGCCTACACGCCATGGACCCTGATTCTCGTTTTTTATCAACAAAACCTTTTTGCAGCAGAAACCGCAATCGTAAGAACTCTCACATTCGGAATGATTATTTTAGTCGTCGCACTCCTTGTTGTTACCGGAATTGTTGTATATATTTCGACAAAACCGCTTTCAGTCGTTGAAAGCGCAATCCGCGGAATTGCGACAGGCGATGCAGATTTAACGAAACGAATTGCCGTAAAATCAAACAACGAAATCGGACGAATTGTAGAAGGATTCAATCTGTTTACAGGAAAACTGCAGTCTATAATCTCAGCGATGAAAGGTGCAAAATCCGAACTTGTAAACGCAGGCGAACTTTTAAATAACAGTACATCTGACACTATGGCTGCAATCACACAAATTATTACGAAGATTGAATCGATGGACAGAAGCGTTTCCGCACAGGACAGAAGCGTATCAGAAACTTCAAGTGCCGTAAATGAAATTGCAGAAAATATCGAGTTTCTGAACAAGATGATTGAATCTCAGGCCTCAAGCGTAACACAGGCAAGCGCAGCCGTAGAAGAAATGATTAGCAATATCGCTTCCGTTTCAACGTCAGTTCAGAAAATGACAGTTTCATTCAGCGAACTTGAAAAAAAGGCAGTCCTCGGTGTAGAGCGACAGAATGAAGTAAATTTGAAAATTGACGATATTGAACGCGAAAGCCAGGCTCTAAAAGAAGCAAATACAGTTATTTCAAGCATTGCAGAACAAACAAATCTTCTTGCAATGAATGCGGCAATAGAAGCAGCTCATGCAGGCGAAGCCGGAAAGGGATTCAGCGTCGTTGCAGATGAAATCCGAAAACTTTCAGAAGATTCAGGTTCTCAATCTCAGACAATCGGAGATGAACTTACAAAAATTACAAATGCAATAGAAGAAATTGTTTCTATTTCAAAACTTGCCTCCGAAACATTCGCTGACGTAAGCAAAGGAATCAACTATACTTCAAATCTGGTACGTGAAATTTCATGCGCAATGCAAGAGCAGAATGCCGGTTCGGAACAGATTTCTGTTGCACTCAACACAATGAACGACACTTCAAACGAAGTAAGAATCGCTTCACGTGAAATGAGCGAGGGCAATAAGTCAATCCTTGATGAAATTAAAAATCTTCAGGATGCAACATTCAACATCAAAGACGGCATGACCGAAATGTCTGACGGTGCAAGAAAAATTAATGAAACAGGAAGCGTACTTTCAGACCTTTCTGATGAGGTCAAACAAGCCATTCTTCGAATCGGCAATGAAGTAGATAAGTTTAAGGTATAAGTTAAACACAATATGAGCACCACGGTATTTTTCCGTGGTGGTGTTTTTGAAGGTTGCCTTGATTCGGAACCTATACTTTTCAGACACAGGTAAACACAGATACACACAGATGGGACACCGATTTTTTATCTGTGCCTTATCACTGTTCATCAGCGTTCATCTGTGTCAAATTTTATAGATTTTACTTTGCGGGGCTGTCATTTCGACTTTGCTCAATGACCAGTATTTTCTTTTATTTTGCACCTTCAGGCTGTACAGGAGCGTTTTTGGCGAAGATGTGTTCCTGCATGAATTTTCCGATTGCCTGAATTATCGGACCTAGCGCGAACGCCATGATAAAAGAGCCGAGGAGCGCAACCTTAAAATCGCGGAATCCCACCGAAAAGAGAATGCCAATAACAATCGCCGTCGTAATACCAGGCTGTCTTCATGTTGTCGTATAAGATTTCTTCCGGGATGCCGCCGAAGAATTCAAATGCCTTGATGTGACAGTATAAAAGAGTTGCACTGTCCATTCTTGTTGTAAAGTAAACGAACGGCATTCTTGAATAGCCCATGACCATGACAAAAGCGTAGAGTTTCTGCAGCTTGCCGTTTACATACTGTCGGCCGAACTCTATCCAGTCTACCTGAGCCTGGTGTGCAGGTTCTGTTTCAAATCTGATTACAGCTTTTAATGTTTCATCTTTTCTGATTTTTGTGATGTATTCTCTGACAATGGAACTCTTGCCGTCAAAGCCAAGTTTGATAAGTTTTTCGTAGATTTTAGCTCCGTTGATTTCCGGGTTTTCTCTTACAAGAGTTTCGATTAGCGGCTTGTATTTATCAAGCTTACTTTTTCTGACTGGCTTTTTTCGTTCCCGTGGCATTTGATTTAACCACGTTCTGATCGTTCTGTCCGTTCTTCCTAATTGCTCAGCTATCTGTTTCTGAGTAAATCCTTGT
>CACZYY010000144.1 GCA_902785455.1 uncultured Spirochaetaceae bacterium
TCAGGAAGATTTTTACAAGGCTTTTTCCGACATCACAAGCCGCGGAAAGCTTCCTGTTTGCGTTGGTGGCACGGGAATGTACCTCGACTCAATCCTTCGTGGTTACGACATGATTCCCTTTGTTGAAAAACCGGGCGAGAGGGAAGTCCTGGCGACAAAGACAGAAGAAGAACTCAAGCAGATTCTCATAAATGAAAAAGAAAAACTTCACAATACTTCCGAATTCGGTGACAAAGAGCGAATGATAAAATCAATCCTCATAAACCGCTTCAACATTTCAGAAGAATGCAGAATCGCGCGCCAAAAGCTCCGTGCATCCCGCCCGCAATTGAACCCACTCGTAATCGGAACGACTCTCGACCGCGCGCTTGTACGAAGCAGAATCGCCAAGCGACTGGCTGACCGCATGGAAGAAGGCCTGATCGAAGAAGTTGAGAGCTTGCACGCACACAAAAGCGAAAATGGAGCCGAATGGAGCCGCCTTGAAGCTTTGGGGCTTGAATACCGCTTTGTCAGCGATTATCTTCAGGGAAAATACAAATCAAAGGAAGAGATGCGCGAACTTTTGCAAATTGCAATCGGTCAGTTCGCCAAACGCCAGGAAACCTGGTTCCGCTGCATGGAAAAAAACGGCATAAAAATCCACTGGCTCCCGCAAGTAATGGACGTAGAAGAGCGATTCCAGGCAGCCTGTAAGATTGTGGAAACGGAAAACTGAAAGTGGAAAGTGGAAAGTGGAAAACGCTTCACATCCTATGCCAGAGAAGAAGCTGAAAAAACTGGTAACTTCCATAAGAAAGAAAAAAAATCGTCAAACTGTTTAAGCAAGACGATTTTTTATTATCGAGTATATTTGCCACATGGAGGTGGCGAAAAGCTAGTTGACCCGCGAGTTTTTGCCTGTCAAAAACTCGTCAAGACATGGATGTCTATGTTCACCGCGACTTGTTTGGCAGGTTCACACCGAGAGCCCGCTTTTTGTATTATCCGATAATTCTTTACGCGTTAGCCACCATTTTTTCAGCTTCTGCGACTTTTGTAAGATAGCCGGTACGTACACAGCTCTCAAAAAGTGCCTTGCTGATGTAGTCGGTCGTAACATCATCATAGCCGTCCTTGTCACGAACGATGCGAACAACATATCCGTCATCCATCTCGCGAACGACAGTCATGTAATCTGAATTGCTTCCAATACTTTTAAGTGTGTATGTTCCCATAGTAATCTCCCAGCCCAAAATTGGACAAACTTTTCAAATTTTATCGCAGGGTGATGCCCTACATTTATATTTTCGGTATACTAAAAAAAAGTTTTAGCATTTTTTCATTTGGAAAGAACCAATTTAAGTTGAATTTTAGACAATTGGAGCAATTTTGACAAGATACTGCGATGCCCATATCCATCTTTCTCACTCAAAAGAGCCGTTTTTTGCCCCAAACGAGCAATATTTCTGCGCCAGTTCCTGCCATTCAAAAGAAGAATTTGAATCATTAGGGCGGTACCTGCCTTCAGGCAGGTCGGGCTATCCGCACTTTCGCTATTCGCTCCATTCCTCCGCTTCGCTCCATTCCTCCGCTTCGCTACGGAACGCCTCCGACGGTGCTACTATCCCTACCGCAAAAGATCAGCTCATAGATGGGGCACCCTGGCAAAATCACAGATTTTGCCAAGACTCGCTCAAAACTCGCCTCGCAAGTTTTGCCCCTTCGGGTCGCTCGCTACCTTACGTTTTCGCCACTTACGGAATTCACCCTCAGTCACCATTATTGAAAAATAAATCTCTCATCGAAGAAGAGCTTTCTTACATGGAAAATCTGATTATCGACAAAAAAATCATCGCTATAGGCGAGTGCGGCTTTGATTTTTTTACCCCGGAGTTCAGATCCACCGCCACGGAACAAGAAACCGTCTTTAACGAACAGCTTTTCCTTGCTCAAAAATACAATCTTCCGCTTGTCCTGCATCTTCGGAAATCAATCGAAAAAATCTTTACATATTCGCGACAGCTTAAAAAAATTCCGGCAGTGGTCTTTCATTCTTTTCCGGGAACTTTTCGGGAAGCACAGTCGCTTACAAATCACGGAATCAACGCATTTTTTTCTTTTGGAAAGCCAATACTGAACGGTAAAAAGGCCTCAATTGACTGCGTTCAAAATCTCCCGCTCCAAAATCTCCTTTTTGAAACCGACGCTCCCTACCAGACTCTCAAAGGTGAGACCGAAACATTCCCCACCGACATCAAAAAAGTCTACCGGAAAGCCTGTGAGCTCCGCAAAATCAACCTTGAAGAACTGAGCGAAACGGTTTTCAAGAATTTTCAGATTGCATTTGAAAATTCTGTTATCTTATTTTGAGCTGGCAGCTTCTAAAACAATCCCATTGACCTCATCCTCGCTCATCCCCAAAGACTTCGCGATAATTTCAACAGAAACTCCGTTTGCATAAAAACTCTTCGCATTGGCAATAGCGGTTGCTTTTGCACCTTCTGCTCGGCCTTCGCGCTTGGCGGCGTTTATGCCTGTGATGTAATCGCGCTTTTCGCCTTCGATGCGGCCCTGCATGATCCAGCGCCACCGGTCCTGGCTTATTTTGCTTAATGTCTTTGCGGCTTCCATGATTCCCTCCTCACTCCGCGCGAGTTCGTTTATCAAATTCTGCTTCTCTGGGGCATCCGCTCCTTTCAGAAATTTACACCATTTGACCGCACTTGGCAAGGTTCTGACATCTTCATTCTGTCTAAATTTTGTGGCTTTCGGAAGCTCCATGAAAATCACGTTCAGTATGCCAGGAAGTTTTGAGCCGTCACTGGTATCAACCATAGTATAGTGGTGGATCGGATTGTCATTCGTCTTGTCGAAATAAAAATCCAGCACAGAAATCTGGTATGCCTGCGGGAGCTTGTCCCATTCATCGCCGACAGTTGCAAGCGAGCTT
>CACZYY010000145.1 GCA_902785455.1 uncultured Spirochaetaceae bacterium
CTTGTCCCATTCATCGCCGACAGTTGCAAGCGAGCTTGTGAGCCGGGAGACATAATACTCAACGCGCTTCCCGAATGCATGATTCCTGTCCTCACCCTGAATTTCAATTTGCGCCAGAGTTCCGTCATCGAACTCGCAGTTGATGTCGTAGCGGATTCCTCGCTCTGTGTCAAATGCCTTGGGCTCGTCATTCTCAACGACGGTAACATCGACAACCTTGCGCCCGATCGCAGCCGTCAAAAAGGACTTGAGCGCGCAACGGGATTCTGGCGTTGGTTGTGTGAAAATCGCCTTGAAATTTGGGTCAAGCCGCGGATTCAGAATATGAAAATTTTCATTAGAGAATGAAAAAACTTTTTTCTCACCCTTCGGTTCTGTTTTGTGCTTTGGCACTGAAGTCTCGAATCTGTGTGTCATATTTGCACCTCTCTTGGGAAAAACTCTCTTGGGAAAAAATACGTAAGACCATTTCCTTTTTCTTACATATATTTATTGCAAATAAAATTCGATTTTCGGCAATGCAGAACGCAAAAAGACAGAAAAATCCAAAAATATGTCTGCTTAATCTTCAAATTTGATCTCTTGTTTTTTCCGATTTTTTTCATTATATTATTTGGTGATAAGGGAATAACCAGTTGATTTATCCAACTTGCGGACTGGGGGCTTGCCCGTATGGGCGGTCGAATCTTGCTAAATAGGAGGCTCGTTATGAGTACTATCTTATCTAACAATCACTATCTTTTTACATCTGAGTCAGTAAGCGAAGGTCATCCTGACAAACTCTGTGATCAGGTTTCTGACGCTATTCTTGACGCTTGTCTTGAAGCTGATCCTCAGTCACATGTTGCCTGCGAAACTTATGCTACAACAGGCATGGTTCTGGTGGGCGGCGAAATTACGACTCACGCTGACGTTGATTTTCAGAAAGTCGTTCGTGATGTAGTTCGTGACATCGGCTATACAAACGAAGATTACGGCATTTCTGCGGACACAATGGCTGTCTTGAACACAATCCACAATCAGTCTCCGGACATCAATCAGGGTGTCGTTGGAACAGGCCTCAAAGAGTACGAAGGTCAGCAGGGAGCAGGCGATCAGGGAATCATGTTCGGCTTTGCCACAAATGAAACACCTGAGTACATGCCTGCAACTCTGGTTTACGCTCACAAAATCCTCAAAAGGGCCGCTGAACTCCGAAAGAACGGAACAATCAAATGGCTTCGTCCGGATTCAAAGTCTCAGGTCACAATCGAATACGACGAAAATCACAAGCCGGTGCGAATCGATGCAGTTGTCGTAAGCCATCAGCACAATCCAGATGTCGATTATGACACAATCAAAAAGACAATCATCGACCAGATTATCAAGCCAGTTCTTGAACCAACAGGTTTGCTCGACAGCGAGACAAAATACTACATCAATCCGACTGGCCGCTTCGTTGTCGGTGGCCCGCACGGAGATGCCGGTTTGACTGGCCGAAAAATCATCGTTGACACTTACGGCGGTGCTGGCCGTCACGGCGGCGGAGCTTTCTCTGGCAAAGACCCTTCAAAGGTTGACCGCTCGGCAGCTTACATGGCACGTTACATCGCAAAGAATATCGTTGCGGCAGGTCTTGCTGACAGGGCAGAGATTCAGCTTTCTTATGCAATCGGCGTTCCTCATCCGGTTTCAATCATGGTTGAAACTTTCGGCACAGGAAAGGTCGAAAACGCAAAAATCGTTGAGGCTGTAAAAAAAGTCTTCGACTGCTCTCCGGCCGGAATCGAAAAGACTTTGGACTTGCGACGCCCGATTTACCGTGCAACAAGCAATTACGGTCATTTTGGCCGCGATGGCTTCAGCTGGGAAAAAACAGACAAAGTTGAAGCTCTTAAAGCAGCAGTAAAATAAATTGACCGGCTGTATCAAAAAATGACTTCCAGTCGTGAAAACGGATTATCGAAAACGCATGCTAGCATGCTACACGCGTTTTGTGCCTGTAACTATATACTTTTGCCGCTCACGCGGCAGCACAAAACGAGTGTTTTCGTAAGCCGTTTCACTTCTTCGCACCATTTTTTTGAATCATTCGACAAGTTCAAAATACGACATCTTTTATGCTATAATACTTTTCATGAATCCCAAACTTCTCTCCAAAGCTCAAATCAACGAAGTTTTCATGCGGTTTAAAGCACAGAATCCTGCTCCAAAATCAGAGCTGGAGTGGTCGTCTCCGTTTACCCTTCTGGTGGCGGTTGTGCTCAGTGCTCAGGCTACGGACAAAAGCGTGAATCTGGCTACGCGAGAGCTTTACAAAGTCGCGGACACTCCGCAAAAAATTCTTGCTTTGGGCGAAGAAGGGCTTATTCCTTACATAAAATCAATCGGACTTTATAAATCCAAGGCTCGCCATGTGATTGGCTTGTGCGAGAAGCTGATTTCTGATTTTGCAGGCCAGGTTCCACGAAGCAGGGAAGAATTAATGAGCCTTCCTGGAGTGGGGCGAAAAACTGCGAATGTCGTGCTGAACGTGGTATGGGGCGAGCACACGATGCCTGTGGACACTCACTTGCTGAGAATCGCACCAAAAATCGGGCTTGCTCAAGGCGACACTCCCGAAAAGGTGGAAAAATCTTTGCTGGAACGTGTGCCGGACGAGTTCATGGAACATGCGCATCACTGGCTTATTCTGCATGGGCGTTATGTTTGCACGGCGCGTAATCCAAAGTGCGGAATTTGCATAATTTCTGACATTTGCCAACATAATGAAATGTGATAGAATTGTGTAGGGAGTGACCCCGGAGTGGGCAAAACTCACGAGGTGAAGGCTATGCCTGAACCGCGGCTTATAGAGAGGGTAGCCGATTCTTTAGATGAGGCGCAGGGGGAGACTTCCCCCTTCCTTAAGGAGTTTAATATGGAAGAAACTAATGCAGCGGAACTTGCCAAAAATGTCGGTGTTGGTGCCGTAGAGGAAATCAAAAATTTTACGCATATTGACGATATTTTTAACTACATTAAGGAGCCTGAGCATCTTGTGCGTTTTGCGACAGGTGCAATTGCGATTCTGATTTTTTGGGGCGTTTACCGTCTGATTCGCATGGTTATCAAGCGCGGTGCTTCAAAAAAGCTGGAGCCGTCTGCGGTCAAAATGCTCTCAAAAGGTGTCAGCTATTGTTTTTATGTGCTGATT
>CACZYY010000146.1 GCA_902785455.1 uncultured Spirochaetaceae bacterium
CAGAGCGAAATGATTTTGTCCAAAGTACATGCGTGTGGGTCAGCCACAACTTTTTCGTTTTTTGCCATAATAAATCTCCTTCAATCCACCCCTGGCGTGGAGCAGACGGATATAAAATAATTGAAGCAATTTTAACAAATTTCAGCAATTTCTACAATTAGAAAAAAATCGGGGCGTTGAGATGGGGGTGTGTGAGCAATGAAATGCGAACCAGGGGGAAGGCTTTCCCCCTTTAATTGATAAACTCAAAGTGCTGCCAGTCTTTTACGCCCTTCCAGTCACCGCCCCATTCAAAACCTCGGCTCGTAAAAAGTTTGTAAGCCAGGTCATTGTGGTCAATTTTGTAAGGAAAATTTTTGCTTCGGTCGAGATATGGTGCGCTGTTAAGAGGCTCAATGTTTGGCTTTCCATTCACAAGCTTGTAGTAAGGATTGTAGAGCGGGTTGATGTCCACGGCCAGCCCTGCCCCATGTTTTGAAACCGTGGTCGTATGAGAAATAAAACGGAAGTTGAAGCACGAAGAATTGTTGTCACTCATAGATTTTTCGTCGTCCGCGTCATACTCATCAATAAGGCTGATTTTTTCAATCGGATAATTAGCGGCATACAAGTCCTTGAAAATTCCAAGGAGCACATCGGCGATTTTGACGTTACATACAAGCTCGCCCTCTTTTACAGCACCGTCCAAAGTTTTATGCAGCACATGAAGATATCGCAATTTTGTGCGGGGAATTGTGCAGTCGGACTTAAAAGACTTTCCCTGCATACGGGCAAAAAGTTCATCAGAAATCTCAATTATATAGAAAGAAGATTCAATTTCATCGTTCAAATCCATTTCGATTTTCTCCACAAAAGATTGATTTTCCTGAGCAAAACAAAGCCCCGAAAGGGAAAAAGCCAGCAAAAGAGGCAGAATATTTTTCATCATGGGAAATTATAGCAAAAAATCAAAGAAATTCCGAATCCAACGGAAGTTTTTTTTGGATTTTTCTGACTTTTTCCAGTTTGCATTGCCGAAAATATGGAACCAAAAATCCTTCCATGGATTTTTGGATTCCTGACGAGAATTTTGCAATGCAAAATTCTCGCCGTGCTGTACCGCTGCATCCTTGCAGCGAGTTTTCTATGAAAAAGGAATTTCAGACAACCAATCAGAACATGGAGGCAGAGGCAGTTACCCTGCCAGGCATCGACGCTACGCGAAGAACATTCCGTGACACGCTATTCCGTTCAATTTACAGCGGAAAGGATGACAGGAGCAAACGCTGGCTACTCTCGCTCTACAATGCTTTGAGCGGCAAAAATTACACGGACATTTCCGCATTGGAAATCACGACAATTGATGATGTAATTTACGTCACTATGAAAAATGATTTGTCATTTCTGATAAATTCAGAAATGCATCTTTTCGAACAGCAATCTACGGTGAATCCAAACATGCCGCTCAGAGGACTACTTTATTTTGCACAACTTTATCAGAAGGAAGTTGCCAAACGCAAGCTGGACATCTTCGGGCGTTCGCGCATAAAGATTCCGTCTCCGAAATTCGTGGTGTTCTACAACGGTACACAAGAACAGGATGACATCGTGAAATACAGACTTTCAGATTTGTTTGAAGTTTCTGACAGTTCAGGCGAATTTGAATGGACGGCAACCGTAATCAACATCAATAAAAAACACAATGAAACTCTTCAAAAAAACTGCAAGTCGTTGTATCATTATTGTGTATTTGTTGATCGTGTAAAGGCGAACCTCAATAAAAAAATGGAGCCAAAAGATGCGATTAACGAGGCCGTGGACTTTGCCATCAAGGGCAATTTTCTAGAGGGATATTTCAAGGAGCAGCGAATGAACATCGTCGGGAACCTTCTCACAGAATTCAATCAGGAAGACTATGACCGCAACCGCCGTGCCGAGGGCTTTGAAGATGGCGTTGAGTTTGGCAAAGAAGCTGCCTCTATTGAAAATGCGAAGAATTTTCTAAAACTCGGAGTTACTGCGGAAACTGTATCACAAGGCTGTTCACTCCCTCTGGATCAAGTGCTCGCATTAAAAGAAGAACTTAACCGCGAACCGGCCACCGCAAAATAAATTTTCCAAAAACAAAACTTCTATCAAAGCAAAACACAGCCCCGGCCACGAAATTGTGACTGGGGCCAAACTTTTTACATTCTAGCTTCTGATTGTATTGTCGCTAAGCCATACTTAATCGCATCAAACCAACATTTTTTTTTGGATTTTTCTGACAAATTCGCATTTGCATTGCCGAAAACGCACTTTTAAGTGCTTTAAATATATGTAAGAAAAAAAACTTACGTATATCACTTTCAAAAGGAGTTTTCTATGACAGAAAGCATTTTTCATCCGAAGCCAGTTGACGAGCTCACATTTACAGATGACGGCATGTTCCAGGAAGTTTTGCGCAACCCAGAAATTTGTGCGGAACTCGTGGAGAGACTTTTGCATGTCCGCGTGAATCATATCGAATACCCGGAGCTTGAAAAGACAATCGCGCCGTATTACACCACGAAAGGTGTTCGGCTCGATGTATACTTGAAAGACATCGACAAGATTATCGACGTTGAGCTGCAATCCTATCCGCAGGACGCACTAGGAAAACGCACGCGATATTACCAGAGCATGATAGATATGGACAGTCTCATGAAAGGGCAGGATTATTCCGAACTGAAAGACAGTTACATTCTGTTTATCT
>CACZYY010000147.1 GCA_902785455.1 uncultured Spirochaetaceae bacterium
TTTTGAGATGGCTTTCCAAGTGCCGCCCTCGCCAATGCCGGAGCCGTCTTTTCCGTGCCAAAAGCTTCCGTCTTTTCTGAAGCTGAATATGTAGTAGTGCTTTTCATTGTTTTCATATTCATCCCAAGCATCTATCGATGAAAGATAGTCCTGCAGTTCTTTTGCAGTTTTCGGAGGCTTTGTAAAATCCGGCTGTTCTTTTGAAAGATACCCGCCGAACACCCAGCCGAATTCCGCCTCCTCGCCCTTCCACTCGTAGCGCGGGAGCAGGATTTCCACCCACGGCGCGGTCATGCCGTCAATCGTCGTTTCTTTTCCGATTGCCACAATTTTGACAGGAAGCCTGTGCGTGAGCCCGCAGAGCCTATTTGATTTGAGCGAAGGATAATCTCTTGCCTTCAAGCCATCAACAGAATCTACATACATCGTGTCGATTACCTTTCCGCCCTCGTAAAATCGGGTCTTGTCAGCAAACGCCGCCACAAAACAACCCATTAATACAAAAATCGCAATCAGTTTTTTCATTTTTGCTATCACTCCTTAAAAACTCCGCGTTAGCGGTCGTGCAGGATGCACGAAATTGCAGTTTTGCCAACGGCAAAATCTGCACGTGATAAAAATTACATGGATGTAATTTTTATCACGTCTCCTTTAATAAAGTATAACAGAATGCAGTTTTGTCCGCCACATTAGAAAAATAACATAGTGTTGCGAGGCGTGCAAATTGCACAGATGCAAACAATATGCTAGAATCACCAATTATGAAAACAGAACTTATCAAAGATATATTAACATCTGCCCCAGACAGCCGCACAGTAACAGTATGCGGATGGGTACGCACAATGCGTGATTCAAAGAACCTCGTCTTCATTCAGGTAAACGACGGTTCATGTTTCGCTTCAATCCAGCTGACTTTTGACAGAACGAATCCTGCAGTCCCAGCAAACGTAGAAACCATAGAATCTGCAATCGCAGGAATAAGCACAGGCGCAAGTATCCGCGCGACAGGTAAATTGATTGAGTCTCCTGCAAGTGGTCAAAGCGTAGAGGTAGTTCTCGAAACGATAACTCTCCTCGGAACTTGCCCAGGTGATTCTTACCCGCTCCAGAAAAAAGCAACATCTATGGAATTCTTGCGCGAGAACGCACATCTCAGAGCACGTTCAAACACATTCGGCGCAGTATTCAGAATGAGAAGCCAGATGGCATTTGCCCTTCACTCATTCTTTCAGGAAAGAGGTTTCTACTATATAAATACTCCAGAAATCACTTGCTCAGACTGCGAAGGCGCAGGCGAGATGTTCCAGATTACAACTCTCAGCATGGAAAAAATCGCAGAGCTGGGTGTTAAAGCTGGTAACGGCGGAATGAAGATTGAGGACGCTCACAAAATCGTTGACTACTCAAAAGATTTCTTCGGCAAAAAAGCAAGCCTTACAGTTTCTGGACAGCTTGAGGCTGAGACTCTTGCAACCGCACTTGGTCGCGTATATACATTCGGACCAACTTTCCGTGCAGAAAACTCAAACACAACTCGCCATCTTGCAGAGTTCTGGATGTGCGAGCCAGAGATGGCATTCTTTGACCTTGAAGACGACATGGACATTCAGGAAGAGTTCGTTAAGTACTTGCTTAACTGGGCGCTCACAAAATGTACAGCCGACATGGAATTCTTCAACAAAAGAATCCAGCCAGGCGTTATAGACACATTGCGTCATGTCGTAGAAACTCCGTTCAAGAGGGTTTCTTACACAGAAGCAGTTGCAGAACTTGAAAAACACGCTGATGAATTTGAGTTCAAGCCATACTGGGGATGCGACCTTCAGACAGAGCACGAGCGTTACCTTACAGAGAAAATCTTCAAATGCCCTGTAATGGTTTACAACTATCCAAAAGAAATCAAAGCTTTCTACATGAAGCTCAACGATGACAACAAGACAGTAAAGGCTGTTGACGTACTCGTTCCAGGGCTCGGTGAAATCATCGGCGGCTCAGAGCGCGAGGAAAACTACGACAAGCTTCTTGCACGAATCAACGACTTGGGACTCAATCCAAAAGACTACGGCTGGTACCTTGACCTCCGCAAGTTCGGTACAGTTCCTCACTCAGGATTCGGTCTCGGTTTTGAGCGATTGATGCTCTACGTAACAGGCATGGCAAACATCCGTGATGTAATTCCATTCCCACGAGCACCAAAACTCGCAGATTTCTAATAAATTTTGCAAACAAATACAGGAAACATAGAATAATCACTTCTAATGTTTCCTGTTATCATTTTTTTTGACTTTTCATACAAAAAATATAAAAACGTGCTATAATTCCTTAAAATGGAAAAGCAAAAAAAAATTCGCCCGCTTATCACTGGCGTTCAAACTATATTTCTGACAACAAAGCTGTTTCTTAGGAACAAGCTTCTTTCCTATGCAGGAGCCTGCTCTTTCAGCTTCCTGTTCTCTGTAATCCCTGTATTCA
>CACZYY010000148.1 GCA_902785455.1 uncultured Spirochaetaceae bacterium
CGCACCACGTTTTTCATTTCTTCGCGGACTTCGTAATTCCGGTAGTTCAAATCGGGCTGAGTATCTGCAAATGCCGCATAGTAATACCTGCCGTTCTTGCTGTGCCATGCGTCTGCGCCCCAGGTGTTTTTCCAGTTGTTCGGGCTGTTGCTCCACAAATACCAGTTTGACTTTCCGTTTTTGCCGTTCGAGCTGTCCAGAAACCACTGATTTTCATGTGAAGTGTGATTAGGAACGAAGTCGAATATGATTTTCATTCCTCGTGCGTGACAAGCTTCAATGAGCGATTCAAGTTCTGCTTCGGCATTCGAGCCGTCTCCAGTTCCGAAGAATTTATTGACCTTGTAAAAGTCGTTGACGTCATAGCCGTGCATGTTGATTCTGGCACTTTCGGCATTTGATCCGCCTTTGTACCAGCAATCCCAGAACGGACTGAGCCAGATTGCATCGCAGCCCAAATCGTTCTGAATGTAGTCGAGGCTGTCTTCGATTCCCCTGAAGTCGCCGCAGTTTTTTGAGCAGTCGTCCAAATCAGAATCTTTGAAAGACTTAATCCAGATGTGGTAAAATGCAGAAGTTTTCCACCAGTTTGCGCTTAGATTTTCACTTTGATTTGTGAGTTCGGGAAGAGCGACCGGGCTTTTGTAGTTTTTGTCGCCGGTCCATTCGTAATAGTCAGACTGCGATTCTTTTGATTTTTCATTTTCATTGGAAGGAAGCGTACATGCAGAAAAAAAAGCAAACGAAAATAAAAGAACCGATTTAAATATATTTCTTTGCATAGTAAAACTATTTTAAACGGAACTCGCTTTTGGTGCTTGGTGTATATCCGCTTTATTTTGGTAGGATTTTCGCTTTTAAAAAAGAGGGGGAAAGCCTTCCCCCTGGTTCGCATTTCATTGCTCACACACCCCCATCTCCTAAGGGCAAGCCCTTAAAATCCCAACTTTGGCAAAACCTGTGATTTTTCTGCAACAAAATATGTGTATAAAACAATGTTACTATTGATAGAAATATTGTTTTATGATACTATAAATAGAAACATGAAAAGGGGATGGTTTAAGTCCCCAAAAAACCAGCGAGATTGATATGAACATTCTTGATACAATTATAGAAAAACGTCGTGCTGACATTTCCCGGCTCGGTTTTGATTTTGGATTTTCTCTTCCTGCAAGGCGAGAGCGCGCCATGCATCCATTTCTTGCTCAAAAAGGCGTGATTCTCGAAGTTAAGCGTGCTTCTCCAAGCAAGGGCGATATTTCTCCAGACCTTGATTCCTATAAAACGGCGTCTTCTTATGCCGAAAGCGGGGCGCGTGCAATTTCCTGTCTTACCGAGACAAATTATTTCAAAGGCACTCTCGCAGATTTGATGAATGTTTGCCGTGCAGCCGATGATTTTGAGGCCAAAACAGGGAAGCCTTCACCGGCCGTCCTCCGAAAGGATTTTCTTTTGAGCGCGGATGAAGTTGATGTCGCTTACCGTGCTGGCGCGGACGCTGTTCTTTTGATTGCCCGCATCCTTGAAAAAGAAGTTTTGCTTGATATGGCCCGGGCTGTCGTTGATTGCGGCATGTCGGCCCTGGTCGAAGTCCGTGCCGAAGAAGACTTGGAAAAGCTTTCCTTTGTTTTTTCCCAGCCGGATTTTGCGGGGCAGGCAGGCGTTCATGGAAGTTTCGTTTTTGGCGTTAACAGCCGTGACCTTGCCAATTTTAAAATCGACTTGCTCCGCCCGAGCATGATGACAAAAAAAATCCGTGAGGCCGTTGGCGGTAATGCCCGGATTGTTTTTGAAAGCGGAGTCACGAACACAGAATGTGCCGCTTCCGTTGGTGCAATGGGATTTTCGGGGCTTTTGCTTGGAGAGGCTGCCGCAAAAAATCCTGATATGCGGAAGAGTTTTGTTGATTCCTTTATGGCCGTAAAAGAAACAAAAAATTCTCAGTTTTGGCAGGAATATGCTCAAGGTCTTACCGGAAACTCAAAGAATCCTTCCCCAAAGGTCAAAATATGCGGTCTTACCCGGATTGAAGACGCTCTCCTTGCACAAAATCTGGGTGCTTTTTTCACAGGCTTTGTCTTTGCCGACGCTTTCCCGCGCAGCCTTACAAAAGACGGCCGGCTTGAAAAACTTTTGCCACGTTTTTCCGAAATCAAGGCCAAAAAAGTCGCCGTAATTGTGGATACATCTTCAGCCGAGGCAAAAAAGGCAGTTCAGCTTGTAAAAGAAGGCGTGCTCGATTTGATTCAGTTCCATAAAATTCCGTATGAGAATGTGAGCGCGGAACTTCTGGAATTGCCACACTATTTTGCCACGAACAGCCTTGAAGAATACGAAAAGCTTGTATCAAAAGGCGAAATGCGAGTCCTTCTTGATTTGCACGGAGACGAAGATTTCTCTAAAATAAAGGGAGATGCGCGCACAAGCGGCTTTGTTTATGAAGCAAAATGGCTTGCAGG
>CACZYY010000149.1 GCA_902785455.1 uncultured Spirochaetaceae bacterium
AGCCCCATAACATAGTCTCTGGTGACTCCGTATTTGACGGCCCGCATTCCGCCCGCATTGGTTGAGATGTTTCCGCCTATTGAAGCCCGCTTTTCGCCCGGATCCGGCGGATAAAAAAGCCCCAAGCTTTCGACATATTTTTGAAAGTCCTCAAGAATCACGCCAGGCTCAACAATCGCCGTAAAGTTTTCCTTGTCGATTTCAAGGATTTTGTTCATCAAAGAAAAATCAAGAATAATCGAGCCGTCATGCGGAACTGTAGACCCAACAAGATTAGTTCCCGCCCCACGAGGCGTAACCGGAATCGAGTTTTCATAAGCGAACCGAAGAACGGCACTAACTTCCTCAGTAGAGACTGGAAACACGAGAGCCGAAGCCACTCCCTTCTTACGCCCAAGCGTATCAGAAAGATACCGAGGCTCGATTTTATCCGAGAAAACCAGTCGGGAAGAATCTTTTATAATAGAAGAAAGAAGTGTGATGTCAGCCATTTTGTGTTCCTTGTGTGTGAGGGTACGGGGGCGGAGCCCCTGTAGAGGGGGTAGGCGGAAATGAGGAGCGGAGTGACGAATTGTAGCCGAGGGGGAGACTTCCCCCACCCAGCTTTTCGTTTTCCACTTTCCACTTTCCATTCGTTAAAGTTCCTCGATGTCCCAGCCTTCTTTGATGAAGTAACCGCCGAAGTCCTTGTTGAAGACTTTTTCTGTTTCGGCTGTCTGGAAGGCTTTTACGATTTTTTTGTAGATTTCGACTTTTGCTGGGTCGCTCAGGTCTTTGCCGCGGGCTGCGATGAGGTTCCAGTACTGTTTTTCATCGACTGAAGTATCCTTGAAGATTGCAGACTCGGTTTTGATTCCGAAGTCGAGGGCGTAGTTTCCGTTTACGATTGCGGCGTCAACATCTTTGAGGGCAGAAGGAATTGTGTTTGCGGCAAGTTCCTTGATTACGATTCCGCTTTTGTTCTCTGCGATGTCTGCGACTGTCGGGTTAAATCCTGCCTCTGGTTTGAGGGTGATGAGTCCTGCGGCTGCCAGAACTTTGATTGCTCGTCCGCCGTTTGTGACATCGTTCGGGATTGCGACGACTGAGCCTTTTTTAAGCTCGCTGACTGATTTTACTTTGACTGAGTACAAATTGAGCGGGATGATGAATGTGTTTCCGATGAGTTTTACATCGTAGTTGTGGTTTTGGATTTCGTTCTGAAGGAAGATTCGGTGCTGGAAAGCGTTGAGGTCGATTTCGCCGTTTGAGAGCGCGTTGTTCGGGGTAACATAGTCCGAGAACTGAACGAATTTGAGATCGATGCCCTGCTTTTTGAGTGCTTTCTGAGCCGGTGCCCACAAATCCTCATAGATTGAGCCGACAACGCCCAATTTGACGACCGTGTTCTTCTTTTTTGCCGCGAAGACTGATGTGAGAGCGACTGCTCCGATTAAAACTGCTGCGATAATTTTTTTCATAGTGGACTCCTTTGTTTTTTATTCCTAGCAAACCAGTAGGTTTAATCAATAATGATGTTATACTCTCTTTTACCTAGTATGTCAATAGGTAATATTAAAAATATGGGAATTTTTATAAAACTGGATGCGATTCATTCTGTTTTCGGATTGCTTTCTCCCGAAGAACAAACAGCTGTAGAGGATTCATCAACAGAGGAGTAAATATTATAGGTTGTTTGCCATCTCTAAAACAGTATTTTTCCAACTATCCACAAACCACTTCGGACTTCTAGGAATTGCGTTTTCTCCCTGTGCCAGGATCCATTCTTTTACTTTTAGCCATTGCGTAGAAGAAAACTCTATTCTTGTTTTTTCTTCATCTTCAATATCTGTGATTTTTTGATTATCAGCCCAAATACAATCTTTTACATATTGTCTTGCTACACCGTAAAAATCGATAACAAAATCAATAGAATCCTCAGTCATAAAAGCTCCAAACTTACCGCCGCCACTTCTGGAATGAAATTCAAAATCATCGGGCAAATCAAAATGTTCATGAGTAACATTGAGATTTTTCATTCGGTTTAAGTAAAACATTCTCTCAGCATCTTTATTCAGATCATATCCAAATAAAAAGCACATTCCATCATCCATAAGAATCTGATAAGGTGCAATTCTTCTGTGTGTTGTTTCTGAATTCCATCTTCCGTTATAGTCAAACTCGAGGATCAAATTTTCCTGCAAAGAGCGCAGGACACTTTTCCAGATTTCTTCATTTGTTTTAACTTTAGGAGCAGGCGGAACTGCAATTCGCTTTAACAGACTGCTTTTGCCGACACTCTGTGTATCAGTAACAAAATCAATTACATCAGAAATTGCCTTATAGACAAGGCTGCCTTCAAAACTTGAAAGCAAGGTTTTTGCAGCTGAAAGATAAAAAACATCCTCTGCAGAAATATTGTTTAATGCAAATTCAAAACTTTCATCACTATAATAATATCCACCCTTCTGCCGG
>CACZYY010000150.1 GCA_902785455.1 uncultured Spirochaetaceae bacterium
TGGCTCTCCATATCTCAGACGTTGTTATCGTGAAAATACAAGCAAAGAAACTGGCAGAAGTTTGGATTATTATTGGGTAAGTTATGAAATTCTCACCGATGCCTCATTCTCTTTATATAACTGGAATTCAAGTTATTACGAATGGGCCGAAAACGACGGTCTTATGAAGCCGGGTGAATTTACAAGATTTGTCGAAAAAAATTAGTTTGTTTTTGTAACTTTTGTTCATTCATTGTATAAAAAGCCACTTTTTATTATAATATTTACTTATGAACAATATTAAAATGAACAAACGACTTATCACATCAGCACTTCCTTATGTAAACAATATTCCTCATCTCGGAAACCTGATTCAGATGCTTTCCGCAGATGTCTTCGCACGATTCTGCCGTTCACGCGGATACGAGACAATGTATGTCTGCGGCACAGACGAATACGGCACAGCCACAGAGACAAAGGCCCTGCAGGAAAAAAAGACTCCGCGCGAGCTTTGCGATTATTACTACGCAATCCACAAGGACATTTATGAGTGGTTCGACATTGCTTTTGATAAATTCGGACGCACTTCAAACGAAGAATGTACTGAAATCACACAGAGCATTTTCAACGACCTCGACAAAAACGGCTTCATCAAGGAGCACACTTCAAAGCAGCTTTTCTGCCCAAAATGCAATATGTTCCTCGCTGACCGTTATGTTGACGGCACCTGCCCAAAATGCGGGGCTACCGATGCACGTGGCGACCAGTGTGATTCATGCGGCACGTTGCTTGACCCGACTCAGCTTTTACAGCCACGCTGCCACACTTGTGGCTCAACTCCTGAAGTACGCGAGACAAAGCATCTTTACATCGACCTTCCTTCAATTGCTCCGCGCCTTGAGGAATGGATGGAAAAAACAAGCAAAGAGGGCAAATGGAGCGCAAACGCAATCCAGATGACAAAGGCATGGATTCGTGACGGCCTCAACGAGCGAGCAATCACACGAGACCTCAAATGGGGAATCCCGGTTCCAAAGGCCGGATACGAGAACAAGGTTTTCTATGTCTGGTTCAATGCACCAATCGGATACATGTCAATCACAAAACAGCTTGCAGACGAGATGAAAGCGGCTGGTAAAGAGACTTTCGACTGGAAAAAATGGTGGCTTCCTTCTGAATCAAGCGAAAAGTTCGACGAGAAAGTTGACTTGTTCCAGTTCATCGGAAAGGACAACATTCCTTTCCACACTGTAGTTTTCCCATGTTCAGAAATCGGAACAGGAAAGGACTACACAAAGCTCTATCACATGTCTTCAACTGAATTCCTTAACTACGAGGATGGTAAATTCTCTAAGTCAAAGGGAGTCGGTGTATTCGGAAGCGATGCAAAAGAAAGCGGAATCCCTGCCGACGCATGGAGATTCTACATCTACTACAACCGCCCAGAAAATCAGGACTACCAGTTCACATGGAAGGATTTCCAGGAAAAATACAATAAGGAGCTTATCGGAAACCTGGGCAACCTCGTAAACCGCACACTCCTGTTCATCAACAAAAACTACGGCGGAAAGATTCCAGCAGGCAAAAAGGACGAAGCTCTCTGGGCACAGGTATTGGAGCACGAAAAGAAGGCTACTGAGCACTTGGAATGGGCAGAGCTCAAAGACGCATTCCACGAGATTTTTGCAATTTCTGACATCTGTAACAAGGCATTCCAGGCAGCAGAGCCATGGAAAGCTGTCAAAGAAAACAAAGAAGTCGCTGACAATATTCTCTACAACTTGGCTTATGTAATCAAAGACTTGATGATTATGATTCAGCCATACTTGCCACAGTATTCTCAGATTGTCGCAGGCTATCTGGGCCACACAATCTACGACGCTCACTACGGCACTCCTGCAAAAGAAGGAAGCCTTACATGGAGCGATTTGGGCAAAATGGAAGGTCTGGATTCAATCAAAGAGACAGCCGTTTACTTCACACCGCTTGACAACAAGGCCGTAGATGCATTCCGTGCTAAATTCTCTGGAAAACAGGGCGAAGCTTCGACAGGCTCAGCTGGCGATGGCGGAAAATCTAAGTCTCAGCAGAAAAAAGAAAAGAAAGCTGAGAAAAAGGCTGAGCCAAAAGAAGAAAAGCCGGCACTTACTCCAGAAGAGCAAATTGCATTTTTTAACGCAAACATCGAGCTTAAAGTTGCAAAAATCGTTGACATTAAACCGAACCCAGACGGAGACAAGCTTTACATCGAGACAATGGACGACGGAAGCGGAACACCTCGCACAATTCAGTCAGGACTCCGAAAATATCTCACAGAGGCTGAGCTTCTTGGAAAGCATGTTGTAATTGCCTCAAA
>CACZYY010000151.1 GCA_902785455.1 uncultured Spirochaetaceae bacterium
TGTTGAGATGGACACGGTTAAAGGATGCCGGGAGCAGGGAAAACGGATGCTGACGCTGCTGTTTCGCAAGACGAATCTGATGCTGATTATGCTGATGAGAGACGGCAAGGCGGCAACGGTTGTGGAACAGTTTGACTACCTGACAAGCCTTGTCGGGGTGGAAAATTTCCGCAAAATTTTCCCGGTTATCCTGACAGACAACGGCAGCGAGTTCAAGTACACACAGGAGCTTGAAAAGACGGATCAGGGCGAGCGAAGGACACGTTTATTTTACTGTGATCCGCAGGCTTCTTGGCAAAAGGCTCAGCTTGAAAAGAACCACGAATATATCCGCTATGTTCTGCGTAAGGGCAAAAGCTTTAACCCTTACACACAGGACGATATGGTGCTTCTGATGAACCATATTAACAGCACCAGACGGGAAAAGCTCGGGGGCAAATCTCCATTTGAAGCGGAAGATCGAAAGGAAGTAAAGCTTCTTCTGAAAATGCTGGGGTTACACGCGATTCCCTCCGATGAGGTCAATCTCAATCCCACATTATTAACAAAGTAAATTAACGATTTTGCGGGCAGTGACCGGCTATATTGCTTGAAAAGGCAGGTCGGTTTCACTTTGACAAAATCGAGAGGCGGTCTGTCAGCTTTGCTATGCCCTGACGATTGCAAAACTAAGTAAAATATGCTTTGTTTCGGCATTGGCATTGTCGAAACAGGCTCAAATTTCAATCAGCTTGGACGAAATTGACCGCTAACGCGTTTTTACCTTAGCTTCACTTTTTCATTCAAGCTAGATGTAAAAGCCGTTAATTGTCAAAGTGAAGTTAACGTTTTAAGGGAAAATTTGGCGAGTTAGCGAAAGCTCACTTTGACAAAAGCGGCATTTGCTATCGAAAATAATTGTGATTTTGCAGGGAGTAGAGTGATGATATATTTAAACGGATTTACAATTCCGGATGAATCGGCAGAATGGAACTTTTTTGTTTACGGCACAAAGGAATCCTGCTTCAATACGTATTATCCGTATCAGATTTTTCCGAAAATGGAGTTTGAGAAAATGACTTTTGAAACGGTTACGATTTTTTACGGAGGTAACGGAACCGGAAAAACCACCTTGCTCAATATCATTGCGGAAAAGCTGCGATTGACGCGCAACGCTGTGTTTAACAGGTCGAGCTTCTTTGAAAGGTATGTTTCTTCCTGCAGGGCTGATATTGAAAAAACGATACCGAACGCAAGCAGAATCATCACCAGTGATGATGTATTCGATTATTTGATTGACCTCAGAAATCTGAACGACAGTATCCATTCAAAAAGAGCGGAGTTGTTTGAGGATTACATTGAGAACAGGCATTCAAATTTTCGGTTTCGGACGATGGAAGATTATGAAAGATTGAAAAAAGTGAATCAGGCGCGATCAAAAACGAAATCAAAATACGTAAAAGCAAATTTGATTAACAATGTACGTGAGTATTCCAACGGTGAGAGTGCATTCAAGTTTTTTACAGAGAAGATTAAAGAAAATGCCTTGTATTTGCTCGATGAGCCCGAAAACAGCTTATCGCCGAAACGTCAAATTGAGCTCGCGCAATTCATCGAGGAAGCGGCGCGATTCTATCGCTGCCAGTTTATCATTTCGACCCATTCGCCGTTTCTATTGGCATTACCGTATGCAAAAATATATAATCTGGATTTAGTTCCGGTAACTACGTCAAAATGGACAGAGCTTGAAAATGTTCAGACTTACTTCCGGTTCTTTGAAAAACACAGACAGGATTTTATCAATTCATTTATTTGAAAGGAGTTTTGATTATGGGAACAATGAAAATAATCGGAAAAGCAGAAAGAAAATTCACATGCGATAGGATGACTATTGACATTCGTGTTATAGCCGATGAACCTACACATGACAGGGCAGTTCAAAAATGCATGAACGATTCAGAGGCGCTTTTGAAAGACCTTCAGTCGAGCGGACTTGAGCTTAATCAGATTAAACTGAACAACCACTCCGTATCAACAAGGCACTATGACAACAAACCGTATATTCAGGCTGAAAGAGGAATAGAAATCGAAGCGGTGTTTGATATGAAGCTGATTAATCATCTGAATGACTTGATTCAGACCAGTCACTATAACGCTGACATTAGCACCGGTTTCAGCGTTTCTGATTTAGCCGGTATTCATCGTCAGCTTATTGAGGAAGCCTTCAAAGATTCCCGCAAAAAAGCGGAGATAATTGCGGCTTTGATGGGACAAAAGATTGCCGGAATAGAAAAAGTTGAAGTCGGCGACCGATATGACGATGACTACTTAAGCGATTATCAGAT
>CACZYY010000152.1 GCA_902785455.1 uncultured Spirochaetaceae bacterium
CGAAGCTTCAAAGGAGGCCGTTGATTTTTACATGCAGACAATCTGGAAGGATGTTCAGACACTAGGTATTTCCGAAGATGATTTTTATGAAGCAGTTGAAGTCAGCAAAATCATCCGTAAACACGAAAAATGATGCGGTTTCTATGTTCAATGCAATAAAACTCCGTGTTTGTTACGCTACAATGATGATATATAGGAGAAAAATAAAAAGCATTGTTTTTTAGACAAGATGCACTCCATTGCCGATGAAATGCATCTTGAAATTACGATTTTATTCCTCGCTGAAATGATATTTTTTCATGAACCTTGCGTTCAAAAGACACCAGGCACTTCCAACAAGGCCAAGAATGAGCATCATCATGGCAGCTCCTGAGCCTTTACCGCTTCCGAAGAGAGAAGTCAGCATGGCAGAATTTGAATGAGCTTCCATAAAAGGCTCGCACAGGCTGTCAACCATAAAGCCGCCGAGGAAAAGTCCTATTGGTCTTGTAAAAAACTGGAGTGTATTTCTGCATGCGTAAACGCGTCCCTGAAGTTCCAGTGGAATTGAGCTTCTCAGGATAACTTCCAGATTTGCACCCATTACAGGAACCAGAATCCACCCGATGACCTGACTTATGCACCAGAGAATCGGTTCCCGTGAAAAAGCAAGAATAAAATTCTCGCTTCCCATAGAAATAAGCATTGTGATGAATACGACTTTCACGCGGTCTTTTGGCTTTGGCATGTAAGAAACCAAAAAACTTCCCACGACCATCGCTGCCCCTGCACAAGATGTCACTAATCCAAGGACATTGCTACCTCCTCTTGGATTCGGAATTACATAGGCCGGAAGAGTTGCGCTGGAAGCAAAGGCAATCAGATTTATTCCAGACATGAAAAGAAGCAGAGTCAGAATCATTGGTGATTTTTTGAGGAAAGAAAGGCCTTCCCCTGCCAGTTTCAGCGTTCCTTCCTTTTTTACTGATTGAGTTTCTGGAATTTTGATAAATCCTGCCAGTGCGCTAAATGCCACAACAAAGGTAAGAAGATCCACTGCAATGACAATATCAAGTCCGAACGCTGCATACAAAGCCGTTGCAAGCAGAGGATTCAAAATCGAATTGACGGAGCGCAAAAGTGAATTGAGACCGCTTGTTTTCTGGTAACATTCTTTTGGAACAATCAGCGTCATGGTCACTTCTGAAGCCGGCTGCTGGACGGTATTCATGAGACCTGAAACAGCATTGATTACATAAAGATGCCATACTGCAAGAGTATTAGTTTTATATAGAAGAAAAACTACCAGAGTCGAAAAAGCCGCCAAAGTGTCACAGACAAGCATGGTCGGCTTTTTTTTCCATCGGTCGGTCAATGCTCCGGCAAAAATGCTCATGAGAACATAAGGCACATAGGAACAGATTGTAAGGGCCGCTGTGCTTAAAGCGGAACCAGTTTTTTCGTACAACCAGAGTGTAAGTGCAAAAGCCGTAATGCTGCTTCCAAGTTGTGAAAGCCCTTGTGTGCTCCAGAGAATATAATAGTCGCGTAATTTATTTTTCATTTTCCTTGCCTCTTTTAATAAGTTTGTGATTCCTGAAGAAGCAAAGCCTGAGGAATTGAATTTTAATCTTCCTCCATACAGATTCCTCAAGCCCTGCATGGAGAAGAAGTTTCACATCTCTTCATTTTTTACCCCCTGACAAAAGATTTTGTAACTATTCTGAGTACTTCATAGGCGTAAAGCGGATTCCGTCGACTGTTTTTTCTTCATCCGTCGCCACAAATCCGACAGCCTTATAAAAAGGCAAGCCATAAGGGGAAGAATTGAGAGTGACTGTCTCGCCCTTGTATTCGTTCAGTACACGGCGAATCAGACGGCTTCCTAGCCCTCGCCTGTGATAGCTTCCGTCCACAAACATAAAGCAGATGTGGCGTTTTTCTGCCCTTATGGCGCAGAGTGCGACAAGTTTGCTTCCATCAAAAGTTCCGTAATAGTCCAGTCCGCTTAAATATACCGGGTCGTGAAGTGTCTTTCTGAACGACTCTGTTCCCTCGGCAGAATAATCCGGCGATTCGTATTCGCAAAAAACCTTCCAAGCAAGAGAATGTGCTTCTTGAAGCTCCGTTTCCGCAAGTTTTCGTATGCAGAATGATGATTCTGAATTGTCAAATGTCATATATTTTCTCCTTTTTCGCTTAAAATTTATGGGTCCAGCTGAAAATCAATCTCTGGAAGAACCATTCAGTTCCGACTTTCTGTGCAAAAAGCGCGTCTTCTGCCTCATCAAGCTCTTTATCAAAACTTCGGC
>CACZYY010000153.1 GCA_902785455.1 uncultured Spirochaetaceae bacterium
CGAGGAGGCATGATAAAAAGGTAAACGAACAAGCGGTAATGTGATACGCTGAAGCGATTCAGCGGAACCCAGGCATCAGTTCGCCATTTTTTGTAAGGGCAATGACCCTTGTCGAGGAGAATGAAGAGCTTTTGCCGCATCATACTATAGTCCTTTGAGACTGAATGGGAGATTGGAACACACTACCGATTAGACTTTCCGCTGAGGAAAAACGGAGGTCATCATGACAGTTTACATTGGCGTTGATTTGCACAAGACACAGTTCACGGTGCATGTAAGAGCCGAAGATAAGGTTGAGGACCTGTCTGAAATCAAGCAGTACCCGACAACGGAAGCCGGATACACAGAATTCCTGAACAGGATTCAGGCTTACAAGACTGAGGGATTCGATGTAAAGATCGGAGCTGAATCAACAGGAAACATAAGGTTCTTCAAGAATCAGGTGGAGAAAGCGGGGGCGGAAGTAACTGTTATCAACACGCTGAAGTTCAAGGTTATAAATGAATCAACAAAGAAGACTGACAAGCATGATGCCTCAACGATTTCAGAGTTTCTTTCGAAGGATATGCTTCCAGAGAGCTATATCTGCAATCAGGAAACAGAAAACCTGAGAAGGCTCCTGAAGTCAAGGGAAAGGCTTGTCCGTTCTGTTGTAGGACAGAAAAATGAGGTGCATGCGCTTCTGGTAAGCATGGGGCTCAATGATGAGCTTCGCAGCCTGCAAAGCAAAAAAGGGCGCCAGAAAGTTCTGGACACCCTGTTGTCGCACAGCGACCTCGTGCTCGAGGCACAATCAGTAAAACTGATGTTTCAGATCATAGACCAGATGTCAGAATCGGTCAAGGTGATTGAAAAGCAGCTCGCTGAGCTGACAAAGGAAGATGAAATGGTGCAGCGCCTTATGACAATCCGTGGCTGCGGGAAAATAACGGCATGGATAATCAGGGCGTACACTGAAGATATAGGCAGGTTTGCGAGCGCAAAAAAATACGCGGCATTCTGCGGGCTTGTTCCATGGGTACAGGACTCAAATGAGACTGTTCATCATGGAAAGATAACTAAACGAGGCCCTCAGGAATTGAGGACGGCATTCGTTCAGTTAGTGTTGGGAATTCGTCGTTGCAAGGATACTTCGGAGTGGAGGATTATGCAGCGTATGGATTACATGAAAAAGAATAAAGGCAGTGGTAAATCGATTGTGGCCGCTGCAAGAAAAATGGCAGAAATCGTGTGGGCGTTGCTCACAGACAAAAAAGACTTTGATTCAAAGAAGATGATTGGAAAATATAAGCCAATGAATCTTGTTAATCAGGCTTTTTCTGCCAGTGATTAAATAGCTTAGAAAGTTGACTTGTTCGTTGACTTTTTATGGGAGAATGAATAAATGATACAAAAAATCATGGCTAAGCTATTAAAAATGCTAACAGGTGAGAGAATCACTAAAGTTTGTGTTTTCCATGAATACCTTAAATCAGGCGCAGAGTCTGAATTAAAGATTGCGGAAGGAATTAACTTCCTTTTGAAGAATTTCGCGAGAGGTAAGAATGGAGGAATCAAAATTAAAGATATCCAACATTCAGTTACTTATGGAACGGGTGGTTTTCTGCTTACAGTCTTTATAGTTTACACCTGCCCGAAAGTAAGAGTTTAAAAAATAACGGAGAAGAGAACAATCCTTTTAGAGGAGAGTGCATAAACAAGTATGAAAAGAAAAATGAACGGAAAAACCACCGACTTTTACGTCGATAAACCTGTATTTACGATACATCTGGCAGACATAAAACAACAAACAGAGGTATAAATATGACCAGCTTTGAATCACCAATAATCACAGAAAACGAGATCGATGAAACCGCCGCAAACAACTACATAAACCAGGAATTTTCACTCGATTTACTGCCAAAACTCCCCGAAAAACTCACAGTTTTAGTCGCTGCATCAGTCTTATCAGTATCAGTTCCAACAATCGACAGAATGGTCAAAGATGGTCAGTTAAAACTCACAAAATCGGCTGTTTTAAGCTATCTGAAAGCTAATTTTCTAGTCAAAAGACCAATAAATTTAACCCAAATCAGCCCAGATTGACCCAAAAAGCCCCACAAAAAAACATCGCTTTTTCTTATAATTTTACATCAAATTTTTTTGCAAGTGACATACAGAATTGTTTTAGGCAGCGCATCGTTTTCTTCAATACGACTCAGCAGGCCGGCAAGCTTTTCTGCCACCGGATTGTCATGAGATGCATCAAAACCA
>CACZYY010000154.1 GCA_902785455.1 uncultured Spirochaetaceae bacterium
TTATCGGGAGTCCCATTTCTTCAAGTGCATCTGAAGGGTACAATTTGCCAGTTGCTTCGTCACGGTAGGTGCGTCCGCTTTCAAGGCCAGAAATCGGCACATAAAGCGGAGTCATGTTTCCGTGCATTTCAAGCTGGACTGTGCTGACCAATGCCTCGCTCTTGTCCTCGGCAACGAATGCCCATGAAGCCGTCTCGTCGGTAAACGGGTTCGTGAGCCTGTAATAGTCGCCGTTTTTAATCAGCTTGGCGTATTTTTTGTAAGATTTTACCTGCTCGCGAATCTCTGCTTTTTCCTCGGCACTGATTTTTGCAAGGTCAAGCTCGTAGCCGAAAGTGCCTGCCATCGCAACAACGCCACGGGTATTCATCGGGCAAACTCGGCCTGTCTGATGGTTCGGAACGATTGAAACATGAGAGCCGACTGTGCTTGCAGGGAATGCGAATGAAGTTCCGTACTGAATGCGTGTTCGGTCGATTGCATCGGTATTGTCGGAGCACCAGATTTGCGGCGTGTAGAACATCATGCCGGCATCAAAACGGCCTCCGCCGCCTGAGCATCCTTCAAAAAGAATATTCGGGTAACGGGAAGTGAGTTTTTCGGCAAGCGAGTAAGTGCCTTTTATAAAGTCGTAGAGGACTGCACCCTGATTTTTTACATTCTCCGCATAAGAGTAAACGTCGTTTATGCTTCGGTTAAAATCCCATTTTACATATTCAACATTCGCTGAATCCAAAACTTTGCACATTTGCTCAAAAATCGCCTCGACGACTTCCGCTCGTGAATAATCAAGAACAAGCTGATTTCGTCCGCGGACAGGCTTTCTGCCCTTAAAGTTCAAAGCCCAGTCCGGGTGTGCACGGTAAAGGTCTGAGTCCTCGTTAATCATCTCAGGCTCGAACCAGATTCCGAATTTAAGGCCAGTCTCGTTCACTTTTTCGACAAGTTCTTTAAGTGAGCATCCAATTTTCTTTTCGTTGATAATCCAGTCGCCCAAGCCAGAATTGTCATCATCGCGTTTTCCGAACCAACCGTCGTCCATTACAAGCATTTCGATTCCAAGCTCGGCCGCATCTTTTGCGAGCTTTAATATTGAATCTTTTGAGATGTTGAAATAGTTTGCTTCCCAGCTGTTGAGCAAAACCGGGCGGACTTCATCACGATATTTTCCGCGGCAGACATTTTTTGCGATGCACTTGTGGAAATTGCGTGAAACCTGACCGATTCCGTTGTTCGAGTAAGTCATTATGACTTCTGGAGACCAGAAAGTTTCGCCTTTTGCGACCGGGTAAGAAAGCATTTCGTCCTGCAAGCCGAGCTGAACGCGAGTTGAGTTGAACTGGTCTTTCTCGACCTCGCCCTTGAATCCGCCTGAGTAAGCGAAATTTAATCCCCAGACGCTGCCGGAATTTTCTGTGGCGTTGTTTTTGCAGACAATCATGACCGGGCTGTACTGATGGCTTGAAGTTCCGCGACGGCTCGCGATTACCTGGGAGCAGTGAGTGATTGGCGTTCTCTCTGCGTTGCGTTCCATTGCGTGGCGGCCGTAGAATTTAATAAAGTCGTAGTTTCCGCTTACAAAATCAAGTGAAGCTGCCTGCAATTTTTCGACTGTGAAAGTCTCGCTTCCCAAGTTTGTGACGGCAACACTCCGCGTAATAATGTCGAGATTTGGCAGAACTCCGTACAAAAGCTTAACCTGAATCTTTGCGACCTCATCTTCAAGAATGATTTCGAGAGTCTGAGCTTCGTCGCTTGCATTTTCTGAATAAACTGCAGGAAGGCCAGGAAGAGAATATTTTCCGTCAGAAATCTTGTAAGACTTGTAACGTAAGTCCAAGCCCCAAGAAGAGTCAGTGTATTTTACATCGAAGGCAGGGCTTCTAAAGTCCCCTACACCACGGACAGGGAATTCGAGCGGTAAAAAGTCGAGAGAATAAGTTCTGTCGGCACCGGCATCGTAAGGATTCGGTGAAAATCCCCTGTCTGCCTGTGTCGGAAGATAATCCGCAACGCCGCACATTTTCTTCCCGTAGTAAAGATGGAGCAAAAAGCCGAATTTGTCAGCTTTCATTTGATAAGTTGAGTTTTTTGTTTGGAGCGTAAAAATCCCGTCATGGAAAAATATTCCATTTTTGTTTGAGTCTGCCATAATTTTTTTCCTTAAAATCTAAATTCTGAAGTAAATTTTTAATTTATCGG
>CACZYY010000155.1:0-1231 GCA_902785455.1 uncultured Spirochaetaceae bacterium
CGCCAAGCCCTCAGCTAGCGGTGTAGCAGGCTTAAAGCCGAAATCTTTCTGCAAGTCGGTGACATCGGCATAAGTCTGATAGACATCGCCAGGCTGCATTGGCAAAAGCTCTTTTTTGGCCGGCTCTGTGATAATTCCTTCTTTTAGAAGGCACTTTTCCAAAGTCTCTACGAAATACATGAGGCTTTCTGGATTGTTGTTTCCGATGTTGTAGACTTTGTACGGTGCTCCGTCCTCGGTCTCGCAAGGCGTCTTCTGCATCACATTCACGATTCCTGTCACGATGTCATCAATGAAGGTGAAATCGCGGTACATGTCGCCCATGTTGTAAATCTGAATGCTCTCGCCTTTTACAAGCTTGTTCGTGAATTTGAAATAAGCCATATCCGGCCGCCCCATCGGTCCGTAGACCGTGAAGAATCTCAGGCCTGTGCACGGAATCTTGTAAAGTTTTGCATAAGCATGGGCAAAAAGCTCGTTCGATTTTTTTGTGGCCGCATAAAGGGAAACAGGATTATCAACCTTATCCTCTGTGGAATACGGAACTTTTTTGTTTGTGCCGTAAACGCTTGAAGACGATGCGTAAACTAGATGCTCAACAGGATAATGACGGCAAAGTTCCAGAATCGTGTAGAATCCGAGCATATTTGAGTGAATATATGCGTCAGGATTGTCGATCGAGTATCTTACGCCAGCTTGAGCCGCAAGGTTCACGACGACAGAAATCTTATTCTCGGTAAAGATTTTTTCCATTGCGGCTTTGTCTGCAATGTCAGCCTTAATGAAAGTAAATCGCTCTCCAAATTTAGAAAGCATACACAGCCGCTCTTCTTTGAGAGAGACATCATAATAGTCAGTGATACAGTCAACGCCGATAACCCGGCACGAATTTGTGGATTCAATAATCCGTTTAGAAAGAAAACTCCCGATAAATCCCGCAGCCCCTGTAACGAGTACGGTCTTGTTCTCCAAGTCAATGTTTTTCATAAGGTTTACAATATCACACAAATTGTTTTATGTCTTGCCGATTCTATTGATTCTGAGTAAAATTATAAATCTTCTATACTAATGCATTTCCAAAGTTGGCTCAAAAAACTGAACTTTTAGAGCCTTCATTAATGTAAACATTCGAGGTCAATATGAAAATCGCAGTCGCAGGAACAGGTTATGTAGGTCTCTCAAATGCCATTCTTCTGGCACAGCACAATGAAGTATATGCAGTTGACATCAT
>CACZYY010000155.1:1265-3430 GCA_902785455.1 uncultured Spirochaetaceae bacterium
TATCGACAAAGAAATCGAAGAATATCTGGCTACAAAAAAACTCAACCTAACGGCCACGACCGATGCAAGCCTTGCATACAAGGATGCTGATTTCATCATCATTTCAACGCCAACAAACTACGACCCGGAAAAAAATTACTTCGACACTTCAAGCGTTGAGGCTGTAGTGGAGCTTGTCAAAAAATCTGGCTCAAAGGCGACAATCGTCGTAAAATCAACGGTTCCAGTCGGATACACAGAAAAGCTCCGTGCAGAAAGCGGTTACAAGAACATGCTCTTCTCGCCTGAATTCTTGCGCGAGGGGCACGCCCTTTACGACAACCTCTACCCTAGCCGAATCGTCGTAAGCTGGCCGAAAGATGCACCAGAATTAAAAACTCAGGCAGAAAAATTCGCAAACCTTTTAAAAGAAGGTGCCATCAAAGAAAATATCGAAGTCCTCTTCCCGAACTGTACCGAAGCAGAGGCAATAAAGCTCTTCGCAAACACTTACCTTGCGCTCAGGGTGGCTTTCTTCAATGAGCTTGACACTTACGCAGAAGTCCGCGGATTGAACACAAAATCAATCATTCAGGGAATCTGTCTTGACCCGCGAATCGGAGACTTCTACAACAACCCGTCGTTTGGTTACGGCGGTTACTGCTTGCCAAAAGACACAAAGCAGCTTCTGGCGAACTACCGTGATGTTCCGCAGAACCTGATTCAGGCAATCGTTGAGTCAAACACAACGCGAAAGGACTTCATCGCAGACACAATTATCGCAAAACATCCTAAAGCCGTCGGAGTTTACCGCCTCACGATGAAAGCGAACAGCGACAATTTCCGCCAGAGTTCAATTCAGGGCGTAATGAAGCGAATCAAGGCAAAAGGAATCCCGGTCATCGTCTACGAGCCGACCTACAAGGGAGATGATTTCTTCAATTCAAGGGTCACGAAAAATCTTGCTGAATTCAAAAAAGAATGTGATGTAATCATCGCAAACAGATATTCAGAAGAACTTGCCGATGTGAAGGATAAAATCTTCACACGAGACTTGTTCTCAAGAGATTAAAAAACGGAAAGTTGAAAGGTGAAAACTAAATGAAATATGTTTATGTCCTGACATCGACACCAAAGGATTTATATTACGAACAGGCTTTGATGTCGGCTTACTCGCTGAGGAAACATAATCCTGCGGCTCAGCTTATCGTTCTCGTTGACAACAAGACGAACGCAAGCCTTACAGAAGAAAACAAACGAACCGCTCTCAAAAAATATGCGAGTCAGATTATCAGCATCGATTTTGCGGATGATGTTCCGAATGTTGACAGGAGCCGCCTTATTAAGACGGCTATCCCTGAATATGTAAGCGGAAGTTTTCTGTACATCGACTGCGACACAATTATCTGCGATGATTTGAGCGACATCGAGAAAGAAGATTGTACGACCGGCGGAGTTCTTGACGGACACTGTATGCTCGACGAGCATATCCATAAAAAATACTTCCTTGCACGCGACAAAAAGCTCGGCTTCTCAGGCACAAAAAAGCTTGGAGCGAACATCAACGGCGGTCTTGTGCTCGCAAAAGCAGAGACCGAAGAGCAGGCAAAGCAGACAAAAGAGCTTTTCAAGCAATGGAACGAAATCTGGAAATACTCGGCATACACAAAGCACGACAAGCACGACCAGAGTGCGCTCAACGAGGCAAACTACCGCATAGGGCTTAAAATGAAATTCCTTGACGGAAAGTGGAACTGTCAGCCGAGCCACGGCGGACTTGCGTTTCTCAGAGATGCAAAAATCATCCACTACTATTCGAGCGAATTCAGCGGAAAAAATTACATTCCGTATTACAAACTCGCCGACAAATCCTTGCAGAAACGCATAAAAGAAGAAGGTGACATACCAGAAGACATAAAGGAGATGATTTCTGAACCGAAGTTCCAGTTCAATTCGGTGCATCTAATCAACGACTCGCGTATCGTGAGCATAATGCAGTCGCCGCTCACTTTCACACTCGCGGACATAAAATCGCACTGCCCGCCACTCTTCAATCTTATGGAAGCGATTGTCGGGGGCTTGCGAGGACTGGCAAAAAATCTCAAAGGAAAGAAATAAATCATGGCAAACAAAATTTTCTCTACAATACGGCATAAAATTTTTCAGATGCTAAAAACTATTAAGCC
>CACZYY010000156.1 GCA_902785455.1 uncultured Spirochaetaceae bacterium
AAATATGAATTTTATTGGCGCAAAACCGGAAGTCGTTCTTAAAAGCGTGTTTGGGTATGATTCTTTTCGGCTTCTTCAGAAAGAAATTATTTCTAATGTGCTTGCAAAAAAAGATACACTGGCTATTATGCCAACCGGCGGCGGAAAGTCGCTTTGCTATCAGATTCCAGCATTGATTTTTGAGGGACTTACGGTTGTAGTCTCACCTCTTATCTCGCTCATGCAGGACCAGGTTGCGGCTTTGAATGCGGCTGGCGTGAATGCGGTCTTTTTGAATTCAACCGTTGAATGGGAAGATTACAAGGACTCGATGAATTCAATCCGCAGGGGCGAGACAAAAATCGTCTATGTTGCCCCGGAAACTCTGGTCACGCCAAAAATCAACGACTTGCTGCATGATTCCCGCGTGACCGTAAGCTGCATAACCGTTGACGAAGCACACTGCGTCTCTGAATGGGGGCATGACTTCCGTCCGGATTACCTTGAAATCTCCGCGCTTCGAAACCAGTTTAAGGATGCGGTCTTTCTGGCCCTCACGGCAACGGCAACGCTCAGCGTCCGCGAAGACATCATCAAAAATCTCAGGCTCCAGAATCCGGCCGTGCTTGTCTCAAGTTTTGACCGTCCGAACATCTATCTTGATGTAAGGCAAAAAAATCGCAACGCTCTCGACCAGGTCGTTGAGTGCATCAGACGGCACACCGACGAAAGCGGAATCATCTATTGTTTTTCGAAAAGGCAAGTCGATGAGCTTACAGAACAGCTTGATTCGCTCGGATACTCGGTGCTCAATTATCATGCGGGGCTTACAGATGAAGTGCGGGCAGACCATCAGACAAAATTCATCCGCGACCAGGTTCAGATTATGGTGGCGACGCTTGCATTCGGAATGGGAATCGACAAGCCCAACGTCCGCTTCGTAATTCACTACGACATGCCTAAGTCCCTGGAACAGTATTATCAGGAAATAGGCAGAGCCGGGCGAGACGGACTTCCCAGCGAGGCACTTCTTTTGTACTCGGCGGGCGACATCCGAAAAATCCGCTATTTCTTTGAGGAGGCGGCTGACAAAACACGATGCGAGAACCTTTTGCAGGGAATGCTTTCGTATGCGACAGGCCGCACTTGCCGCCGGAAGCTTCTTCTTTCTTATTTTGGCGAAACTTTTAAAGGCAAAAATGAGCGGTGCTGTGATTTGTGCGACAAAGGCCCCCTCCCTGAGATGGACATGACAATTCCGTGCCAGAAAATCATGAGCTGTATTATCCGTACAGGCTCGCGCTTTGGGGCAGCTTATGTGATTGACGTCCTGCTCGGCTCGCGTGTAAAGCGAATCCTTGAAAACGGACACAACATGCTCTCAACATGGGGAATCGGCCGGGAACTCGACAAAAATCAGTGGCACGAAGTCGTGAATCTTTTAATAGAAAAGAATTTTATCACGAAGTACGGCGACTATAACATTCTCCTTCTCACAAACGACGGTCTTGCAGCGTTGAAAAACCGTGACAAAATCACGCTGCCGTTCAATATGCCCAAAACAAAAGCCAGCACCACGAACGATTTACGAGCAGAAGAAAGTTTTACCCCCAAATATCATGCGAGCGTAGGAAGTGCAGACGGAATCATGTTCCCCAAGCCAGAAAAGAAAAAATCCGCATGGTCACAGGCAAACTCTCAGCAAAGTGCCCCGAAAGAAGGCTTCGTCCTCCACAAAAAAGAAGTTGACTTCGGAGACGATGCCGAAGCCAAAAGAATCCAGACAGAACTCAAAAAATGGAGACGCCGCAAAGCCGAAGAAATGAACGTTCCGCCGTATGTAATTTTCGGGGACAGAACGCTCAACGACATCGCCGCAAAAAAGCCTCGCACAGAAGCAGCCCTCTTCGATGTGAACGGTCTGGGCGAAAAAAAGGTGGAAAAATTCGGCATGGATATTTTGCAGATAGTGGGAGAAGAGTGAAATGACGAAAGATTATCCACTTCAATATGACGGAGAATTTGTTCTCACGAAAAATGGAAGCAAAGATTTTGGGGAAATTTCACAAGAAATAGCCAGAAAAATTCACAGGCAAGCAGGGAAAATTCGGCTTCGTCGAGGGATTGAAATTAAAGGACACAAAGGAAACTTTGGAACGGCGC
>CACZYY010000157.1 GCA_902785455.1 uncultured Spirochaetaceae bacterium
CTTTCAATTTTGTATCTTGGAATTATTGCGGTAATCTGCTGGAAAAATAAGTCAGTTCACTCTGGAGTATAAAAATGCTGGATAAAAGTATCGAATTTCATTCAATTATTATGAAAAACCCTAACTATAAGGAACCGGAAGCGGTAGCAGTTCCAGAAGGATTTTCTGTAAGGTTTTATCAGGAAGGAGACGAAAAGTCATGGGCGCTGATTCAAAACTCCGTTCTTGAATTCAACAGCGTACAAGATGCACTCGACTGTTTTAATCACTATCTTGAGCATGAAGATGAATTGAGAAGACGACAGCTCTACGTAATTGAAGAAAAAACGGGAAAGGCAGTTGCAACGGCAACGGCATGGTATTCGAACTTAAAAGGAAAACCAATTGGGGTTGTTCATGCATTAAGCTGTCTTCCAGAGTACCAGTCACTAGGCTTGGGAAAGGTCGCGGCCTTTTACATGATGAAGTGCTTTTATGAGCTGATGCCAGGAATAGAAGTATGGCTCGATACTCAGACCTGGAGTTACAAGGCACTGGGACTTTATCTGAATCTAGGTTTTATTCCGATGAAAAAAGCAGTATATAATGACGTTCCAAATGAATTTGGCGCCGCAATAAAAGTTCTGAAAGGCAAAATGCGGGAAGATAAATACCGGCTTTTTATTGAAAGGGCAAAATAAGATTGCGTCAATTTTGCTTGACAGATGTAATGAAAAGGTAATATGTTTTGTAAACAAAAGTGGCCAGAACGTAAAAGAGGATTTGTGTAGAGCTGCTGGCTTATGAAGGAAGTGAAAATTATGTGGAAAGATTATATCCGGCCTGTGACAAAGGCTGATGCTGCAAAACTTGTGGATATTTATTCTTATTATGTAAAAAATACGGCGATTACTTTTGAATATGATGTTCCGTCTGTTCAGGAATTTGAGAGTCGCATTGAGGCAATCACGCAGAAATATCCGTATCTTTGCATCGAAAAAGACGGCAAAATCCTTGCCTATGCCTACGCAAATACATTTAAGCCTCGTCAGGCTTATCAGTGGAACGTGGAGCTTTCAATCTACGTTGATAAGGATATTCAGAAAAACGGACTTGGACGAGCTTTGTATGATGCGCTTGAGGCTGAGCTCAAAAAACAGGGGATTATCAATCTTTATGCCTGTATCGGCGTTCCAAACGACAACGAAGATGAATACCTCAATTTCAACAGCCAGAAATTTCATGAGCATCTTGGTTTTAAGACTGTCGGAACTTTCCATAATTGTGGCAAAAAATTCAACCGCTGGTATGCGATGATTTGGATGGAAAAATTTATCGGCGAGCATGTCTAAAAAAATCAATGGGTTATGGAAGATTTATGAGCTTTCCACAACCCACGGCAGGCAAATCCGCAAAGATTTATTCTTTTGGCTTGTTCCAGGTGATTCGGAATCCGGCGGTTTTGAATTGTCTTGAAGCATAGTTCAATTCTTTGTTAGTGCATTTTCCGGCACGAGCTGCATCAAAATAACTTCCGCCCCGCAAATATCGGCTTGTATCTTTCCGCACGCTCCAAACCCATTCAAAAACATTGCCCGACATATCATAAATTCCGTATCCGTTCGGTTTTAGCTGAGCGACTTCATGCAATTGTCCGCCGCTGTTGCAGTCCGTCCATGCCACACTGTCCAAATCTTCGCTTCCTGAATATGTGAAATTTTCTCCGCCCTTGATTGCAATATCCCATTCTTCCATTGTCGGGAGTCTAAAACCGTCTGCGTCCGGGTTGAACTCAATTTCTGCTTCGATGATTGAACTTTGATGTGGCGTGTACCCCCAGTCAGCAGGATTTGTGCTTCCGTTTATTTTGTAGCTCGGTGTTTTTCCAAGCTGTGCGCTCAACTTGTTGCAGAAAACAAGTGCATCGTACCAGCTGACTGATTCAACCGGAAATTTAGCACCTTTTGACTGTGACGGATTTACGCCAGTGACCGCCTCGTAGAATTCCTGTGTAATTTCGGTCTTTGTAATACAGAAATTATTGTCCGGAACAGAAACGTATCCTAATGAGACACCGTTCTCCAATGTAATTTTTGAACCATTACCACCGCAAGAAGCGAGTGTGGCAACTCCCAAAGCCATAATTAAAGCTTT
>CACZYY010000158.1 GCA_902785455.1 uncultured Spirochaetaceae bacterium
TTAGAATTTGCTTTTTAAGCACTCCGTCCACGCTGCCCATGTCCACGGTCTTTTTAATAAAGGCCCGCGCATCCTCAAAATCCATGAAGACTTTTTCTCCGGTCAATTTTTCGAGATATGCGATGATTGCATACGCGCCCCAGTTTGAGACGGTCGCAATCACAAGCTCATCCACGGTCACGACGCATGGCTTTAACGAAAGCTTTTCTTCGATTATGTCCGCCACGTTTCCCATACCGATTTCATTTCCGCCGTCCCCCACGCCGATTGTCGGAACGATGCCGAGCGCAATCCTGAAGAACAAGTCTGCCGCCGCAGTCGTTGCCCGAATGCTCACCCCGCGCATGTTCGCATAATCACGCGCAGAGTTCTCGCCACAGCGTTCGATACTGATTAAGCCCACTGGCGTGAACTTTCCGAGAATTTCCATGCACCAGTCGATGTCAGCCGTGAGCGACATGTAAAGCACTTCAATGTTCTCTCCCTCAAAAAAGCCCTTGCAAAAATCATCGGTGAGGATTACAGGCCTAAAGCCGAGATTTTTCAATGCCTTGGCAAGGAAGAGGGTGCCGACAGGTCCATCTGTCTCCGCAAAGCCCGCGACATAAAATCCAGTGGCAAGTAACACAGCTCCCCTTTCCCAGCCCAGGATTGTCCGGGCAGCTTTTTCGGCATATTTGTCAGTTTTGTAGCCCCGGAGAATATCCATTCCCCTGTCTGAATGCCGCAAAACTATGTCTTCGATTGATTCGGATTCAGTTTGTTTCATAGGCAAGTCCGCGCGTGTTAAACGATGTCGGCTTTGTAGCCGGTTTCTTTTTCAAAATCCTCAACGGCCGCCTTCTGCAATTTTTTGAGCAGTTCAGGATCTTTTCCGCCCACTTTCTTTCCGTCGATTTCATAAGCCGCAAGCCCCAGTGTGCCTGCCGAAGTGATGAAAACCTCGTCCGCATCAAAAAGCTCGTCCAAAGTGAAAACACGCTCTTCGTATGGAACGCCAAGTTTCTGGCAGATTGAAATATAGTGACGGCGAGTAACGCCAGGCAGAATCAACTCGTCAAGCGGCGGCGTGATGTAAACTCCGTCTTTGAGGATGTTCACGTTTGTATGCGCACATTCAGTAACACGCTCGCCACGATGGAACACAACTTCCTTTGCGCCGGCCTCAAAGGCTTTCTGGCTTCCCATTACGCTTGGAAGAAGGTTCAAAGTCTTGATATTACAATGGAAGAATCTAGTGTCTTCCTCGGTGATGAGCTTGCACGGGGTACGGAGGTCCGTGAGCTTTGACTCAGTGACATTGATAATAAGGTTCGGCTCTACGTTCGGGAAAAGATGATTTCGCGGGGCTGTACCGCGGGTCACTTCCCAGTAAACGAAGCACACGCCGTCACTGTCCATCGCATCGATACATTTTTGAAGCTCAGCAACAAGTTCTTCCTTTGAGAGCTTGAAAGGAATCTTCACGGCTTTGAGGCTGTTAAAGAATCGCTCGATATGCCAGTCTTTTTCAAAAATCTTTCGGTTCGCGCTGTAGGTGGCATCGTAAACGCCATCGCCAAAGAACATAGCTCTGTCCAAGAACGGAATTGTAAGTTCCTCCTGAAGTCCGATTTTTCCGTTGTAATAAGCAACGTTTTTCATTTTATGCCTCCAATATTTAATAAATCTATTCCTTATGACAAATGCCGAGTTTTGCAAATTATTGGATAATCACAAAAACAAGCTCTCGGCGGGAACATGGCACTGGAATCCACCTTCGCAGCACAGCTGCTACGGAGATTCGCTAAAAACTTGCCTCGCAAGTTTTCTTGACGCTCACTAGGTTGCGCGAACAAGGTGTCAGACTCGCTTCGCTCGCTCGCACAAAGTGGATTCGTGCCATAATCCAAACGAGCACGACAATCAAAGTGCTCGCCCCTACGCTTGTTTTTGCACTGTTCAGCAAATGCAAAGCTCGGCTTTTCCCCATTCTATGCTTATAAAGCCGAGTAATTTCGAGTTTTGAACTTGTCGGATATTTCAAAAAACGGCGCGAAGGAGTGAAACGGCTTACGAAAACACTCGTTTTGTGCTGCCGCGTGAGCGGCAAACGTATATAGTTACAAGCACAAAACGCGTGTAGC
>CACZYY010000159.1 GCA_902785455.1 uncultured Spirochaetaceae bacterium
ACTCCGTTGAACTTAAGAACACCGTCGATTGTGTTCCGCTCCGGGAATTCCGGGTTTTTGAGTGATTGTGGAGCCGGCTGTGCGCCGATGATTTTTACATTTGGATTCTTTTTGCGGAAAAACTCAGTAAGCCCCGAAAGCGTTCCGCCTGTTCCAACGAGCTGCACTACATAATCGACCTTTCCGCCGGTTGCTTCCCAAATTTCAGGGCCGGTTCCTTTGATATGAGCTTCGGAATTTGCACGATCACCGCACTGATTGAGATAATACCAGCCATTTGATTTTGCAAAATCGTTCATGACTTTGTAAAGTCCGTCGAGAGAAAGGCCTGTTTTGAGCATTTCTGCAAATCCCGGAACATCTGTCACTTGTAAAAGCTCTGCGCCAAGTGCCTTCAAAATCTGTGAACGTTCAACAGAAACCTGTGGCTGAATTACTGCTACGAATTTATATCCCTTTGCGTTGGCAAAAGTTGCCTCACCGATTCCTGTATTGCCGCTTGTGTAGTCAATCAGAGTCATTCCCGGCTTTATATCGCCGCGTTTTTCTGCTTCTTCGATGATATTGAGGGCGGCGCGGTCTTTGACGCTTCCCGATGGATTGAAGTACTCGAATTTTCCGAGAATATTTGCTTCTAGTTTCTCAGATTTTTCGTATCGGTGAAGTCGGACAAGAGGTGTGTCCCCAACAAGTTCTGTAATCGAATCATAAATTTTTGCCATATTTTTGCTCCTTTTTTATGTAATTTTTATGTTTCTCACAGAGACCACAGAGTTCACAGAGAGTTCTCATATTATGAAATTCTCTCTGTGCTCTCTTTTGCTCTGTGAGGGGGTATTAGAAATAATTATACTCAATCAGCTCGATAAGATTTTCGTTCTTTTCGACTGCCGCAAGCGAGAGAAGAGCCCACGCATTGCCCGCACTTCCGATGTAAAGGCCTGTGTAAGAATGAACATCGGTCGGAATCGTTCTCCACCAGGCCCCGCTCCATCTTCGCAATGATTTTTGATGGTAAATGTCACCGTCTGCGTCCGCAACGAACGACTGGCCCACAACGGTTTTTGCCGCTCTTTTTGCGTACTCCAGGAATTCTGGATTTTTCGTGAGCTTGTAGACTGAAACAAAGTGCTCAAGCAGGCCCGGCGTTCCGCAGCACAAAGCCTGACTCTGCCAGTAACCGCGGCTGAAAACCTCTGGTGCTCCAGCCTTGATGATTCCCCGGCTCAACTTTAAAACCCAGTCCAGATAATGCTTGTCGCCAGTGATATTGTAGAGAATATGGAACAAGAGTGAAGTTCCTGCAGGTCCGTGGCATGTGCTGAGATAGTAGAACTCGGTCGAAGGGCCGCGCTCAAGGCTGTCGAGATATGGCACGAGAACAGCTTCTTCGTCGCCAACCGCAATTCCTTCAATATATTTGGCAGCTTCTTTTGCCGCGTTCAGGAATTTTTCGTCTTTTGAAATGTTGTAGAGAATTGCAAAAATCCAGCCCACGCCGCTTGTTCCGTGAGCGTTGTTTACCCAGAAAACATCCTTGGGGAAGTCAATAATCGTCAAATCGACGACATTCCAGTAAGTTCCGCCTCGCGGTGCAGGCTTTCCCTTGCTCAAAAGAAAATTTCCGAAACTTACGGCTGCTTCAAGACATTTTTTGTCGCCGGTGAGCTTGTAAATTGCTGCAAGATAAGTCACAAATCCCGCGTCACCGCATAAATCGTTCTGTTCGCTCCAGTAAATTCCGCTCTCTGATTTTTTGCTTGATGCCAAAAGATCGTCGGCAACTTTAATCACATAATTCTTGTAAAGCTCATCCCCCGTAAGCTCGTAAAGTTTGAGCACCAGATATGCGCTTCCTGTAGGACCGTTGTAGTAGCCTGCAGCCCAGCCCGGCATATTTTTAACGTGAACGAGCTTTGAGCCGCTTGCCTTTGAGTTCAGCGTGCGCTCGTAAAAGTCTGCTCCTTCGTCACTTTCGATGATTTCTTTGGCGGCAGACTTTGCTTCTTCAAGATACTCGGTCTTTTTTGTAGCCTGATACAAACGAAGATAGAAGAGACCGACTCCCGCAGAACCACCGTAAAGAGACTTTGGTGTGAGCATAGGATAGTCAGTGAAATC
>CACZYY010000160.1 GCA_902785455.1 uncultured Spirochaetaceae bacterium
GTGTTGCCGTCCATCGTCTTCATTTTCTTTCCCATAAACCGTGATCCCCCTCTAAAAATAATATGGAACTGTTAAATTCAATTGAAAACGTAATCAACAATGTTTCAAAATTTAAAGAAAAAGCAAAAGATACTGATTATTTTAAAAGCATAAAATCTAAACCTGAAAAGAAGATAGATACATTGATAAAACAGTTTTCAATTTTAAAAGACTTTCTTGAAGAAGTTATACAATAATGCCAAATCTCTGCCCTGCTTGCCAAGCTGAAAATCGCCCAGTTGCAAAATTCTGCCGTTACTGCGGTTTTTCTCTCCCAAAAGAAGATTCTTCGCCTGCGCCTCAAAATGACGAGGTACTTGCTCACAATGTTGCCCCAAGTGCGGAGAGTTTCCCCAATAGCACAGGCGAGGCTGACTTCATCGGTCTTTCGGAAGTCCGCTCGCAGCTGGAAATGTTCATCAACACGCTCCTTATCCGTCAGAAACAGCGGAAAATCGGAATGCCTGTCGCCATGCAGACTAATGTTCTTGTGTTCCGTGGCGAGACTGGCACGGGTAAGTCTCTTGTGGCGGAATGGTTCATTGCTCGTCTTCAAAAGTCGGGCTGTCTTTTTGGTGAAAGAATCGAGCGGACGACGCTTCATAAATTGCAACGGCTTTATCAGTACGATGTTGACATCGCAAAATATCTTTCCGAGCACCGCCTTGCCGTCCTTCTTGTGGACGATATTCAGACCGACCAGAACTATCTGCATGAGCTTCTTCTAGGGCTTACGGAAGAGCCGAGCGAGACAATCTGCATTCTGACTGGTATTCAGGAAGATTTGGAAAAATTCTTTTCAGAAAAAGAAGAACTTAGTGATTTGGTGAGTTTCTACGACTTTTCGCCTGTGAGCGATGAGAATCTGGTCAAAATCCTTGAAAAGAAACTTAGCGACGGCGGATTTGAGTTTGACGAGAGCGTTAAAAACTCATTTTCTGTTTGTGTTCAGGAAGCGAAGCATGAAGAAAACGCCGCTTATAGGAACGGCTGGATTGTTGAAAAAGAAATCCTGCGAAAAATTATGGAGAAACAGGCAGCCCGCTTAAGCAAAAAGCCGAATCTTTGTGCGGACGACCTCAAGCGGATTTTGGCGGAAGATTTGCCTGTGACTGTGAAAATCCAGAGCGTTGACGAGATTCTTTCGATGCTCGATGAGTTGATTGGCATGAATTCAGTCAAAAAGTCTGTCCGTGAACTGTGCCAGACAATTCAGAACAATCAGAGGCGGGCGGCTCTCGGTCTCAAAGCGGAGAATCCCAAAGTTCATATAATTCTCACTGGAAATCCCGGAACAGGAAAAACAACCGTCACTCGAATCTTGGGAAAACTCTTTCATGCGATGAGACTTCTTCCGAGCGATAAGGTTCTTGAAACGAGCGGCCTTGATTTGACGGCGGGCTATGTCGGGCAAACGAAGGATAAGGTGAACGACCTTTGCGACCGTGCTATGGGCGGGGTTCTTTTTATAGACGAGGCATATTATCTTGCAGGCTCTGAGGGCGGCTCTTCTTCATACTCGACCGAGGCTGTCGGCACTCTTCTAAAACGAATGGAAGATGACAGGGGCAAGTTCATCGTTGTTGCGGCGGGCTATCAGAATGAAATGCAGAATTTCTTGAAGATGAACCCCGGACTTGAAAGCCGCTTCGGAAACAAGATTCACATTGATGATTACTCTGCGGATGAGTTGTTCAAAATCCTTTGCCTGAATGTGAAAAAATCACAGTTCGTGTTTGGGATTGGCTCAGAGAATGTGGCAAAATCTGCCGTTGAAGATTTGTGCAAGAACAAGGGCAAAGATTTTGCAAATGCTCGTGCGGTGCGAAATCTCTTTGACACGATCAAGCTCAACATGGATTCAAGAATCGCAAAGCTTCCTGAAAACGAAATTTCAAAAGAAACGCTCACGACAATTCTTTCGGTCGATATTCCTCACAACGAAAATAAAACTATCACCGTGGAAGATGTCTTTGCCGAGCTGAATGAGCTTATCGGCATGGAAAAGGTGAAGAAAGCCGTACGCGAGCTGTACGACACCGTAAAAATCAATGCGGAGCTGGAGAA